>JAZLET010000162.1:0-9383 GCA_045615405.1 Candidatus Fimenecus sp.
TTATTATCTAAATTCTTTTGTGACTGCATTTTTAAGTATGCATTTATAAATCCGTCTATGTCACCATCCATAACCGCATTTATGTTACCATTTTCAAAGGATGTTCTATGGTCTTTTGCAAGTGTATATGGCATAAATACATATGAACGGATTTGGCTACCCCAAGCAATTTCTTTGTGGTCGCCTTTAATATCTTCAATTTTTGCAAGGTGCTCACGCTCTTTAATTTCAATAAGCTTTGACTTAAGCATTGTCATAGCAACCTCACGATTTTGGTGTTGGCTTCTTTCAACCTGACAAGAAACAACAATACCTGTTGGCTTATGTGTAAGGCGGACTGCTGATGATGTTTTATTAACCTTTTGTCCACCTGCACCACTTGCACGATAAACAGCCATTTCAATATCGTCAGGGTTAATATCTACATTTGTATCTTCGTCAATTTCAGGCATAACTTCAAGAGATGCAAATGAAGTATGTCTTCTTCCTGATGAATCAAATGGAGAAACACGGACAAGGCGGTGAATACCTGCCTCACTCTTCATAAATCCGTATGCATTTTCACCTTCTATAAGAATACAAGCGGATTTAAGTCCTGCTTCATCACCATCAAGATAGTCAAGAGTTGAAACCTTATAGCCGTGACGCTCACCCCAACGGTTATACATTCTAAAAAGCATTTGTGCCCAGTCTTGAGCTTCAGTACCACCTGCACCTGCATGGAATGTAAGAATTGCATTTTTAGAGTCGTATTCACCTGTAAGAAGTGTTGCCAGTGTTTGAGCATCTAAATCTTTTTCAAACTTATCTACACCCTGTGTGCACTCGTCAACAAGGCTTTCGTCCTCTTCTTCGTCAGCTAATTCAATCATAAGAAGAGCATCTTCGTAATCAGTTTTAAGTCTTTCGTATGCTGCAACTTTATTTTTGAGCATACTTGTTCGTTGTAAAACTTTTTGAGAGTTTTGAATATCATCCCAAAAACCCTCTTGTGCTTGTTGCTCTTCTAAAGTTGCAATCTCATTTTTCATTTTTTCAAGACCTAATGCCTCAGCCAAATTTGTAAGCTCTTCTTCGTGTGCAACAAGTCTCAATTTTAATTCTTCAAATTGAAGCATAAATTTACCTCACATATAATAATTTGTCACTTGTCCGCAAAAAGCACATAAAATGTATTAAGACAACCGCTATAACGGTGTATGGTAAGCGTTGCTTTTTAAAATAGCCTATGCTTTAAGCGGATTAATATATTTTACTCTGCTGCAGTAGTTGATTCGTTTGTTGAACCTTCTTCTGCAGTAGTTGTTGATTCTTTTGCAACTACATCTGCTTGGTCAATAAGCTCTTTACTTTCAGTAGTTGTTTCAGTTGTCTTTTCAGTTGTTACAATTTCAGGAGTTGTTGTACTTTGAATTGCTGAAATATAAAGATTTTCATCTTTTTCACGAAGTGTTATCTTTATATATTTATCAGGTGACGGTGCAATCATATCACCATTTTCACCTTGCTCCCAAGCGTCACCTGCAAGACAAGCAACTGTAAGCACTATTGAATCCGCAGTTGTTGTTTTGCTAACAACCTTTGGTGTATAAACAGGGGTAACACCAGTAAGTGGAACAGTATAGGTTTCAGTTTTTGCATCATATTGAAACTCCAAAGCATAGCCATCAATAGTAGCGTGTGCAGGTGTAATTTCAGTACCAAAAAGTTCTACAAACTGTTTTTCAACTGCCGATTTTGGAATTAAAAGTCCGTTTTCGTTACTCTTAAAAGTATCAGGACTAATATCACTTTTAAGAAGCGACCATATTGAAATCTCAATAAGTTGATTCATATCGGCTTTTGTAATATCGTCAAAAGTATTTGGGTCAATAAGCACAACAGGAGTAAGAATTTTTTCATACTCCTCATAATTTTTTGACTTTTGCACCGCATTTTGGACTCCGCCAACCGCTGAAATGATTACAGTTACAAAACCGATTGCCGCAAGTAACACAACAAGCATACCTATAGGGAATGCAAGTTTATGAGTGCTTTTATGTTTTATGTTTTTTGTTTCTGCCATAAAAATCACCTTACCTGACCTTTACCGTAGATTTTATATTTAAATGAATTTAACTGTTCAAGTCCTAATGGACCACGAGCGTGAAGCTTTTGTGTAGAAATGCCGATTTCGGCACCAAATCCAAATTCCCCACCATCAGTAAAACGAGTACTTGCATTATGATAAACCGCTGATGAGTCAACCATATTCATAAATTTCTCAGCATTGTCGTAATTTTCAGTAATAATACTTTCGCTATGACCAGTTGAATATTTTCTTATGTGTGCAACTGCATCTTCTAATGAAGAAACGATTTTAACTGACATTTTGTAGTCTAAATATTCAGTTGCCCAGTCATCTTCAGTTGCTTCTTCAATATCAGGACAAATTTCACAAGCAACTTCGTCGCCGTAAAGAATTACATTTTTCTCGTCTAATTTTGCTTTTACTGCAATAAGTGCAAGTTCTGCAATATCTTTATGAATAAGCAAACTTTCAGCTGTGTTACAAACTGATATTCTTTGAGTTTTTGCGTTGTAAACAATTTCAGTTGCCATATCAATATCGGCAAACTCGTCTATATAAATGTGACAATTACCTGCACCAGTTTCAATTACAGGCACCGTTGAATTTTGCACAACCGCATTAATAAGCTTTGCACTACCACGAGGAATAAGCACGTCAATATACCCATTCATTCGCATAAGCGCTGTTGCACTATCACGAGTTGTGTCGCGTACAAGCTCAATAATGTCAGGATTAAAGCCTACGCCATTTATCGCTTCTCGCATAATGTCCATAATAGCGGAGTTTGAATTAAACGCCTCTTTACCGCCACGAAGAATTGCAGCGTTACCTGATTTAATTGCAAGGGCTGCAGCATCACTTGTAACATTAGGTCTTGCCTCATAAATAATGCCGATTACACCAAGAGGTGAGCTAACGCGTTGAATTTTAAGTCCGTTTGGACGAGTATCTTCCCAAAGCACCTTACCAACTGGGTCAGGAAGTGAAATTACACCTTCTATGCCTTGTGCCATACCCTCTATTCTATCTTCATTTAACATAAGACGGTCAAGAAGAGCTTCTGCCATACCGTTGTTTTTGCCATTCTCTAAATCAATGGCATTTGCGCTTATGATTTTGTCGCTATTCTCACGAAGGGCATTTGCAATAGCTTTTAATATTTTATTTTTATCGTCAGTAGATGCAACCGCTAACCCAGCCGCTGCATTTTTTACTTTTTTTCCAATTTCAGTAAGCATAGAAATTACTCCTTGCCCTTAAAGAATGTACCCACTTGCTTGCCATCAAGCGCTTTATAAATTTCAGTTGGATTTTCGCCATTCATAACGATTGTGTCAATTCCTGCACTCATTGTAATTTCAGCGGCATGAAGCTTTGTTACCATTCCGCCTGTGCCAAGCGTTGACCCACGACCACCTGCTATTTTATATAAATCTTCATTAATTTCAGTAACCAATGGAATAAGCTTTGCATCTTCATTCTCATTAGGGTTAGAGTCATAAAGACCATCTATGTCCGAAAGAATAATAAGTGCATCTGCATTAACAAGCTTTGCAACGATTGCTGAAAGTGAGTCGTTATCACCATAAACGATTTCTTCAACGGCAACGCTATCATTTTCATTAATAATTGGAATAGCACCAAAATCAAACAACTTGTTAAATGTATTTATAAGGTTTTGGCGTCTTTCATCATTCTCAACGTCACTTTTTGTTATAAGCAACTGACCAACAGTATGACCGTATTCGCCAAAAAGCTTGTCATACATAAACATTAATTCACATTGACCAATAGTAGCTGCTGCCTGTTTACCTGCCGTATCAGCAGGTTTTTCTTTAAGTCCAAGTTTGCCAACACCAACACCAATAGCACCGCTTGTTACAAGGGCTACTTCAACGCCTGAATTAACAATGTCAGAAAGTACGCTAACAAGCTTGTGCATTCTTCTAATATTAGTTTTACCAGTACTGTATGTAAGTGTTGATGTACCAACCTTTACTACTATTCTTTTTACATCTTTTAATACTGCCATAATTATGCCTTCTCACCTGCAAAAAGTTTAATCATAATATTTTAACATATATTTTTTACTTTAACAACCACTTTATAAAAAAAGCTACTTAAATAAGCGATATCCTTTTTGTGTTATACCCATCCCTAAATTACACCTAACCACTGTAAAAATTACAGGTAAGTACTGTAAAATTTACAGGTGAATACTGTAAAAATTACGACCAATAAATAATATATATAAATAAATATATAATTAATATTATAAAGATAACGAATAAGTTTTTTTCGTTTTGTAACAAATATTTTTCTTTTACATACAATGGTACTGTCAGTTGACAATATTTTTTAGGAGGAATACTGATGTCAGAAAACAAAAACTGTAATGTACCATCAAAAATAAAAGAAGCAGTATGCATTGACACAAATAGAGTTTATGACTCTTGTGCCGACAAGGATTGTCTTGAAGATTTAAGAGTTTATTTCACAGACTCCGCTCAATGTATAATTGACCGTGCAACTAATGTGCGTTGTCGCGGTGCCGAAGTACTTAACGCCTTTATTGAAGTTGAAAGAGTGCCTTTTAATCGTGGCTTTTACTCAGTTGATATCACCTATTATTTTAAGGTATGTCTTGATGTTTTTTGTGGTCACACAAGTGCTCCAACTATGGTAGCAGGTCTTGCAACCTTCTCAAAAAAATGTATTCTTTACGGCTCAGAGGGTAATGTAAAGGTATTCTCGTCCGAATTCACTTGTGGCGATATTGACGAACAACTTGATATGGTAAGCACAAATCCAAGGGCAAAAGTGCAAACTGTTGACCCTATTTGTTTAGACGCCAAGCTTTGCAAGGTTTGTGATTGTTGTCACATTGACCCTTGCTGCAAACCATCTCGCATTCCACGTTGTGTTTGCCGTTGTTTTGATGGCGATTTTGAAACCTATGAGCGTGAGCCTGAAAGAGCGGTTACGGTTACTCTTGGTATCTTTACAATTGTTCAACTTGAGCGTGATGTTCAAATGCTTATTCCTGCATACGATTTTTGCATACCAAACAAAGAGTGCAACTGTGAAACCGATAATCCTTGCGACGCTTTCCGCAAAATCCAATTCCCTGTTGACGAGTTTTTCCCACCAAAAGAGGGTTGCTTGAAAGATAGCTTTAGACCAACCTGTGCTTGTGGAGATTAAACTTGATTAAAGTTGCTAACCCTTGCGGATTCCCGTAAGGGTTTTGTTGCTTTTTGTAAAAAAGAGTTATATAATGTATATATAACACGAAGGATGGTGTGTTTTATGAAAAAATTTCTTTCACTTTTTATGGCAATTCTTATGCTGTTTGCATCCCTTATTACTGTAAACGCAAATGAAGATGTTGCAAGTAAAAATGAGATTTTATCAGCTCTTTACGAGGCTGATATTGCGACCATTCGTGAGGCTATTGACTTAAAAATTGTTACTTGCGAAGAATTAACTGCCTACTATCTTCAAAGAATAGAAAAATACAACACACCATACAACTGCTTTATCACTCTTTGTGATGATGCTTTAGAAGTTGCAAAGCAAAGAGATATTGCTATTTCAAAAGGTGAAAGTGACGGACTTCTTTTTGGTATTCCTGTAGTTGTGAAGGACAATATTGATATAAAAGGACTTTACACTACAAACGGTCACCTTTATGAAAAATCTAAAATAGCACAAGAAAATGCTACTGTTGTAAATTATCTTTTAGAGCAAGGCGCAGTTATTATTGGCAAAACTAATATGAGCACCGACGCTCAAGACGCTCGTATTTCGTACAGTGAAATTAAAGGGCAAACAAAAAATGCCTACAACACACTTTTGGCAGCAGGTGGCTCATCTGGTGGCACTGCAGTTTCGGTTTCACTTAACTTTGCAGTTGCCGGTCTTGGTACTGATACAAATTCATCATTGAGAATTCCTGCGGTGCTTAATGGTTGTGTTTCTTTACGCCCTACCTTTGACCTTATTGACCGCACAGGCTGTACTACTCTTAACAGCACTCGTGATGTGGCTGGTGCAATCACAAGAACAGTATATGACCAAGCAATTATGATGGACATACTTACGAATGGTCAATATAACTATACTGAAAATCTTGATAAAAATGCTCTTAAGGACTTAAAAATTGGTGTTCTTAAAGAACTTTCTTATGCTACAACTTCGGCAACAATAACAGGTACTGAAGAAGAGCGAAATGCTATCGCAACAAAATTTGATGTTTCCGCAAGAACGGACAAGCATATTGATAACGAGGTTGCGGCCGCATTCCAAAATGCAATAAACGAGTTAACTGCTTGTGGTGCTGAGATTGTTACTGTTTCAATGCCTAAGCTTTGGAATTTATCGTACAACACCTTTGTAAGCGGACACAAGGCGAACAAGCAAGCGCTTTATGACGAGTTCCAAAGACTTGTAAACGAAAACGAGCTTGATGCGGTGATTTTTCCATCATATTTGTCAACGCCACTAAAATCAGGCACTGATGAAAACGGAAAATACTGGAATGCTTGGAGTCAAGTTTTTCTTAACAACTGTCGTGCATTGTCCCCTTCTGCATCACTTCCTGAAATTGCCATTCCTATCGGCTATCACTCATCAGGGGCAGGAATAGGCCTTGAAATTGCAGGCCTTAAAAATAGTGAGCAATTATTATTAAATATTGCATATTCTTATACAGAGAAGTTTGACCACCGTGCAATTCCTACAGGTGCACCTGATTTATACGCTGAATTTAACGGCAAATCACTTAAAGAGATTATTGATGACGCGATTAATCAAGCAAACGCAAATATTGATGAACCAATCACTGAGGTTCAATCTCAGCAAGAAACTAATCAGGACAACAATAAAGATAACTCCATTTCAAATTTTGTGCCTATTTTCATAGGTATCGGTTTTGTTGGCGCAGGAGTGGTATTAAATATTATTTCTAAAAAGAAAAAGCGAAAAAAGAAGAAAAAGAAAAACAATGAAGAAATTAAATATGATGTAAACTCCCAAAGAAAATAAAAAATAAGGCTATCGCAAATGCGATAGCCTTTAATTTTTGTTTAATTAGTCGTTGTGGCGTTTGCCATTAAAACGCTTTTTGTTATCACGTCTTGGAGCTTCTTCAATGTCGTTTTCAGGCACAAGACCTTTAACTTCAATAAGAGCATCACGACGAGAAAGATTAAGTCTGCCTTGGTCGTCAATTTCAAGCACCTTTACAAGCACTGTGTCACCAACATTAACAACATCTTCAACCTTTTCAGTACGCTTAACATCAAGACGGCTAATGTGAACAAGGCCTTCTTTACCTGGAGCAATTTCAACAAATGCACCGAAGCTCATAAGTCTTGTAACAACACCGTTGTAAATTGCACCGATTTCAGGGTCTTTTGCAATAAGTTCAACAATTGTCAATGCGCGTTTTGCATTGTCAAGGTCAATAGCTGAAATAAATACGCGACCATCTTCTTCAATGTCAATCTTACATTCGCAATCAGCCTGAATCTTTTGAATAACCTTACCTTGTTTACCGATAACGTCACCAATTTTTTCAGGGTCAATCTTTGTTGAAAGCATCTTTGGAGCATATTTTGAAAGCTCTGCACGAGGCTCACTAATGCAAGGAAGCATAATTTCGTCAAGAATATAATCTCTTGCCTTGTGTGTCTTTGCAAATGCTTCTTTAATGATTTCAGGTGTAAGACCATGTACCTTAAGGTCCATTTGAATTGCTGTGATACCATTCTTTGTACCTGCAACCTTAAAGTCCATATCGCCATAAAAGTCTTCAAGACCTTGAATGTCAACCATTGTCATAAAGTCACCATAAACGCCTTCATCACCTGTGATAAGACCACAAGAAATACCTGCTACAGGAGCTTTAATTGGAACACCAGCTGCCATAAGTGCAAGAGTTGAACCACAAATTGAGCCCTGTGATGTTGAACCGTTTGAAGAAAGAACTTCTGATACAACGCGGATTGCGTATGGGAGTTCGTCAACTGATGGAAGAACTGGAACAAGAGCCTTTTCAGCAAGTGCACCGTGACCGATTTCACGACGTCCTGGGCCACGAGATGGCTTTGTTTCACCAACTGAATATGATGGGAAGTTATAGTGATGAATATATCTCTTTTCAGTTTGCTCATCAAGACCGTCAAGAAGCTGTGCATCACCCATAGGGCCGAGTGTTGCGATTGAGAGAACTTGAGTTTGTCCACGAGTAAACATACCTGAACCGTGAGCACGAGCAATAAGGTCTACTTCAGCATTAAGAGGACGAATGTCATCAATACCACGGCCGTCAACACGCTTGTGTTCATCTTTAAGCCATGCACGAACAACATGCTTTTGAACAAGATACATAATCTCGTCAAGTTTGCCTTCGTTACCTTCAAAACGCTCATCAAACTTTTCGTGTACTGCTTCATAAATTGGAAGAAGTGCTTCGTCACGAACGAGTTTATCGTCAGTATCAAGAGCCTTCTTAACATCTTCAATGCAGAAAGCTTCAATTTCAGCCATAATTTCAGGGTCTGGGTCAGAAGATTCATAAGCGAATTTTGGCTTGCCAACTTCATCAACAATACCTTGAATGAATTTAACGATTTTTTGGTTTTCAGCGTGACCTGCCATAATAGCGTCAAACATTGTGTCATCATCAATTTCGTTTGCGCCTGCTTCAATCATAGCAACAAGGTCAGCAGTAGAAGCAACAGTAAGAACTAAGTCTGACTTTGCTCTCTCTTGGAGATTTGGGTTAATAACGATTTTTCCGTCAACAAGACCAACGTTTACGCCTGAAACTTTGTTCTCATCAAGTGTCGGATCATCGTATTTAGAAGGACTGATTAAATGACGAACATAATCAAGGTAATTTTTCATGTTGCTTTGCAATATATCGGACGCTTCAATGTCACGAGCCTGGAAATAAGAACCAATATAAGTATTCTCGACAGTGTCAAAAGTATTGTTCTCGGCTGAAGCTCCGACTATGTGCAAACCTGTGTTGTTCAGTATCTGCTGTGAGAAAACACTGAAAGTATATGCAACATTATATTTTGCATTGGCCGGAGATTTGGCCAGAAGTTCCTTAAGATACTGACCTGTAAGAACGCTGTATGCTGATTCTGAAAACATGTCAATATGCATGAAATTCGCATATTCAACCAGCCATGCCCTGGACTTGTCGAAATCGGTTGTACTGATATATGCAACCCTTCTTGACATATTCATCAGCAAATCTACCTTTTCGCTGTGTGAATTGTAGTCCACCAAAAGCAGT
>JAZLET010000163.1:0-19324 GCA_045615405.1 Candidatus Fimenecus sp.
GGGTCACCGAGTCCTAAATTATAAAACTCATAAAACTCTGCAGGTGGCTCACCTAATGAGTCCGCCTTATTTACACAAAGAATAATTGGTTTATTGCTCTTAATAAGCATTGTTGCAACCTCTTCATCAGTAGCCACAACGCCTGTGCGCACATCAGTTACAAAGATAATTACATCAGCACTATCAATGGCAAGTTGTGCTTGACGACGCATTTGTGAAAGAATAATATCGTCGGAATATGGCTCAATACCACCTGTATCAATAAGCAACATTTCGTGACCGAGCCACTCACAATCACCATAAATACGGTCGCGAGTAACGCCCGGTGTATCGTCTACGATTGAAAGACGCTTACCGATAAGTTTATTAAAAAGTGTACTTTTACCTACATTGGGACGGCCTACAATCGCCACTACGGGTTTTGCCATTATTTCACCCCCAAAATATCTCTTAAAAGCTGACTACCGCCACCGCTAGTCAGTATAATTTTCGTATTTAATGTTTCTTGTAATTCTTCAATAGTCATATCGTCAAGAAATTTATTTTTGTTTTCGGTATGATTTGTATAATCACTAATCATTGAACTTGGTAAGAGCAAACATTCACCTAAATCACAAGTTTTAAGTTGCTCTGCAAGGTCTTGACCTGTAATAAGTCCTGAAACTGTTATAGCTTCACCGAAAAAGTTGTTTATTATTTTTTGAACATTGATTTTTGTGCCGAATTTTTCCTCCGCTTTTTTGCAAAGCTCACATAAATACGGATAAAAGTCAACACCAGTTGCCAAGGTTACTTTTTTATTAATCGGCTTTTCGTCGCAATTATTTAGCTCGTAAGTAAAGTCTTCATAAAACGAGCGGACTAATCCTACACCATTATCAAGCTGTGGGTAGTCGTCATAATAATCCTCATTTGGCAAATCACGCTCCGCTTTAATAAAAAACTCATCAGCAGGATAGCAGAGTCCTACACCAAACTCTTTACGGAATTTCTTATTATATTCTTCAATAATATCAATTACTTCGCCTGCAGTTTGCTTGTTATATGGTTTAAGTTTTTCTAAACCATCGCGAAACTTGGTAAGTCCTACAGGCACGGCTGCAATACTTTGTACTGACGGATAAAGAGCAGATAATTGTTCAATGCTATATCGCAATTCGTCGCCATCATTAATGCCAGGACAAAGCACAAGTTGGGTATTCATTTGAATACCCGCATCGGCAAAGCGTTTAATAATTTTTAAGCTTTCACCTGCGTTTTTATTCTTCATCATTTTAACGCGAAGTTCAGGATTCATAGTATGCACGGAAATATTTACAGGACTTATGTGCATTTCAATTATACGCTCAATTTCGTGCTCGGAAATGTTGGTAAGTGTAATGTAATTGCCGAAAAGGAAAGAAAGTCGGCTATCATCATCTTTAAAATAAAGACTTTCGCGCATACCTTTTGGCAACTGGTCAATAAAGCAAAAAATACACTTGTTTTTACAATGCTGTTGCTTATCCATTAGGTAAGTTTCAAACTCTAAGCCACAATCGGTATTTCTTGTTTTGATTACCTTATACTTTCCATCACATTTAAAGGTCATAGTGATATTTTGCTCAGCCATATAAAAATCAAAATCCAAGACATCCATAATATCTTTTCCGTTGATTTTAAGCAATTCATCACCTGCTCTTATACCTTTACGGTGACAAATTGAGTTGTTTTTAACTCCGCTTATTTTTACTGACACAAAATTCACCTACCTTTTATTTGCAACTTAAATTTAAGCAAGACTAAAAGGCGGAGAGAAATCGTTCTTTCCGCCTTTCTTAAATCAAAAGATAATTCTAAAGGAATTAAGCCTCTTCTTTAAGAGCAACAACTTGTCTTCCCTTGTATTGACCACATTCGCCACAAACTCTATGAGGTCTCTTGTATTGGCCACAAGCTGGGCACTTTACAAGTTCAGGAGCTGTCATCTTCCATACGTTTGAACGTCTTTTATCTCTTCTTGTTTTAGAAACTCTTCTCTTTGGTACTGCCATTTTGGGAACCTCCCTTTAATATTTTGAAATAATAATTAACTAATCTTCAAGCAACTGTAATAAAGCTGCCATTCGTGGGTCAACATCTTTTTTGCAGTCACAAGGACCATCATTAAGATTTTTACCACATTTTGAGCAAAGACCTTTACATTCTTCATCACACAAAAATCTTAATGGTAATGAAAAAATAATATCTTCACTGATAAGTGATGCCAAGTCAAGTGATGAATTTTCAACTAAAATATAGTCGTCATTATCATCATTTTCAAGGCGTTTTGCAAGTAAATGTTCAATTTCAACTGTAAAATCTTTTTTGAACTCTTCAGTGCAACGACTACAAACCACGGTTGCTGAAAACTTTGCCTTTGCTGATAACGACACAATACCCGTGTTATTCACGATTTTACCACTAACCGCAACACCCGGTGTGTCAAGTGAAATATCATCAGAAAGGGAGTATTCAGGTTCAAAAATAAAGTCAAATTCCTTTTTTGAGCCCTCAAGATTAAAAATTTGTTCAAGTTGAATATTCATAAAACATTCCTCATCACATGCGTAAAATATTATATATATTAATTTCGTTTTTGTCAACAAAAATCTTTAATATTTTTTATATAAATTTACAAAAATATGGCGGGGTCAATGCCCCGCCCCAACATTTTTATTGCTGATTAGTTGATTTTTTCGCAATATTCAAACATTGACTCAGGAAGAGTTTCTAAGTCTGAAGAAATTGTGAATGTAAACTTTGTATCAGAAATCTTTGAAAGTTTGTCAACCTTCTTTAAAAATACTGCGAGTGCTTCGCCTGTTCTATCAGTATCTTCTGCAATTCTATATGTTGCATCAACAAAGATATCAGTAATATCGTGGTCACCTGCGCAAATACCGCTTAAGAAGCCGTAAAATGCGTCATAACCTGAAATTGAGAACACATCAGTTGCAACAAGACGTGCACGATAGTTTACGTCATATGTAAGTTTTGTTTCTTTTTCTACACATACAACATTACCGCTTGAAACATGAACTGCTTCATTAACGTGTTCAACGAGTACCTTTGTTTTTCCTGTTCCTTTTTTACCGATAATAAGAGAAATCATATTATCTCCTCCTATATATTTATTATCCACCCAACAAGGTGGTCGTTTCCCTTAAATAAATTTAGAATTAAAAATTAATTCTCTTTAACAACTCTTCTTTTTGAGCCTCATAACCAGGTTTGCCAAGAAGAGCAAACATATTCTTTTTATAGCTTTCAACACCAGGTTGGTTAAATGGATTTACGCCAAGTACATAACCTGAAATTGCACAAGCTTTTTCAAAGAAATATACAAGATAGCCGAATTCATATTCGCTCATCTCAGGAATTTCAATGCAGATATTTGGCACACCACCATCAACGTGAGCAAGTACTGTACCTAAGAATGCTCTACGGTTAACGAAATCCATTGTTTTACCTGCAAGGAAATTAAGACCATCAGCGTTAACTTCATCTTCTTTGATTACAACCTCACGCTTTGGATTTGTAAACATAACTGAGGTTTCAAAAAGCATTCTAACGCCATCTTGAATATATTGACCCATTGAGTGTAAGTCAGTTGAACAAATTACACTTGCAGGGAAAATACCCTTACCGTCTTTACCTTCGCTTTCGCCATAAAGCTGTTTAAACCACTCATTCATCATTGTAAAGTCTGGCTCATAAGCAACCATAAGTTCAACTGCTTTACCTTTACCAAGAAGAATGTTGCGGATTGCTGCATATTTATAGCAATCGTTATTCTCAATATCGCAAACGCTGTAAGCTTCACGAGCATCCTGAGCGCCTTGCATCATCTTTGCAATATCAATTCCTGCAACTGCGATTGGAAGAAGACCAACTGCAGTAAGAACTGAATATCTACCACCAACATCATCAGGTACTACGAATGTTTCATAACCTGCTTTGTCAGAGAATTCTTTAAGAGTTCCTCTTGCTTTATCAGTTGTAACATAAATACGCTTTGCTGCCTCTTCTTCACCGTACTTTTCAATAAGAAGTTCGCGGAAAATACGGAATGCAATAGCAGGTTCAGTTGTTGTACCAGATTTTGAAATAACATTGATTGAGAAGTCAATATCTTTTACAAGGTCAACAAGCTCAGAAAGTGAGTTACCACTGATTGAGTTACCGCTGAAATAGATATTTGGTGTATCTTTTTTTATAAGGTTATAGTTTTGTGAAGTACAAAATTCAATAGCAGCACGAGCGCCTAAATATGAGCCACCGATACCGATAACTACAAGTGCTTTTGAATCGCTCTTGATTTTATCAGCTGCCTTTTGAATTCTTGTAAATTCTTCTTTATCGTAATTAACTGGAAGGTCAACCCAACCTAAAAAGTCAGCGCCTTCACCACTTTTATCATTGATTTTTTGATGAGCGTCTTCAATAGCAGGAGCCATTGCTTTAAGTTCATCATCAGTAATAAAATTCTTAACATAATTATCGTTAAGTTTTAATGCCATTTTGAATTAGTCCTCGCTTTGTAGTATTCTTTTTATTATTCTACCCTAAAAGTGCATTTTTTTCAATAGAATTTTATCATTTTTTTGCAAAAGTTGACCATAAAATTTTAAATACAAAAAGTACTCCCCTTTTATTGACTGCATTTTCACTAACTATTGGACAAGTGGCTAATATTTCACCATCTTTTTCAAAATAAATTGCACCTAATTTTTGACCTTTTTCAACAGGTGCTTCTACATCAATACAAATGTCTACTCGTTGAGTTATTTTTGTTTCTGTACCTTTTCTAATTAAAATCGGCTTTGGATTTTTAACAACTGGATGTATTTTATCTTGCTCACCGCAAAGCACTGTAACATCAGTTATTAATGATGTATCTACTTGCGGCTCGTATATTGAGTAGTTTGTAAAGCCCCAGTTAAGCATTTTCTTGGCATCTTCAAAACGTTCAGTACTGTTATCACTACCAAGCACTACTGCAACCAACTCCATACCATCACGTTGTGCAGTAGCACTTATACAATAACCAGCCTTTGCCGTTGTACCCGTCTTAAGTCCTGTTGTACCCTCATAAAAACGGACTAATCTATTAGTGTTCACAAGTTCAGTTTCACCATTACGCAAAGAGTCCATCCATATTGTTGTGTATTCTTTGATTTTCTCGTGTTTCATAAGCTCACGACTCATAATAGCAATATCACGAGCGGTTGTATAATGATTTTCAGCAGTATCATCAAGCCCTGAACAGTTTTCAAAATTTGTATTTGTCATACCCAGTTCACTTGCTCGTTTGTTCATCATAGCAACAAAGCTCATCTCATCCCCCGCTATATACTCAGCAAGAGCGGTACTTGCATCATTTGCACTTGCAACTGCGGTGGCTTTAATAAGCTCATGAACTGTCATAGTTTCGCCCTCTTTAAGCCATATTTGAGAGCCACCCTTTGACGCCGCCTCACGACTAGTGGTCACATTATCTTTAAGGGTGATTTTACCTCCATCAAGAGCCTCCATAACAAGTAAAAGAGTCATAATTTTGGTAATAGATGCAGGTGGCAATTTTTCATCAGCATTCTTTTCCATTAACACCTGACCACTCGTGACTTCCATTAAAATTGCAGATTTTGCTGAAAGCGATTGTGTAACTGTTTGTGTATCATTTGCGCGTACTGGTATTGATAATGGTATCATTAATAAAATACATAGTAAAAGTGAAATTATCTTTTTCATTCATATCCCTCCACAAAAAATATATGAATGGGACAAATTAGTATATGAAAAAAAGAAAAAATGTGTTACAATATGTTTTGGTGATTTTATGAAAGTGTTTTTCCACACTCTTGGGTGCAAGGTAAATCAATATGAAACTCAAGAAATGCGTGAACAACTGAATAAAAATGGCTATGAGGTTACTGAAAACGAACATGATGCAAATGTGTTTGTTATTAACTCTTGCACAGTCACAAGTGAAAGTGACCGTAAAACAAGACAATGTGTACGCCACTATAAAAAGAAATACCCTGAAAGCATAGTTGTGCTTACAGGGTGTATGCCACAGTCTTTTCCACAAATGGCTGAAGATTTAACTGAAGCGGACATTGTTTTAGGAAACAAGAACAACAAGTTACTTGTAGCATCATTAAACGAGTATTTTAACACTTCTTGTAGAATTTTACATATGGAACAACACGAAAGTGGCGAACCACTAATTTCAAGCGGAATAACATCCTTTGATGAGCGCACAAGGGCTACTCTTAAGATTGAAGATGGTTGCGATAGATTTTGTTCATACTGTATAATTCCAAAAGCGCGTGGTCGCATAAGATGGAAACCTATTGACGATATTAAAATAGAGGTTAACGCTCTTGCGAATAATGGTTACCGCGAAATTGTGCTTGTAGGAATTAACCTTTCAGCATACGGTAAAGGCTCTGATTTAGATTTAGCTGATGCCATTCTCGCCGTTAGTGAAAATGAAAAAATTGAGCGTATTCGTTTAGGTTCACTTGAGCCTGACCACATTACTGACGAGTTAATTGAAAAAATGGCAAAATGCGACAAACTTTGCCCTCAATTTCATATTTCACTTCAAAGCGGATGTGATAAAATCCTTAAGAAAATGAATCGTCACTACACAAGTGATGAATATTTTACATTATGTGATAAGTTAAGAAGCACATTTAAGAATTGCACACTTACAACTGACATTATGGTTGGTTTTCCGCAAGAAAGTGATGAGGATTTTGAAACAACAAAGCAATTCGCAAAAAAAGTAGGCTTTGAAAAAATCCACATATTCCCTTATTCGCGAAGAAGCGGTACTGTTGCTGATAAAATGGATGGTCAAATTGAAAAATCAGTTAAGGCTAAAAGAGTTGCTGAGTTGTCACAGGTTGCTGAAGAAATTAGGAATAATTTTTTAAATGAACAAATAGGCAAAACCCTTTCAGTTCTTATTGAAAGCCGACAAAGTGACGGAATGTATTTAGGCTACACCGCAAATTACACTCCTGTAAAATGCAGTTGTGGTGTTGTTGGCGAAATTAAAGATATACTCATTACATCAGTCAAAGATGATTATTGTATAGGTGAATAAATAAAACGGACAAGAATAATCTTGTCCGTTTTGTTTTTTATTTGATTAATTATTTATCAAGTCTTATAAAGCGGTCGGCATTTTTACCAGTAGCTCTAAAAATTTCACTGATTGTTGACCAAGTACCAAGTGCTGCAAAAACAAGACCGAGTCCCATATTTGCTAATACGCTTGTAAGAATGCTTGTATCAGCCATAAGTGCGTAAATGTATGTATAGATAACATCTAACACGCCAAATGTTTCGCCATCTTGCGACCACATAACTGCCATTGCAACCATAATAGCAATACTTTCAGCTAAAACTACACAAAGTATTGTTGATATAATTATTGCAATACCCTTTGCCTTTGTTTCTTTGCCACCTAAAAGCTCATAGCCTTTCTTAGATGCAATACCGATAAAGAAGCCAAACCAACCAACAAACCAACCAAAGTATGATGCAACTGTCCATGGGATAGCACCAATGATTGCACCGATAAGAGCACCAACTGCACCCTTAGCAACGCTACCTTGCTTTTGTTTTTCTTCTTTAACCGCACTCATTTGCTCATCATCTCTATTAAGGCAACCTTCGTGAAGCATATATACTGTGCCATTCATAAGTGCAGGAACACCTGAGCCATTGAGTTCAAGCCCACAAGAGCTACAATATTCCACACCCTTTGCCCCTAATGATACGAGCTTATCACACAAGCAGTCAACAAATGCGATTATTCTTTTCATTGTGCCAGGATTATCAAGGAAGGTGATTTCAACAGCGGTTTGTGAAACCTTGCTATCACCAATTCTATAATCCTTCTTAACACTTTTGTCGTCTAAATAATCGTAAACTGTCTTTATTGCCTCATCACTTTCAAGCCTTGCTGAAACTGACAAGCTTTTCCAGCCGTTGCCTTCTTGCATGGTCATCATATAACCACGATAAGCACCGAAAGCAACACCCTCTTTAATTTGCCAATTTTTCTCGTTTGCATATTTTTTTATTGCACTACCTACCATTTTCCCCACTCCTTATTTTATTTAGTTAATGGATTTTTATTATTATAACACATATTTGATTATTTTGCAACCAAAAATGGTTATATAAATATAACCTAAAATGAGTATAAAATATTCACGGTGATATAAATGTTTAAAATAGATAACGAATTGAAAAGTGCGAATATTCCACGAACAGTAAGATTTACTGAACCTTTATTTGAAAAATTAAATGAAACTGCATCTAAAAACAATATTTCTTTTAACTTATTGGTTTTGCAGTGTTGCAAATACGCTTTAGATAATATAGAAGAAAATTCAGATGAATAAGCACCAAACGGACGGATTTATTCCGTCCGTTTTTTCTTTTACATCTTAACTTCGTATGCAACTGAATTTACGCCGTTGTCGGAATTAAACGCAATTCTAAATTCTATTTTCTTATTTTTATTGTTTCGTCCTTGGTAAACATACACTGGTGAGTCTTTTTTTGCGCCTTCAGGAATATCAAGTGCTTCTATTATATCATCACGAGTTACACCTGCAGTTAATCCACCTGCAAACTGAAGCTTTCTATTGCCTGGTTTAAGGTTTGTAAAGTTATATTTTACAACAGTAGACTCCATAATGTTAACATCTGCATCAGTTGTGTTTTTACACTTGATTTCAATTTTTGTATTATCATTCACAAGGTAAATTGATTGAGTTGCATCAGGTGCTAATGTAATTTTTTTAATGTTATCACTGTTATAAACATTTAATTCTGAGATTTCAACAATTTCGTTTAAGCTACAAGGTATTGTCACCTTCTTTGCATTAGCAAAAACTAATTCACCTTGTCTCCAATTTTCTTTAAGCTCTTCAGTATTAATTGTTGGTGGCTCAGTTGTAGGATGCTTATCTTTACCGCCACACGCCGCAAATGATAATGCAATTACTAAAACTAATAAAATTGAAATTAATTTTTTCATAATATCAATCCTTTCGGGTTATATTATATTATTTTTTAAACAAAAAATCAACATTAGTTTACTGTATAGTAAAACCAGTTTGCAAGATTTTCAGGCTCTATAAAGAATTTACCTCTAAAAAGTGCGGTTTTAAGCTTAGACCCCTTAACCGGAATATCAGCAAGAGATTTTACTGTTACTTCGTATTCCTTATCAGCCTTTACTTTTATAACTTTCTCTTCATTTGGAAGTAAATCAAAATAGTTGTCAGTAAATGGCTCTCTAAAATCCTCAATATTGACCATTACGCTACGGCAAAATACAGGGGAAACAAGCTTAACTATAATTTCTCCGTTTTCATAAGAAACTGATTTTGTGATAGTATTTGCCTTAAGTTTCATTTCCCTGTCAGGCACAAAAATCTTTGTACGCTCCGAAACAAGAGTATTGTTTTCATACATTTTAACTGACAAGAAAATCTCTTTTTTATTGCCTTTAATATCAGCACCAAAAACACATTCACTTGAAAGCGGAGCCAGTGTTTTTGTAAGCTCGTTTGAAGAAATCACTTTACCGTTAACACTTAAAAGAGTTATAGTGATTTTTACATTCTTTTCTTCTCTTAAATCATTAATTGCATAAATCTTATAGTCTTTCTTCCCGTCTTCAATAGAAACACAAACTGGCTCAAAGAAATGACGAGAAGCGTATTGTAACGCTTTCCATTTGCCTGTAAAGTCAACACTTGACCAAGATGGTGCTTGCCAACAATCATTATACTGCCAAAAAAGTGAGCCGTGGCAACGATGACGATTACGACGCCAATGCTCCGTAGCATCTTGAATACACTCTTTTTGAATAAGATTTGTCATATAGATTAAATCAGCAAACTTTTGTGGCTCATAGTATTTTTCAAGCAAATAATAGAGCATTTTGCGGTTACCGTTTCGGCACTTTTGGTGAGAATTAAAGATATCACTTGTAATATAGTAATCACTTTCTTCTGCAAATTGACGAACTGCATCCATTGATGGTAAGGATTCAAGACCAAACTCACTACAAAAACGAGTTGGTCGGCTACGATAATAATTAAGTGGCTTTTGACCGTGCCAAACAGTCCACATATGAGTATCGCCGTGGTCGTCACCTGTTACACCTTTACGGAAACTTTCACCAATTGGTGATGTTTCAATATATGGTGTGTCAGGGTCAAGTTCAGTTACTAAATCTTTAAGAATTTCATAAAAGAATTTTTTATACCACTGAACAATTTTCATATTTTCAGGCATATATGCAAACATTGTTTCAATCTCGTTATTACCGCCCCAAAGACAAAGTGACGGATGAGATTTAATGCGTTTAACCTGATATTTAATTTCAGTTAAAACATTTTCACGAAAATCGTCTTCATAAAATGGATACATAAGACAAGCAAACATAAAATCTTGCCAAATAAGAATACCCTTTTCGTCGCATTGCTCATAGAAATAGTCAGAGGTATAGTAAGCACCGCCCCAAGTACGAATCATATTGAAATTTGCTTTAAGTGCTGAATCTATGTAGTAATCATAGGTGGCATTTGTTGTTCTACCCATAAGTGAGTCAGGAAGAATCCAGTTAGCACCCTTGCCAAAAATTGGTGTGTCATTAAGATAGAAGCAAAAGTTTGTGCCATACTCGTCTTTTTCACGATTAAGGCGTATTGTACGAAGACCAATTTTCTTTGAAATTTCACTGTCACCCAAAGTTGCAACTACTGTATAAAGTGGTTGTTTTTCTTTTTGGCTGAGTTCCTTTGTCCACCAAAGTTCAGGATTTGCGATTATAATTTCGTTGTTTTGGATTTCGTATTCATTGCCATCAGGGTAAATGATTTTAGCGTTTACTTCGCCCTCGCCATCAACAACAGGATTAATCTTAACAGTAACTTTTCCGTTTTCGTGGATTTGCTTAATTTCAACATCAGTAAGACGATTATCAAAGCACGAAATCCAAATATCGTCAGTAATACCTGTAAGTGGAAGATGTGGACCCCAGTCCCAACCGAAATGACAATGTGGCTTACGAATATATGCAGCACCATCAGTACCGTTGCAATTCTTTGGGATTGGTTTTTCTTTTTGCATTTTTTCAGCATAGTTTGTTGGTGAGAAAAATGCGATTTTAAGAGTATTCTCCCCTACTTTTGCCACATTTTTTATGTCAAATTCATATTTAAGATGTGCATTTTCACCTTTACCTACAAGGGTATCATTCACATAAATCTCGCAAAGAGTGTCTAAAGCTTTGCACACAAGCAAAACCTTGCGATTGTTAAGGTCATCTGGTGTAAGGACGAATGTTTTATCGTAAGTCCAGTCCTCACGACCTACCCATTCAACCTTTTTTTCGTTGTCTTTATAATATGGGTCAGGAATAACACCTAGCTCTAATAATTGTGTGTAGTTGTCAGATGGAATTTTAACCTCGTATTTATCGCCAGTTGCAACACGAGTCATATTCCATTGTCCGTTAAGATTGTAAGTTTTCATAAACAAATTTCCCTTTGTATGTATTTGAGAATATTGTAACAAAAAAGTAATAGCGAGGTCAAGACCTCGCTATACATTTTGCACTTTGCATTTATATTATCTCGCCGCCACCGAGGACTGTGTCACCATCAAAGATTACTAATGATTGTCCTTTTGTGATTGCGCGTTGCGGCTCGTCAAATTTTACGTGTAAAAGTCCGTTTTCATCTTGCCAAGCTAAAGCTGGTTGCTCTTTATGTCTATATCGTACACGAGCAAGTACAGGTCTTGGCTCAGTTATTGATTTTCCGCTGATTATGTTTACATTTTTAGCAGTTACTTCATCAGTAAACAAATCCGCATTATCACCTAAAACAACATTGTTTGTCTGGGGGTCAATGTTAAGTACATAAAGTGGTGTTTTATATGCAATTCCAAGTCCTTTTCGTTGACCGATTGTATAATTTACAATACCTTTATGCTCACCAAATGAAAAACCATCCTTATGCATAAACTGTCCTTTTGGGTAAGTCTTATTGTTATAACTCTTAATGAAACTTACATAATCACCATCAGGGACAAAACAAATATCTTGACTATCTTTTTTACGAGCGGTTATAAGGTCATTTTTTTCAGCAATTTCACGGATTTGTGGCTTTGTGTATTCGCCTAGCGGAAATTTAATATATTTCAGTTGCTCTTGAGTTAGCATATAAAGAAAATAGCTTTGGTCTTTACTTTCATCAGTTGCTTTTTTGAGTTTATACTCACCATTTTCAAACACTACTCTTGCATAGTGACCAGTTACAACAAAATCCGCATCTAATTCATGCATTTTATCAATCATAGCACCGAATTTTAGTGTACGATTACACTCTACACAAGGATTAGGTGTTTTGCCTTGCTCATAAAACTCAATAAATTTATCAATTACAAGTTTTTTGAACTCCTCTTTAAGTGGGAAAATATAAAAAGGCATACCGAGTTTATCGGCAACTGCTTTTGCATCACTGCAATCCCCTTCGGAATACAGTTGCATTGTAGCACCGACACATTGGTAGCCTTCATTTTTCATAAGTAAAGCAGCGACGGAGCTATCAACTCCGCCACTCATAGCAATAACTGCTTTTTTCATATTTTCACCCAAGTTCAAGCATTTTATCAATGCACTTTTTGGCTTTTTTAATTGTTTCTTCAGGAAGTGTGATTTCTTCGCCACCCTTGCCCTGCATTGTATTATAAAGGTCAACAAGAGTTGTTGCTTTCATATCAGGACAAATAAGCTTTGGTGACAATGCAAAGAAGTTTTTATCAGGACATTCATACTGTAAAGACTCAGCAATACTGATTTCAGTACCGATAATAAAGTTTTTGTGGTCACTCTCTTTCGCAAATTTCATAATACCAGTTGTTGAGCCCACATAATCGGCAAGTTGAACTACCTCAGGCTTACATTCCGGATGCACAAGAAGAAGTGAATTTGGATAAAGTTCTCTTGCCTTTTTAACATCTTCAGCAGTAATTTGACCATGAATTGGACAACCACCGTTTACAAACTTAAATGTTTTTTCAGGAAGTTGTTTTGCAACGAAATCGCCAAGATTACAGTCAGGAATAAAAAGAATTTTATCGTTTGGAAGCTTACTTACAACATTCACCGCTGATGCAGATGTTACGCAAACATCACAAACTGTTTTAAGGGCTGCAGTTGTATTGATATATGCAACAACAGTATAATCAGGATTTTCTTTTTTTACCTGTTCAATGTATTCTTTGCTCATTTGCTCAGCCATTGGGCAACCTGCAACAGGGCTTGTAATGTAAACTGTTTTTTCAGGTGAGAGAATTTTTACGGTTTCAGCCATAAAACGAACTCCGCACATAATTACAGTTTTAGCATTAGTTTTTGAAGCTTTAACGCTTAACTGAAAGCTATCACCTGTAAAATCGGCAACCTCAATAATCTCACGAGCAACATAACTATGAGCTAATATACAAATATCTTTTTCTTTTCTTAACTGCAAGATTTTTTCTTGCATTTCTTTTACTGTCATTTTAATCTTCCTTTTTAGAGATTAATGATGGTGGTCTTCAAACTCAAATTCTTTTGGGTCGTACTCAATGCCGTTTTTGTCGTAGTAATCCTTAACGGCTGCTTTAATTGCTTGTTCAGCAAGTACTGAACAGTGAATCTTTACTGCTGGAAGTCCATCAAGTGCCTCAACAACTGCTTTGTTTGTAAGCTTAAGTGCCTCTTCAATAGGTTTGCCCTTAATCATATCAGTTGCTATTGAGCTTGTTGCGATTGCTGATGCACAACCATAAGTATTAAATTTAACGTCTACAATTATATTATTCTCAATTTTGAGATACATTTTCATAATATCTCCGCATTTTGCATTACCAACTTCTCCCACGCCATCAGCGTCGTCAAGTTTACCTACATTGTGTGGATTCACAAAATGCTCCATTACTTTTTCTGAATATTCCATTACATTAAACCTCTTTCTTTTTGTATTTTTTCCCAAAGTGGTGACATATCACGAAGACGGTCAATAATTGGGGGAAGTTTTTCTAAAATATATTCCATTTCTTCAGGTGTATTATCTTCGCACAAGCTAAGTCTTAATGAGCCGTGTGCCACCTCGTGCACAAGTCCAATTGAAAGTAAAACATGGCTTGGGTCAAGTGAACCTGAAGTACAAGCTGAGCCTGAAGAAGCACTAATTCCCATTAAGTCAAGGTAAAGAAGAAGTGATTCACCCTCAACGCCCTCAAAGCATGCGCTAACATTACCAGGAAGTCTATGCTCACGGTCACCGTTAATACGGCTTAAATCGATTTTAAGAATGCCATCAATAAGCTGCTCACGCATTGCAATAAGCTTTTTATTGTTTTCTTCCATATGGTCGCAAGCATCCTTTAAGGCTGCTGCCATACCTACAATTGCAGGAACATTTTCAGTACCTGCACGGCGGTTTCTTTCTTGTGCGGCACCTTCTATAAGATTTGGAAGTCTTATACCCTTTTTGCAATAAAGTGCGCCAACACCTTTTGGTCCATGGAATTTATGACCTGAAAGCGAAAGCATATCAATATTATCAGCCACCACATCAACAGGAATATGACCTACTGCTTGTACCGCATCAGTATGGAAAAGCACACCTTTTTCACGACAAACCGCACCGATTTCACGAATTGGTTGTACTGTACCGATTTCGTTATTTGCATACATAATTGTAACAAGTGCAGTATCAGGTCTTATTGCATTTTTAATGTCTTCTACTTTTACAACACCGTTTTCGTAAACATCAACAAGTGTAATTTCAAAGCCTTCTTTTTCCAAAGCGTTAAGAGTGTGCAAAACTGCATGGTGTTCAAACTTTGAACTAATAATGTGCTTTTTGCCTTTCTTTGCCATAAGGTAAGCAGCGCCTTTAATCGCCCAGTTGTCACTTTCGCTACCGCCTGATGAAAAATACACATCATTAGGGTCAGCATTTAAGCACTCAGCAACTGTGTTACGAGCATCACGCACTGCGTGGAAAGCATCTTGCCCTACGCTATGAAGGCTTGATGGATTACCATAAATTTCTTGGAAGCAAGGCATCATTGCATCAAGAGCAACCTTTGATATTTTTGTTGTTGCAGCATTATCTGCATAAACTTTCATATATACATCTCATTTCATAAGAAATTACAATTCATAGTGAATTGGTGTGAATTCATTTATATCATACTACCTCAGTATGAATTTGTCAATTATAATATAGCCATATTTTGACTTATTTTGCAAAGAATTTTTCAGCAATCCTTACGGATGACATTGCATCTTTACCATAATAGTCAGCACCTATTGTTTTAGCATAGTTTTCAGTTAAAACTGCACCACCTACCATAACGGCAACATCAGGACATTTTTCTTTTAACAGGCTAATTGTTTTCTCCATTGATGGCACTGTTGTAGTCATTAGTGCAGAGAGTCCAACTAACTTAATATTCTCCTCTACCACTCTTTCAACAATGGCTTCAGGAGTAATATCTTTACCCATATCTATTACTGAAAATCCATAGTTTTCAAGCAACACCTTCACAATATTTTTACCTATATCGTGAATATCGCCTTCAACAGTAGCTATAAGTATTCTACCCTTTTCTTCAGTTTTTGTGCCACTGTTTAATATATGCTCTTTAATAATAGCAAAGCTTACGCCTGCAGTTTCAGCACTCATTAAAAGTGATGGCAAAAATATTGTATTTTCTTCAAAGCCCTTGCCTACCAAATTAAGTGCCGGAATTAAAATATTATCAATAATCTCTATTGGTGCTTTTGTTTCTAACTCTTTTTTAGTAAGGTCGTGAGCTTGAGCCTTAAGCCCTTTGATAATTGCGGTTTTCAAATCAACATCTATTGATTTTGTTTCAACCTTTGTTTCAGTAACATTTTCTATATACTGTTCAAAATTGTTATCAAAACCACCCAATGCACAGTATGAATAAAAGCTATTCATCATAGCACTACTTTTTGGATTTATAATACCTGCACTAAGACCCTTTTGCATTGCAAGAGTGAAAAAGGTTGAGTTAAGAAGCTCACGGTTTGGAAGTCCAAAGGACACATTTGAAACACCAAGCACTGTCTTAACGCCTAAATCTTTTGTAAGTCTTTCAATACATTCTAAAGTTATTTTTGCATTATCTTTATTTGTACTTACTGTCATACAAAGCGGGTCAAAAATAAGATTTTCTTTAGATATTCCATATTCCTCGGCTTTAGTTATAATCCGTTTTGCAATAGCTAATCTTTCATCAACAGTTTCAGGAATTCCGTTTTCATCAAGAGTTAGGCAAACAAGCACTCCACCATATTTTTTAACGAGTGGGAATACCTCTTCCATAACCTTTTCTTTGCCATTTACGGAATTTACCATTGGTTTACCATTATAAATGCGAAGTGCAGTTTCCATTGCCACTATGTCAGAAGTATCAATTTGCAAAGGCGTATCAAGAATGCTTTGAAGTCCCATTACTACATTTTTCATCATAGCTGGCTCATCAATTTCAGGAAGGCCTACATTAACATCAAGCACATCAGCACCTGCATCTACTTGAGTAACGCCCTCACGATAGATATAATCCATAGCGTTATTGCGAAGTGCCTCTTTAAGCATTTTTTTACCGGTTGGGTTGATTCTTTCACCGATTATAACAGGCTTGTTTTCAAAGAGCACAGCTTTTGAGTATGATGTTACAGCGGTAATATGCTTTTTAGTAATTTTAGTAATTTGCTCGTTTTTACAAAGGTTAATCATAGCTTTAATGTGGTCAGGTGTTGTGCCACAGCATCCGCCCAAAGCACAAGCGCCGCCCTTAAGAATTGCAAGCTGCTTTTGAGCAAATTCTTCCGCAGTTACATTGTAGGTTGTAACACCATTTACGCTTACAGGAAGCCCCGCATTTGGTTGAACAAAAATTGGTGTGCTTGAATACTCTACCATTATTTTAAGTAATTCAAGCATTTGGTCAGGACCAAGTCCGCAATTCATACCAATTCCATCAACACCGAGTCCTTCAAGAGTGATAACTGCGGTTTTAATATCGGCACCCGTTAAAAGCTTGCCATTTGTATCAAAAATCATTGATACAAGCACCGGCAAATTACAATTTTCTTTTGCGGCTAACACTGCGGATTTGATTTCATACATATCGCCCATTGTTTCAATGAGAATTAAATCTGCACCTGCTTTTTCACCTACGATAACTTGTTCTTTATAAAGGTTGTAAGCAGTTTCAAACTCCAAATCGCCATAAGGCTTTAAAAGCTTGCCAAGTGGACCGACATCAAGAGCAACAAAGGCTGATTTTTCACTTTCCTTGATTGTGTTTTTTGCGATTTCAACGGCTTTTGTGATAATCTCACTCACATTATCAAATTTAAAAGAATTTGCACCGAATGTGTTAGCTGAGATTATGTTACAACCGGCATCAAGGTACGACTTATGAACTCTCGCAACAATTTCAGGAGAGTGAATATTCAAGTTTTCAGGCAACTCGCCTTTTCGGAGTCCATTTTTTTGAAGCTCGGTGCCCATTGCACCATCAAAAAACAATATTGAATTGTTAAATTGTTCAATAAAACTCATATTTTTTACTCCTTTGTTACGCCTATAAACGCTGTAACTGTTTTTGTTGGAGTCATTAAGAAATTATTTGAAAGCGTTACTCCAAGTTGTTTGGTCATTGGTAAAAGCTTAAAAAAATCTTCTTGTGAAGAAATATCAAGTCCGCCATAGCCTGGGCTGAAACGAGGTCTATGCTCCCCATTCACAATACCTTTAAGCTCTTCACAAGCAATATCGCAAAGATTTTCAACCATTGATGCACCAACACAATGAATAATACTTGTCATTGCCGCATCGGTTATAGAGTATTTGCGGATTAATGTATCTACCCCAACGCCGATAGTTGAACCAAAAAGAATAATGGTGTTTGAATTTTTTAAATGATTTAAAAGTTTTTCACTTTTAAATTCAATTCCATCAATGATAATTCCATCATTTGTTCTTGTGAAATCATATTCTTTATAGATATATTTAGGGGTAATCACCTTGCAAAGCTCATTGTATGCAGCTTCACACAATTCACATATTTCTTCGCTTGGCTTTGCACCGTGCTTATAACCCAAATATCTTGCTGTTTCGTGTAAATCGTATTTTAACAACATCCGCAATTACCTTTTTCTTTTTGTTTATCAACAAGGTATTGAAGCGTAATTGAATCAACAACCTTATTAACTGCATCAAGCACACATTGCCAAATTTCAAGAGTTACACAGTCCATACAATTTTCGCAGGTGTTTTCATCAGTTTCAAGACAAGCAACAGGAGCAAGACTACCTTCAGTTACTCTTAAAATTTCACCTACTGTATATTCAACAGGCTCTCTTGTTAAACGATAGCCACCCTGTGCACCACGAGTACTTTCTACAAGGTTTTCTTTAGAAAGCAATTTAATGATTTGCTCAAGGTATTTTTCGCTGATATTTTGTCTTGTAGCAACTGATTTTATTGAGATATAACCATCATCTTTATGAATTGCAAGGTCAGTCATAAGGCGAAGTGCATATCTACCTTTTGTTGAGATTTTCATAATATCTACACCCTTTTAGAGTATTGTTTTTCATCACAAAGATAATATACTACAAAATTAGTAGGAATTCAAGAGTTAATTCATATAATTTTGGTGGGAATTGGAGTTTTTTTGAAAAAAGTTAAAAAGTGGTGGAAAGAATCTCTCCACCACCTACGTTGGTCCCCCTCCCGTTAACAAAGGAGGCGATAACCACAAAAATTAGTTTTATTCTGCTTTTGGATTTTTAGAAAGTTTCTGTGCCCATTTTCTCATTTCAAGAACTATGTCACCACTTGTTTCTACTACTGTACCGCGTTTTTCTTGTGACTTAAATGCAAGGTGACGGAACAGCACGATAAACGCACCGCCAACTGCAGCACCACCGAGAATTATAAAGAAAAGTGGTAATCTGCATGTAAGCCAATCGCCTGAACGAAGTGGTAATGTAAATGATATGTAGTATTCACCCATTTTGAAAAGTTCTTGGAATGTATAACCATTACCATATCGTGGAAGTTCAGTTAAATATGCTGTGTTTGTGATTTTGAAAAGTGCTACTAAAAGTCCTGTAACAGCTGAGCCTATCATATAACCTGGAATTATTGTTAATGGGCTA
>JAZLET010000164.1:0-2253 GCA_045615405.1 Candidatus Fimenecus sp.
TGATATTCTTGCAACGCTTGATGGATTCTTTGACCAAATGATTCCAAACAAAGCAATTTGCACTGCTTTTAAAAAGCTTATTCAATATCTCCCTCCTCTTGTAGAGCCAAAGCACTACGGCAAATTCATTGAGGGAATTAAAAAGAAATAAAAACAACCCCGACATTTGTCGGGGTTTAATTTTGTGCTTTGCATTTATATATCCATTCCGCCGTTTACGGCTAAATCTTGTCCTGTAATAAAATCTGCATCAGCCGATGCTAAAAATGCTACTGCACCTGCAACATCTTCAGGTGTGCCAATTTTATTTAACGGTGTTTCACTCTTTAACTCATTCATTGTGTCTTCATCAAAATGACTTGTCATATCAGTTAAAATTACACCAGGGGACACACAATTTACGGTAATTCCTGAAAGTCCTACCTCTTTTGCAAGGGCTTTTGTCATACCAATAAGCCCTGCTTTTGCTGAGGAATAATGCACCTCACAAGAGCCACCAGTTTCACCCCATATTGAAGAAATGTTTATGATTTTTCCACACTTGCGATTAATCATATATTTAAGTACCGCGCGAGAGCAATAAAATGCACCACTTAAATTTGTATTAAGCATTTTGTGCCACATATCATCAGTGATATCGGTAAAAAGTGTTTGCTCGGCAATACCAGCGTTATTTACAAGCACAAAAACTTCGCCGAGAGTTTTTTCAATGTCAGCAATTACTGTATTCACCGCACTACTGTCGGTAATGTCAAGCTTGTACGCTTTGCAATTCTCACCTAATTCATTTACAAGTGCTTGTGCCTTTTCTTTTGAATTATTATAAGTGAATGCAACCTTGTAGCCGTCTTTAATAAGTCTTTTTACAATAGCCGCGCCAATACCCTTCGCTCCACCTGTTACAACTGCAACCTTTGTCATTTTATACACCCCTTTCGGCTCATATAAGATATTGTATCACACATTCTTTCAAAATGCATTAAAATACTTGAAAAAGTTTTATGATTATTTTATAATATCACTTGCAGTTTTATATGCTGGAATAGCTCAGTTGGGCGAAGTTGCGAGTGCCGTCCGGTGGACGAATAGCACGAGCAAAATGAGGTGAAGAAATAAGGAGCAATGCGAAGGATTGAGCAGTGCGACTATATTTCTGAGGGAAGTGCAGCTCATTTGTAATTTACAATTTAATATTTGCTTGTGTAGCACAGTTGGTAGTGCAGCTCATTCGTAATGAGCAGGTCGCAGGTTCGAGTCCCGTCACAAGCTCCAAACAAAAAATCCGTTCAACAGATTTTTTCTGCTAAACGGATTTTGTTTTTCTAATGTTTATTTCATCAATATATATTTGAAAACTTCTTTTGTTTCTTCCTCAGTAAAACCTACTACTCTAATCGCATAAATTTTACTCAAATCTTCTTTTGATTGAAAATGCATTTGATAACTTTCAGTACCAGCGTCCATTGAGACAATATAGTGACCTTTTCCAACTGCCTTGTCGTTTTCAGAAACAATATAGTGTGATTTGCCACCTGTTGACAATACCGACACTTCCATACAAGCATAATAGGCACAAGCCTTTGTGTAATCTTCAAACGAAGAAAACAGTTTTACTTTAGGTGCTTTACCTGAAATAAAATCTTTCATCATTTTGTAATTATAAGTTACTGAAACATCTGTACTATACCCATAGTTTTCTATACCTTTTTCAATAAAGGAATAAACAACAGGATATTTTAATGACTGAATGAAATCCGTTTTATGCTCATCCATTGTTGGAACTGGCATACCATCATTTTCATCATAAAAAACTATACTTTTGCCTTGACCAAAATCAAGAAGATATGTTCCATCTATGTTTTTTTCTGTATATTCTCCAAGATTTGCATCTATATACAAATCGAAGTATTCGTTGCTGTAATTACTCTTTGAGTTATCTCCGCTTGCCAAAACCTCACAAGAATTTGAAACACCACTAAATTTATTTTCATATAACATCAGAGGTACTTTCAAGAAGGCAAAAACACCTAGCAAAATAAACACAACTAAAAAGATTGATACAGTTTTAATTATTGCCTTTTTCTTATCTTTCTTAAACATTTTACCAACTCCCTTTATAAGTTCGGTTGAATTGTCATTTACAATTTTAATTTTGGGTTGATTTGTTAATTGCTCGTATTCTTTACTGCACTCAGAGCAATCTTTCAAATGATTTTTTATTATTTCTGTAGATTCATTACTACAAAGGTCATC
>JAZLET010000165.1:0-3414 GCA_045615405.1 Candidatus Fimenecus sp.
CCTGTGCAAAGCATATCCCACTCTTCATCATTCATAACATATTTGTCGTCAAAGATTGACTTGTCAGTGCCTTGAATTGAGTGGCCTTGTTCTGAGATACCAACAACCTTTGCACCCATTTCTTTAAGGAAAGTGATGTGCTCAATAAAGTCCTTTTCAACTTCTTCATAAGGTTTTGTGATAAGGAAGCTTGAGAACCAAGCGTTGCAAATTTGCATACCACGAAGGTCTAATGCCTTTTTAAGTACTTTTGTATCTCTTGGGTACTTGTTACCAACTTCACAGCCTGTGAAACCGGCAAGTGCCATTTCAGAAATACATTGTTCAAATGTGTTTTCAGCACCAAGGTCAGGCATATCGTCATTTGTCCAAGCGATTGGTGCAATACCGAGTTTTACTTTGTTTTTATCAAGCATATCAATATCTCCTTGCTTTGTTTTTATTTTCTTCCTTCTCAGCGAAGGCATTATTTACTTTTTCGTTAGTTGAAACTGATGGAACACCTGTATGCCACCAAGCACCATAACCGTCAGTCATTGATTTTGGAAGCACTTTAATATCAATAAGTGTTGAAACAGTTTGTTTTTGTGAATCAATAAGAGCAAACTCTAATTCTTCCATTGTTTTTGCTGTGTATGTCTTGCAACCATAAGCCGCAGCAGCCATAGCAAAGTCTATTGGAATAAGGTCTCCAAGCAAATCGCCATTGTCGTCACGATAACGGAATTCAGTGGCAAGGTTACCAATACCATTTGACATTTGAAGGTTATTAATACAACCAAAACCGCTATTATCAAAAAGAAGAACATTAATCTTTTGCTTTTCTTGAATACTTGTTACAAGCTCACTATGAAGCATTAAGTAGCTACCGTCACCGCACATAGCATAAGATTCACACTCAGGGTGAGCCATTTTGCTACCGAGTGCACCTGCAATTTCATAACCCATACAAGAATAACCGTATTCCATATTGTATGAATAACGCTCGTCTGATGTCCACATTCTTTGAAGACATCCTGGAAGTGAGCCAGCCGCACCTGTGCAAAGAGCATTTGCAGGAATTAACTTGCGAATCATAGCAAGAGCCGCAGTTTGAGTAATCACACCACCGATTTTTTGGACAAATTCAGGGATTGTCTTTTCATCACGAGCCGCAATAAGTGGTTTAAAGTTTTCATCATAACTGTAGTTTGCAAGGAATTCCATTTCTTTGTCCCAACCGTCTTTAGCAGCCTTAATTTCAGTTGTGTATGCTGATTTATAACCTGCTTTACGAAGCTCATCACCAAGGGCTTGAATACCAAGTTTAGCATCAGCAACCATTTTAACTGCATCAAGCTTATATGCATCAAAACGAGATGTATTAATTGTTACCATCTTAACATCATCTTTAAAGAGTGATTTTGAAGCAGTTGTAAAGTCGGAGAAACGAGTACCAATACCGATAACAACATCAGCATCTTTTGCCATTACATTACCTGCTGAATTACCTGTAACACCAAGACCACCAAGATTATATGGGTCGGATGAAAGACAAGCAGTTTTACCGCTTTGAGTTTCAGCGAAAGGAATGTTAAATTCAGCACAAAATTTTTCAAGTGCCTCACCTGCTTCTGAATAGCGAACACCGCCACCACAAATTACAAGTGGTTTTTTAGCATTTTTAACTATTGCTACAACATCGTTTAACTCTTCGCAAGCTACTGGCATACGAACAATTTTATGTACTCTTTTTTGGAAGAATGAATCAGGGTAATCGTAGCTTTCACCCTCAACATCCTGACAAAGACAAATTGCAACTGCACCTGCATTTGCGGTATCAGTTAATGCTCTCATAGCATTAATCATTGCGGACATAAGCTGTTCAGGACGAGTAATTCTATCCCAATATCTTGTAACCGCCTTATAAGCGTCATTAGTTGTTGTTGCAAGTGAATTTTCTTGTTCAAACTGTTGAAGAACAGGGTCAGGCTGACGAGTTGCAAATGTGTCAGCAGGGAATAAAAGAAGTGGCACATTGTTAACTGTTGCAGTTGCTGCTGCAGTAATCATATTAGCAGCACCAGGACCAATTGAAGATGCACAAGCGATAATTTTTCTTCTATTGTTCATCTTTGCAAAGGCAGTTGCAACATGAGCCATACCTTGCTCGTTTTTGCCCTGATACACTTTGAGTCCGCCCTTATCAGAGTCTAATGCTTCACCAAGACCGAGAACAATACCGTGACCGAAAACTGTGAAAATACCGTCAACGAATTTTGTTTCAACGCCATCAAAAGACACATACTGATTATTTAAGAACTTAACAAGTGCCTGAGCCATTGTCATTTTTGCCATAATATCATCTCCTATTAAAAAGGTAGTTTATTTATACATCTAACAACCACTTATGAGCTGGGTCGTCAATTCTTGTTTTAATCCAAGGGTCATTTGGAAGATGTCTAATCATCCACACATAGCACATAGAATAGCCTGGGGCTGCAACCTGCTGATGTGTTTTCATTGGTGTAATGCAAAGAACACCTTGGTCACCTAATTTATAACAATCATCACCGTTAAAGCCAACACCAAAGCCTTGTGGTTTATCAAACTCATAGTAATAAACTTCAGGTTGTGGGTGATAGTGTGGTGGGTAACTTGACCAGCAACCTGGTTTGTGAATAACCTCACCTAAAACCATATTTGAATATGGTGCATTTTCGTAGTCAAAAAGTGTAAGCACTTGACGATGTGCAGTGCCATTCCATTGGTCTTTGCCGAATTCCTGTAAAATTACATTTTCAGGACTATACCAAACGAAACCGAAATCGTTTTCGTTATCAGTTTGCTGAATGAGAATTCGTGACTCAGTATTAGCGGTAATCTTCACTTCGTTTGCTCTTGAAAAGTGAAGACAATATGGACGGTCTACAAACTGATTTGCTCTTTTTGCATTTTCTTCTTTACCGTCATACTTGTATGTAACATCACCTGAAAGCAAAAGAATTGCAGTTTCGTTAAATTTATCCCACATTGTGAAAGTTTGACCTGCATCTAATATCTTTACTGTGACATTCATAAGCATATCGGCATTTTTGCCATTCATTTCGCAAAGGACTTTTTCGTTAATTTCATTGTATTTTGGATTTTCGTACATAGTATCACCCTTATATTCTTTCTTTATCATCTGTTAACGAACCACTTGATGAAATGGGAATTGCATCACCCAAATATGTTGGTTCGGGTTGAATTATGCAATAAAAGAAATCCTTGGTTCTTGCTAATGCTTCACGAATATCGTTATATATTGGGTATTCTAATCTGTCTGCTGCAAAGCCATAAGCATCAATACCGAGTTTTCTTGCATTGTAAACTGCTCGGTACAAGTGGTATTCCTGAGTTACAATAACCATTTTTTCTACTTGGAAAACATCT
>JAZLET010000166.1:0-16352 GCA_045615405.1 Candidatus Fimenecus sp.
CGTTGTCAGCGTTGTGCATATCGTAGCCTGCATCCTGAAGATACTTAGCTGCTCTCTCTGACTCAGGCATAGCTCTGCCCACTTCTGTATATTTTTCACCGGGCATTGCACCTTCGCAGAAGCCCTTCATCTTTGACTCAACTGAGTAACGGAGAGAAACTGGGAAGTTTTCACCGCAAGCGCCTTTAATAGCTTTAACAACTTCTGTTGCGAAACGGAAACGGTTTTCAAAACTTCCGCCGTATTCGTCAGTACGCTTATTAAAGAATTCAATAGCAAACTGGTCAAGAAGATAGCCTTCGTGAACAGCGTGAACTTCAACACCGTCAACACCTGCGTCACGGCAAAGCTTTGCAGTTTTTGCAAATGCTTCAATAATTTCGTGAATTTGCTCTTTTGTCATTTCAGGACAAATAATGTCAGGAGAAGTCGGATCGTAGCCATGTCGTTCTGTGAGCCAAGGAGTTGAGGAGCTCAGTTGTCTTCCTAAGACCGCTTGCCTCCGACTTCCTGCGTCACGGCAAAGCTTTGCAGTTTTTGCAAATGCTTCAATAATTTCGTGAATTTGCTCTTTTGTCATTTCAGGAAAAATAATGTCAGGAGCCCAACGAGATGGTTGTGGGCTTGGAGATGCTAATTCGTGAGGTGTATCAAGAATTGGCTTAACAAGAGCACGAGTAAACTTATTTCTATGAAGAGGTGCTACAAGCTCAGTAATAGCCCAACTACGACCCATACCAGCAGTTAACTGAATGAATAATTTTGCACCTGTTTTATGGATTTCGTCCATAAATTCTTTAAGCTCTGCGAACATTTTTGGATTTTGCCAAAGCCATTTGCCCCAAAATGTATCACGAAGAGGTGCAATACCAGGGATAATAAGGCCAACATTGTTGTTTGCTCTTTCTAAGAAGAGTTTTGCTGCTTCCTTATCAAAATGACAACCGCCAAGCTCAAACCAACCAAAAAGTGATGTACCACCCATTGGGCACATTACAATACGGTTTTTGATTTCAACGTTACCAATTTTCCAAGGAGTAAACAATGCTTCATACTTTTGGTCCATCAAAAAACACTTCCTTTTTTCGTTGCCTTTTAAGGCGTTTTTTCATACATAATAAGTATATAAAAATTAGTACTTTATGTCAAGGAAATAAAGCAAATTTTGTTAATAAAATAACAATTATTTATTAAATGACTACATCACTAAAAATGGCGGAGAAAATCCCCGCCACACTATTTTTTATTTGATTTTATTATTTGTAATTCTTTATAAAGTGTTTATAAAATGCCACACAGTTTGCCACACTTTCAATATCAATATTCTCGTTTTCAGCATGGACTGAGCCTAACTGTTGTGCTGAAAGCTTAATTGGAGCAAAACGAAGCACACACTCACACACATCAGTAAGTGTTCTTGCGTCAGTACCTGCAGGAAGAATAAACGGAGATGCTGCATACTGTGGGAAAATTTCACCAATACAGTTCATTGTGTATTCAAACTGTGGCTTTGTCATATCCGCAGGGCCGTGATATTCACTGTCTTCAGTCATTTGTACGGTGATATCATATTTTTTTGCGATTTCCTTAAATTTTTCTAAATCCTTTTTGAAATCGTCTTCATCAACTGGTCGTAAAAATGCTTTTGCAGTGCATTTTTTAGAGGCTGTGCTACCCTCAATATTATTAAAGGTACATGTTGTGCCTATAAGACCACCTGCTTGTGCATTGATTTTTGGCATAACCTTTTTGATAATTCCGCCAAAAAGCCACAAATTCGCAAGTAGCATATTCATTGGGAATTTAAGATATGGTGCCATATGCTTAAACATGGCTTCAACTTGTAAATTTATGCGACGAATAAAAATATCATTAGTTGTAATTTCGTTTACAAATGCAGACATTCGCTCAACAGGAGTTGCCTTCGCCCCTGCGGTAAGTGACGCATGACCATTTTCAGCAAGTGCGGTGCAGTTTAGGTAAATTCTACCTTTTTCGTGGACTGCCACCATTCCGCATTTATCACATTTCATTCCTGCAAGCGGTGGTTCAATAAGAGCGCCACCCTCATCAAGAATCACTTCAAATACAATATTATTTTCTTTGAAATACTTAAGGGCTTTTGGTATTCCGTCACCACCTAACTCTTCATTATGTGATGAGCCAATCCAAACATTACAAGGGAATTCATAGCCCTCGTTAAGTAATTCTTCAAGGGCTGAAAATTCGGCAAAAAGCGGAGTTTTTGTGTCTACAGTACCTCTACCCCATATTTTACCGTCAGCAATTTCACCGCCAAAGCCATAATATTGCCACTCACCTGACACCTCAACAACATCATGGTGTGACATAAGCATAATGTTCCTATTTTTATCTTTACCCTGAAGTTTATAAATCCAACAGTCATCACTAAAGGTCATTTTCTCGGCTTTTTCGTGAACAATTGGAAAAAGCTCTGCCATAACATCACGAAGCTTTTTAAACTCGCTGTCGTCATAGCTATCTTTTACCGAAACCGTTTTGCACTTAATCATTTTTTGAAGACGAAGTGCATAGTTCATAATTTCGTCGTCATTGTAAAACGGCTTAAAATCAGTTAATTTTCGTGCCTTTTTTGTTGCCCTTACTGTGTTTATTAAAAGCACTGCTACAAGGCAAATTATTGCTAATAAGATTATGTATAAGATTTCCATTTGTATCACCTAAATAAAATTATACTCTTAAATTTTGTTACCGTCAATGTATGACAAAATTTTTGACTTTCGCAAATTATAATAATGAAAAAGGAGATGTAAATATGAGTGTAAAAATTCAATTTAATGACGAGGTTTTGCATTGTTGGTTAAGCGGCGAAATTGACCATCACACAGCACTACCCATTCGTTTAGAAATTGACGACAAAATTGAAAGTTGTAGACCAAAAAGTGCAATTCTTGATTTTACTGATGTAACATTTATGGACAGTTCAGGAATTGGTCTTGTTATGGGTAGATATAAATTATTATCGCAATTTCAAGGCACACTTGAGGTTACAGGTCTTTCAAACAATGCCTATAAGGTTATGCGACTTGCAGGGCTTGACCGTATTGCTACAATCACGAAGGGAGTAAAAAAATAATGATTACCAATGAATTTAGAATGACTGTTGACAGTAAGTCCGTAAACGAGAGCTTTACTCGTGCTACGGTGGCAGCATTTTCTGCTCAGCTTGACCCTACTTTAGAGGAAATTAATGACATAAAAACCGCAGTAAGTGAGGCGGTTACAAATTCTATTGTTCACGGCTATAAAAACGAAGTGGGAAAAATCTACATAACTGTAAAAATCCATGACAACAACAAAATTATTATTACAATTCGTGACAAGGGTTGCGGAATTAGTGATATTAAAAAAGCGCGAGAGCCACTTTTTACAACACTTGGTGGAGACCGTTCAGGACTTGGATTTTCAGTTATGGAAAGCTTTATGGACAAGCTTTTAGTCCGCTCTAAAATAGGCGTTGGCACCACCGTTACCCTTTGTAAAAGAATTCATGGACGCACAAAATGACAAGAGATGAGCTAATACTTAACAACTTAGGTCTTGTGGGTAGTTGTGCCACGCGATTTCTTGGCAAGGGCTACGACTATGAGGATTTATACTCGGCAGGGTGTATTGGCCTTATTAAAGCTGCTGACCGCTTTGACGAGAGTCTTGGTTTTGCCTTTTCAACCTATGCTGTACCCTCAATTTTAGGTGAAATACGACGGATTTTTCGCGATGGCGGTACCATAAAGGTAAGTCGCTCACTTAAAGAGAAAATCCGCACACTTACACTTGTAACGGAGCAATTTAAAAAAGAGTATGGTACTGAGCCCACAATTTCAGAGTTAAGCAAAAGAATGAATTTAAGCGTCGTAGAAACTACACAGTTGTTTTGCGCCTCACAACCCGTTATGTCACTAACCGCTGATGACGACAATGAAAAGCAAATTGAAATACCCACTGAAGATGAATACACGCCCATTGATAACAGACTTGCGGTAACTAAAATTATAAATGAACTTTCCCCTGCTGACCAAGCCTTAATTAAACTACGATTTTACGACGAGCTTACACAGTCTAAAACTGCACAAGTGCTTGGGATTTCACAGGTGCAAGTATCACGACGAGAGAAAATAATACTTTCACGAATGCGAGAGAAGCTGATAAGTTAATCACAAACCATTTTGCATTCAGTTAGACAAAGTCAATTTGATATTTTATAAATAATATGCTATAATATGTTGATTACATTTTTTGGAGTATTATTTATGAACAAAAAATCTTATTTAATCATATTAAAAATATTATCAATCGTATGTGTTATTACTCTACTTTTCTCCGCTTGCGGTGGTGATGTCAGCACAAAATCCATCAGCTATAAAGAGCAAAAGCGTGTTGTATCATCATACGGTGGTGACAAGCTTCACAAGGTTAATGACACATCTTACAAGTCTATTTGCAAATCAGGTCTTATTGAGTTGCTTTTTGATGAAACCACTTGCACAGTGGCAATCCGCGACACTAACTCAGGAAATTTATGGACTACTCTTCCTCACTCGTCAGGCAAGAAGCAAATTGTGTCTTCTGCAATAGAGATTGAGCTTTCAAACGGTGATGAAACAGTTTATGTGCTTAACTCACAAGAAAATTCCGTAGCCTTTAGTAATTACGAATACACCGCTAGTGATGACGGTGTGCTTGTTAAATACTCACTTTCACTTGATAAAGAAACCGGAAAAGCAAATATTAAAGATTTAAAAGATAAAGAAATTCGCGCCGATTTATCAGTGCTTTACACCCTTCGTGACGGCTCTTTCTATGTGAATGTTAGTATGAATACTCTCACATTACCAAAGGGTGTTTACCTTGAAAAAGTTCGCCTTTTAAAGACTTTTGGTGCTTATGAGCAAAGCGGTGCTGAAGATTATATTTTTGTTCCTGATGGTAGCGGTGCTCTTATTATGACTGGCGTTAAAGATGCTAATTTTGAACCAATTGACCTTGCAGTTTATGAAAACAATTGTCTTGTTGGAGCATTTGGCATAAAGCGTGGCAACGGTGCATTCCTTTGCATTATTGAGCAAGGTGACTCTATTGCAAGTATTCACGCTGACAAAAATAGCGACACATTAATAAATGGTGCCTATGCAACCTTTGACACAACTGAAATCCTTACTGAAAATGGAAATAGAATTAAGAAATCTTATGGCTATAAATATCAAAACGAAATCACCTTATGTTATCGTTTTCTTTCAGGCAAATCCGCCACATATTCAGGAATGGCTACGGCTTGTCGTGAAAATCTTATAAGAAATTCCGTACTTTCTACTAAAACTCTTTCAAACGAGCAAAGTAATATTCCTCTTGTTGTTACAGTGCAAGGCGGTTTTGTAAACGAAAAGGGTAAATACACAGTCCTTTCATCTTACGAGCAAACTCTTTCACTTATGACATTGCTTAAGGCAAAGGGTGTTAACAACATTTATCTTCGTTACAACGGACTTTATGATGATGCTAACAATGGTAGTAGCGAGAATTTCGGCAAATTTAGTAAAAAACTTGGCAACAAAAAAGAATATAATGAATTATATACTTACCTACATAATCAGCAATTCTCACTTTTTGTTGAAACTGACATTCTTACCTACAAATATGATGGTGAAAGTGCAAAATCGGTTAACGGCAAAAAAATGAAGGAATCCGCTGAAAGTACATTCCCACAAGTCTTTAAAAAGCAAAGTTTTCTTAAAATGGAATTGCTTGAGGGTAAAATTGAAGATATTCTTAATGCGTCAGGTGATATAGCCTTTGATGGTTATGCCCTTAACGATATCGGCAACACTCTTTATTCGGACTACTCGTCAGAGTTTTACTCAAAGGTAAGCTCTAAAAAAGAGATTTCAGCACAGTTACCTATTCTTTCAACATCTAAGCTTGTTATGATAAATACAGGTAACTTTTATTCAGTAAAGAGTGCTGATATTATATCTTCTTTACCGCTTACACCTTATGTGCGAGAAGAAAATGGCGCTTATGTTGGTATTCCGTTTGCACAAATGATGCTTCACGGAATTTGCGAATTCAGTGGTGTAGGAATGAATTCAAGCGCAAATATTAAAAACGCTATGCTTAAAGCGGTTGAATATGGTTGTCTTCCAAGCGCCCAATGGTATTGCACTGCATTATCAAAAGACCTTGACGATAAATATTACTACGACAACAACATAAACGAGGTTGTTGAGGGTTATGTGAAGGCAAACAATATTCTTGCAGGACTTCGTGGTGCAAGAATGACAGCACACTACAAGGTGCAAAATGGTGTGTATTGCACTGAATATAACAATAGTGAAAAAGTTTATGTAAACTATACCGATAATGCAGTCACAATAAACGGTGTAAAAGTAAATGCCAAAGATTGTGTTGCTATTAACTAATAAAAGTACAACAAAAAAGGACTGATGGATTTTCGCCATTAGTCCTTTATTTTTTTATTTTGTTTTTGTATTACCCAATAAGTCCGCCAAACAACCCACTATTATCGGTTGTGCTTTCTTCAGTTTGTGGCTCGGTGCTTGGTGGTGGACCATAAACCTGAATCCACACCTCGCTACCCTTTATGCGACTTGCACCCTCTTCAGGTGTAACCTCGGCAACAAGACCTTCTTCGTAGTCACCATTATTTTCTTTAGTGATAATATTTACTACAAAACCTGCCTCTTCAAGCTGTTCCTTTGCAAAATCAACATAAAGATTTTTAACTGATGGAATTATTTTATACTCTGGACCTTTACTTACAACAAAAGTAATTTCAGTACCCTCTTCAACAACCTGACCTGGCTCAACACTTTGTGAAATAATGTAGCCTTTTTCAACCTCATCGCTATATTCCATTACGGATTTGATTGTAAAGCGGTCATTTTGTACAGGATTTTGTGCAACCATATCGTAAGAGCTATTCACAAAATTAGGTACTTCATAAGTTTTTGGTGTTTCTGTTGTACTTTCAACAGGGGTATCAATATAATCCTTAATAACCTTATCGTATAAGAACCAACCGCCAAAGATTATAAGCCCCACACCAAGACATACAAGAAAAGCAATAAGAATTGTTTTCGTTGTTGAGTTTTCATCTTCTTGTGCTACTGGCTCAGGCTTTGGCTGTTTTCTTTCACCTGTTTGCACATTCACACCTGAAAATGATGATGCTACATTACCCGGTGTTGCCGAAAGTTCCTCACGAAGTGCTTCAATATTGCTTGTTCTTTCACGAGGGTCAATTTGCAAACCATTCATAAGTGCATTAATTACATAAACAGGAATAATCTCGGCATATCTTGCAGGAATTATAAGTTGGTCATTCATTGAGCGTGAAACCGCATCTTGCGGAACACTACCAACAAGAGCTCTATAAATCACCGCACAAAAAGCATAAACGTCTGACCAACAACCATTTTCATAGTTATAGCCATATTGCTCAATAGGAGTATAGCCCTCAAAAAATTCAGGCGAAAGCTCACTACCCTCAATTCGTGCTTCACTTATAGAAAAGCCTGAAAGACGAAGCTTACCGTCACGACCAATAAGAAGATTATCAGGGTTAATTCCGTTATGTATAATTCCCATTTGATGAAGTGCCGAAAGAGTTGAAAGCACAGGCATAAAAAGAACCTTTGCCTTTTCCCAATTAAGATAGCCCGTTTGACTACGAAGTAAAAACTCGCGAAGTGAAATACTTTCAACATATTCAGTAACCACATAAGCGGTGTTGTTTTCTTCAATAATATCAACAACCGGAACAAGTGCTGAAAGTCCTCTAACCCTTGCTAATTTACGCCATAGCTCAAGGAATTTTTTAAGATAATTGTAGTAGTAATCACGCCATTGAACTTTAACTGTAAGCTCAGTTGTACCAAAACTACGGTCAACAAACTTTTCAGGCAAAAATTCGCGGACATATACAGGCGTATTGCGCCCAGTATCATACGCCATATAAGTAGCGCCCTCACTATTAGAAGACACAACCTTACCAACTACATATTTGTCACCAATTGGCGTTTTTAATTGTAAATAAGGTGAAATTTGTGGTGAGTCAACATAGTACCCACATTTTGGACACTGCTTTTCGCCATATAATTCATTCATACAACTCATACAAAGATTATCAATGTTCACGAAAGCATCTCCTTTTCAAAATTTACTCTAATGTATAATATATCAAATATTATAGGTTATTGTCAAATAACAAAGCGGTTACGATTCATCAAAAAGCACCGCTTCGGCACATTTTACGCCATCAACTGCGGCTGACACGATTCCACCTGCATACCCTGCGCCCTCACCGCAAGGGTAAAGTCCGCGGATGTTAGTTTGATAAAACTCGTCACGAAGAATTCGTACAGGTGATGAGCTTCTGGTTTCAGGAGCGGTAAGCACTGCATCATTCATTGCAAAGCCCTGAAGTTTTTTGTCCATTTGCACAAGAGCATCACGCATTGTATTTACCACCTTTTGCGGTAAAACCTGACTTATATCACCCATACTGACACCTGTTGGGAATGAAGGCTTAACTGCACCCAACTTTGTAGATTTTTCATCCTTTAAGAAATCCCCTACAAGCTGTGCAGGTGCGGTATAATCACCACCGCCTAAATTAAATGCCTTTTGCTCAATTTCTCGTTGCAATTGAAATCCTGACAACACATGCTCACTTGGGAAATCCGCTGGCTCAACACCAACTAAAATTGCGGAGTTTGCATTTTCTTTATCACGAGCAAATTCGCTCATACCATTTGTGACAACTCCGCCCTTTTGCGAAGATGCGCATACAACTGTACCACCTGGGCACATACAAAATGTATATGCTCCCCTACCGTGTGGTGGATGACAAGCAAGTTTATAATCGGCTGCACGAAGCTTAGGGTGATTTTTATACTCACCATATTGCACAGTATTTATAAAATCTTGCGGATGCTCAATTCTTGCACCTATTGAAAATGGCTTTTGCATCATATTAATGCCCTTATTATAAAGCATTTCAATAGTATCACTTGCTGAGTGACCGATAGAAAGAATAAGAGCATCAGTTTCAATGTCTTTTTCTTTGCCGAATTTATCTTTTACTGTTATTCCGTGAATAAATCCGTTAGCAACAATAATATTTGTAAGCTGAGTGTCAAAAATCACTGTGCCACCAAGAGAAATAATCTCTTCACGAATGGCTTTTACAGTTGCTTTTAACTTATCAGTACCAATATGTGGCTTTGCATTTGTAAGAATATCATCAGGTGCACCGTGATTTACAAACTCTTCAAAAACAAACCTGCAACGACTATCTTTAATGCCTGTTGTAAGTTTACCGTCAGAGAATGTACCTGCACCGCCCTCGCCATACTGAATGTTTGAGTTTTCGTTTAAATCACGATTAGTCCAAAAATTGTTTACATCATTGGTACGCTTGTCAATATCACTACCACGCTCAATAATTATAGGACAGTGACCGCTACGAGCAAGAATTAACCCTGCAAACATACCGGCAGGACCAAACCCTGCAATTACAGGTGGCAAGGTGCTTTTTCTATTGGACTGAGGCATTGTGTAGGTGTATTTTTCGCACACTTTAACCTTTGCACTGTCAAGGCTTAACGCGATTTTTTCCTCGTCACCATCAACAGTAGCGTCAATGGTATAAACAAATTTAACCTCACCCTTACGACAGTCTACGCTTTGTTTGTATATTTCAGTTTTTAAAAGTCTTTTTTGTGGGATTTTAAGTGCCTTGGCAACAGCAACTTCAATATCATGAAAATCGCTGTCAAGGTCAAGTTTAATTTCACTAATTCTAAGCATTGTTAATCCTTTCGGCTATTGTGTTACCTGCAAGACGACCTGAAGACCACGCCCATTGAAGATTATATCCGCCACAGTCACCGTCAACATCCAAAGCTTCACCGCAACAAAATACATTCTTTGTAAGCTTGGACTCCATTGTATTTTCATAAAATTGTGAGCATTCCGCACCACCTGCAGTAACCTGAGCATAATCAAAACTACGAGAGTTTTTAATTTTAATTTTCCAACACTTTATGATTTTTGCAAGACTTTCAATTTGGCTATTAGAAAGCTCGTTAATTCTACCGTTTGCTTGAATACCACATTCCTTCATAAGCACTATGCAAAGCTGTTTGTTCATAATTCCGCTAAGCATATTTTCGCAAAGTCCTGTATCAATATTGCGTCTTGAATAAAGATATTCTTTAACCTCATCCGCAGTAAAATTAGGCACAACATCAAGATGAATTGAAATGTTGTTTGATGGTGAAACTGACACATAGCGTGAAAGTTGCATAATTGGAATACCTGAAAGACCATAATCAGTAAACTGTACCTCACCATAGTTTTCAAGCGCCTTTTCACCATCAACAATTAAATCCATTTTACAAATTGAGCGCACACCCTTAAGTGCCTTTGTAAAATCGTCACAATTAAGGGCTACAAGTGCTGGGGCTGGTGAAATAATTTTATGACCAAGCATACTAAGTAAATCATAAGCATCACCGTCGTTACCGTGCGCCTTACAGGTCATACCACCACAAGCCACTACAACATAATCAAAACGGTCGCGATGATTTATAACCAACTTTGTAGTAACACCAGTATCAACTGTTTTAAGATGTACTGCACGATAATCACACACCACGCCTACACCTTGTCTTGCCACCTCAAAGCGCAAAGCGTCAAGCACTGAGGTTGCTTGGTTTGAAAGCGGATACACTCTACCCTCATCCTCAGTCCTTGTGTAAAGACCCAATGAATTAAAAAATTCAATATTGCTTTGTGGTGAAAATTTATTTAATGCAAAAGCGGTAAAATCTGCATTACCTCTATAATTTTCAGTAGTTGTATTCACATTTGTAAGGTTACATCTACCGTTACCAGTTACAAGAATTTTTTTGCCCACACGAGTAAGCTTTTCAAGAATTGTAACTTCTATATCTTCTTTATTCTTAACGGTGCGCATAATCTCTATTGCACAGGCAAGTCCTGATGCACCGCCACCGATTATAGCAATTTTAGTCATCCCTTACGCCTGCCCTTTCAAGATATTCATAAAGCTTGTCAATAGTAGTAGGGCTCATAACATGCTCCATTTGACAAGCATCATGCTCGGCAATTTCTTCATTAACCCCAAGCTCGTTTATTAAAAACTGCTTGATTATTCTATGACGACGCAACACATTTGCCGCATAGCTTTCACCTGCAAGAGTAATTTCAATATCACTATATGCTTTGTGCTCTAAAAATCCGTTTTGAGCAAGAGTATTCACCGCACGATTTACGCTTGGCTTTGAAACACCAAGAAAATCCGCAATATCGGTAACACGCACACTCCCCTTTTTCTTTGATAGCACAAATACCGCTTCAAGATAATCTTCAAGAGAAGATGTCATAATATAATTATCTTTTTTCATTTTACAAATCCTTAATTAATTTTTTGAAATTACCTTTGATTCAGTTTCTTTGATAATAGCCAAACGATCTTCTTCTTTAAGTTTGCGCAAATTTACAAGGTGCTGATGTTCTTCTTTTGAAAGTTGTGAAAGAAAACGAGTATCAGGTTGATTTGCAAAATACTCTTCATCCTCAGCATATTGTCTTATAACATCTTCAAAGAATCGTTCAATAGGAAGCTTGTAATAATGACTTAACTTAATAAGACCTTCAGCGTCTATAGTTCTTTCGCCTTTCTCATACGCGATATAGGTTGAACGGCTAACCTCTAAAATATCAGCAACATCTTGCTGTGATAATTTATTTTGCTTTCTTGCAATACGAAGTTGTCTTAAAAACATATAATACACCTCTTTGTAATATTTGTAGTCATTATACTACATTTTAATTAAAACTGCAACACATACGAGTGTAAAAAGCACAAATATTGCAAAAAATTTAGTTTTATGATAAAATACACTCATCAAGCTTGGGTGGTGGAAAGAATTTATGATATATATTTTTATAGCACTCGTTGTAATTTGCATTCTTCTTTTTGTTGTGGCGCTTAAAATTATGGACGCAACAGGAATCTCAAAAAGATGTGAGGGCGACGAAAATCTTAAATATCTTAAAGCTAAAAACTTTGACAATCTTAATGCTCGTCCTATTGATTTTAAATCCAACAAAGGTCAAACGCTTAACGGATTTCTTTACGACAACGCTAAGGTTGAAGCATATAAAGCACTTATAGTTTTCTCACACGGAATGGGTGCTGGTCACCTTGCATATACTACTGAAATCAATTACCTTGCACAAAAGGGCTATCTTGTTTTGGCTTATGATAACACTGGCACCTGCACATCAGAGGGCGCTAAAATCAACGGCTTTGCACAAGGCATTATTGACCTTAAATATGCGCTTAACTTTGTAAAATCTCGCGAAGATTTAAAGGATATGCCAATTATTCTTGTAGGTCACTCTTGGGGTGCTTATAGCGTTTGTAATGTTTCAGCAATTACTGATGCTGAGATTAAAGGAATTGTTGCATTCTCACCTTTTAACTCAATGAATAAGTTAATCCGTGACATTGCAAAAACAAAAACTAAGGTTGACCTTTCAATTTTAAGTCCGTTTTTTGACCTTATTAATCTTATTAGATTTGGTAAAACAGGTATTCTTCGCACTTGCGACACAATAAATGACAATTCAATTCCTACCCTTGTTATGCACGGTGGTAATGATATGCAGGTTACTGTGAAAAATAGTCCTGTTGGCAAGCCACATAAAATTGAAGATAACGAAAATGCTCGTACAGTGCTTTACGAAAGCAAATTCCACAATGTGTATCTTGCAAAGGATGCTGAGCAATACCTTAACGACACATTTGCAAAAATCGCATCATTTGGCAAGAATAGTCCTGAGGCGTATGAGGTGTATCAAAACATTGACTATGCCCTTATTACAAAAGAGGATTTAAATGTTATGGAAACCGCAGTTTCATTTATTGAAGAATGTATTATGAAGCGTGATTTCTTAACCGAGCAGGATGTATAATGTGATTTTGTAAAAATCAATAACGAACTCACATATTCATTAATTTCAAAAAGATATAAAACACGCCTATGAGGTTAAATGCTAACTTCATAGGCGTTGCTTTTTTATTGCATTTTTTAAGTTTTTAAATTACTTTTGCACAATCTCCACATTAGTGTTTTCGTTGTTTACATACTCGCCGTTTTGGTAATAAGCTTGTGAGTTAATATTTACTGTAGCACCAGTTGGCACATATAAAACAGTCTTCATATCTTGAGGGAGAGTAAGGTTAATAACATAGTTTCCGTCAGTTTTTTCATAGTTTAAAGTAATTAGCCCCTTTACACTTGGAACAGTACAATTCATACTGTCAGTAAGAGCATATTGAGGGTCAATTTTAACTTTTTCATAACCTGCCGAAATTGGTGTAATACCTGCAAAATGCTTACTCATTATCACAAGTGGACCACCACTCCAAGCGTGATTTTTAGTGCCCCAATACATATCCCAGTTTTCCCAAAGAGTTGAATAATCGGCACTTACCATACCCTCGTATCTATCTTTAATTCTATCTCTTGCAAGTTCATATTCACCCATTTTGCAAAGGGATTCAAGAACATAATATTCCATATATGGACTTGAATTTTGAGTGGTTGTAAGCACATTTTTAATGGTGTCATACTGCTCTTTACTTGCAAGTCCGGCTAAAACCGCAAGAGCGTTTGCTCTATCGTCAGGTTCTTTAACATCTTCACTTTTAAAACCATCTTCAGTCCAAAGTGCCTTATAACCCTTTGCAATAGCATCTTTTCTTTGGGTAATAAACGAAATATCTTCGTCTTTTTCTAAAATCTTTGCCATTTCCTCAGTAGCCCAAAGAGCGTAGTAAACCCACGCGTTTTCAATGGCTGTCATATCAGCATGTTTACCCCAATCAGGCCAATCCCATGAGCCCTGACGGTGAACAACAAGGTTGTTGTCACCCATTTCCCAAAGCTTAAGATAGTCAAGAACAGGTGTATAAATATTTTCAATAAGAGCTTTGTCACCTGTGTATTCATAATAGGTAAGGAAGCCAACAATTCCTGCAAGTTGCTGAACGGGAAGCTCAAAATAGTCTTCACAGATAGGAACAACTGTCTGCAACACCTTTGAGTCATCAGTATGAGAAATCATTGCCTGAGCACCTTTTTGGTAGAGTAGATATGAGTTGCTATCCATTGAGTACATTGTCATATACATCTCACTTGTGATGTCACCCCACCATTGTGCACGCTCTCTGTCAGGACAATCCATAAAATTATCACGCATTGTAACATAGAGAGTGCGAAGTGATTTTTGCCACAATGAATTCATAAATTCGTCATCACATTTGAAATCGCCACAAATTTCACTGTTGTAGCCAGTTTCACGATATTTGAGAGAAACAACTGTAACACCTTTTGGTATGCTATAAGTGATATGCTCACCATTAACCCAACCTAATGCCTCAAACTCCTGCTCACCATCTTTAGTGATATATGTAGTTGAAACTGCACCTATTGGAGTGTTTTCGGTTGTTATGCGAATTTTTTCACCCTTAGGTGCAACGATTTTCATATAAGTAGTAACCTGTGCGTTGTATGGAATATTTACGGTAATTTTTTCACCTAAAAGATTTTTTACAGTATAGTTTTCATAATCCTTTGAATTTTCGTAATCCTTAAGACCGAAATCTTTAAGCATTGGTATTCCGCGTGGATAAAGCTTGCCATAAGCACCTTCACCACCAAGAGCATATTCAGTTGCACTTTCCCAAGCAGAGAAGTCAAAATCACCGCTCAACCAATCGCCAAACTCGTTTCTTGCATCATAATAAATGCTATATTCGGGAAGTCGGTAATTCGGTTGATAAAGTGGAGAGTTAATATAAGAATTATGCTTCTTAACTTTCCAACTGTTATCAGTAATTATGGTGATGTCATCATTTACGGCTTCAAAAATAAATCCACCCTGACCGCTACTGTTATAGGAATAGTTTTTCTGGTCGCCCCAAAACCACACCAAAGCACAAATTGAGTTTTCACCCTCTTTAAGATATGGTGCGATATTTATACTGTCATAATAACCACTGTTTTCGTCAGGACCACGCTTCACGCTACCCTCAAAAACAACAGTTTCACCGTTTATGTAAAGCCAATATTTTGAATCCGCTGAGATATGAGCAATAAGTTCTTGAGGAATATTTTCAAGACTTAACTTTTTATTAAAGCAGAGCCAAACATTTTTCTCAGTTAAGTTTTCTTTGTCCCAAATCCATTTAGCAGTCCAATCGGACTTCTCATTCATAGAAATCTCTTGGTATTCAGGAATACTGTCAGGAATAGTGTAATCATTTGTAAATGGCATTGTGGTTTCCCCCAATATAAAAAGTGGTGAAAAATATGAAAGTACAAGAGCTGCTACTATTAAAAGAGCAGGAATAATTAATAATAGTATTTTTTTCATAGGAACATCTCCTTTATGAGAACAATTATACCACTCACAAAAATAAAAGCAACAGCGAAAACTGTTGCTTCAATGGTTTTTTAATCTAATATTTCTTTTATTTCTTCAACTGTCATGTTTTCACTGTTCTCAATTCTATGTATCATTGCATGACAGTTTGGGCATACAGGTATAAGGTCATTTTTATAATCAACAATATAATCTTGACCAATGGTGTGCAATGGCTTTAAATGATGGACATGAATAAATCCCTCACCGAGTTCGCCATATCTTTCACCGAAGTTTATACCACAAATCATACAATTTAAGCCGTGATGTTCAATACATTTCATTCTAGCTATTGAACTGCGTTCATACTTGTTTACTGTAGCATTTATTACATGACCTTCGTGATAACTCTCCTCACGGCTTATGTCGTTGAAAAATCCATCAATATAAAAATCGTTGAAGTATTTATTAATGTAATTTTCTAAGGTTTGTGAGACCTTGATGGGACCCTGTGGTGCTGCAGACAACCCATTTTCTTTTAATTTTTCCAATGACAAGCTATCTGTATTTACTTGCTCAAGTAACTTTAATCGTGCATAAATTCCTGATTGCGATTTTTCATATTCCTCAATATCAACCCAAAAATCATGGTCATCAATACATTCTGAAAAGGGCATGTCGCATTTTATAACTTTGCATTTGTACATTACCCTTTTTAAAGGCCTTGTGCAATATATAAAAACAATGTCACCGATTTCATATTTTGCTCTTTGTCTCCAGTCTATAAAACCAAATGTAGAGAAAGAGGAAGCGTGGTCATACATTTTCCC
>JAZLET010000167.1:0-3817 GCA_045615405.1 Candidatus Fimenecus sp.
ATTTCGCCACCGAAATTGCTTTTGCCACCACCAACATCATAAACTGGTTTACCATTTACTATTCCGTTTTGTTTTTTCCACAAATGAGCGTGTGCATCAATAATCATAATGTTACTCCATCTTTAAAAATTGCTATTTCACGGTTACCTTGAAGTTCATTTTTAGTGAGTTCACCACTTGCAACTCGTTTAATAAGGTCTAATAATTCATTGGCTTTGGCTTGTTTGTCAAATCCATAAGCAGAATAGTCAATCCAATGACTCTTTTTAGTTGCGATATTATCATTAGATGCGATTTTTACTGTTGGAACAGGTCCACCGAGTGGCGTTCCCCTACCCGTTGTGAATAATACAAGATGACAACCAACCGCTGAAAGATTTGTGATTGAAACAATATCATTACCTGGTCCGTTAAGAAGATTAAGACCTGATTTTGTAAGTGTATCACCATAACTGAGAACATCAACAACAGGGGCAGTTCCACCCTTTTGCACACAACCTAAAGATTTTTCTTCCAAAGTTGTAATTCCGCCTTCTTTATTTCCTGGCGATGGATTTTCCGAAACCGGCTCGTTATGGTCTTTAAAATATTGCTTAAAATCATTAATAAGCTTTACGCTTTTATCAAAAACTTCTTTATTTATGCAACGGTCAAAGAGTACTGTTTCGGCACCAAACATTTCAGGAACTTCGGTTAATACTGCAGTTCCTCCCATAGCGCAAAATTCATCAGTAACTAAACCACAAACTGCATTTGCGGTGATACCTGAAAATCCGTCAGAGCCACCACATTTAAGACCAATTTTAAGTTTAGACACTGGCACACTTTCGCGTTTATCATTTGAAGCGATTTGCTTTAACTCTTCAATTATTTTAATGCCTTGTGCTAATTCATCTTCACAATCTTGCACTGATAAGAATTTAACTCGTTTTTCATTCCAAGTACCAAGTACTTTTTGCATTTCAGGAATATTGTTATTCTCACAACCGAGTCCAAGTACAAGCACACCGCCTGCATTTGGGTGATTTATAAGTCCGCGGAGAACAAGTTGGGTAACCTTCATATCGTCGCCTAACTGACTACATCCGTAAGGGTGTGAAAAGCATATTGCACCTGTTTTTTCGGCTAACTGTTTTGCGATACTGTTTACACAACCAACTGTTGGAATAATCCAAATATCATTTCTTATACCTATATCACCATTCTCACGGATGAAAGCATTAATTGTAAAAGGTTCCTTTGGAGTGAGCGCTGTAAAGGTTGGGTTATATTCATAAGAAAGAATATCACCTAACTTTGTTTTCATATTGTGAGAATGAACGCCCTCACCTTTTTTGATATTTTCAGTAGCATAGCCGATTGGGTAGCCATATTTAACAACATTTGCGCCTTTTTCTATATCACAAATTGCAATTTTATGACCTGTTTCAAGGTTTACGCAAACATTATCTTTTTCATTTATTGTGATACAATCCATTTCATTGTTTCCTTTGCACCGAGAGTGTCAATTTTATTGTAGTATTCAGTTACGATTTTTATCATATCTGAAAGGTCATTTTGCCATAATGATTCATTTGCAAGAATATCTTCTATGCTATCATTTTTCATTATTTCAACAACATCTTTTGCATCATCAGGAGTATCATTTTTATAGAAATAAAGAAGATATGCAAGTGACATTGTGAGAAGTTTTGGATATGCTCCGTTTTTCTCTTTATACTCTAACAATGTTGGCAAAACGCGTACTGAATATTTGCTAACTGAATTAAGTGCTATAGAACGCCATTTATGAGCTATAAATGGATTTCTAAAACGGTCAAAAACGCTGTTTGCAAACGCAATACTATCTTCATTCTCACCAATTGTTGGCAAGATTTCTTCTTTCATTGCTTTGTTGAGAAATGATGCTGTTAAATCATTGTTCATTGCCTCGCCTACTGTTTCAATACCTGAAAGAATTGCACCAGCAACAAGAGATGTATGAGCACCATTGAGAATTCTTACCTTGATTTTCTTATATGGTTTTGCGTCATTGGTCCAAACAACATTAAATCCTGCTTTTTTAAGTGGGAATTCATCTTCAAAATCCCCTTCAATTACCCACAAGTGGAAAATTTCAGCAGTATCAAGGAATTTATCATTAGGATGAGCATCTTTTGTTTCATCATTTGGGTAGCCCGTAACAATTCTATCAACAAGGGTATTAACAAAATGATTTTCATTTTCTAACCAAGCTATAAAATCTTCTTCTAAATTCCAAAGCTTTGCATATTTAAGAACACAATTTTTAAGTTCTGTACCATTATTATCAATAAGTTCACAAGCAAGAATTACAAATCCATTAAGACCGTTTTTATAACGCTTATAAAGAAGTTGTGTAAGTTTGCCTGGAAATGATAACGCAGGTTTATCTTGAAACTTACAAGTATCAACAAATTCAATACCTGCTTCAGTTGTGTTAGACACAATAAAACGGAAATCAGGATTGTCGGCAAGAGCCATATAATCTTCAAAATTCTTATATGGGTCAACACATCTTGAAACTGACTCAATATATGTATGCTCTTTTACGATTTCACCGTTTTGAATTCCTCGCAAATAAAGGTTATACTTACAATCTTGTTCATTAAGCTCTGCTACTCTACCCATAGGAATAGGTTGAACAATTACTGCTTTGCCATCATAAAGACCTTTTTCATTCATCTTGTGAAGAAAATAGTCAAAAAAACCACGAAGAAAATTACCTTCACCAAATTGAATTACAGTTTCTTTCATATTAGTCACCTATTTTTATAAGAAGTTTTGCAAGAGTACCATCATTGTTTGCAAGTGCTTTAAAAGCATCAAGAGCATTTTCCATATCATAAACACCGCTGACCATTTTCATAGGGTCCGCTTTTTTATTTGCTACAATATCAATTAAATTGATAAAGTCATCTTTTAAAGCATTACGGCTACCGTGAATATTAAGCTCTTTTTTAAGAATGATTGAGTGAACAAAATTAGTTTCACGCTTACCATTACCGATAAGAATGATATTCGCTGCAAAAGCAGCATTATCAATACAACCTAAGAATGTTTCAGGAGCACCGCAAGCTTCAATACAAACATCAAACCCATTGCCATTTGTGAATTCTTTTGTAAATTCTTCTAAAGATTGAGTTTTTGTGTTTACAACCGCATCAGCACCATACTCAGTTGCGAGTGCAAGACGGTTATCAAGAATGTCGGCAACTACGATTTTATTACACTTTTGTTTTGCGGCAAGAAGTGCAAAAAGTCCAATGGGACCTGCACCAATTACAAGCACATTGTCAGTTTCTTTAATAGTTGCGCGAGAAACTGCGTGTTGTGAAATTGCAAATGGCTCAATAAGTGCTAATTCTTGCGCTGAAAGACCTTTACCGTCATAAATTCGGTGAACAGGCATAGAAATATATTCGCAAAATGCACCATCTCGTTGTACGCCCATTGTTTGATTATCAGTACAACAATTTACAAATCCACGCTCACAAGAATAGCAAGTACCACAGTTAAAATATGGATTGCAAGTAACTATATCGCCTACTTTAAGTCCTTTATCATTTTCAGGTATTGACACAATTTCAGCTGAAAACTCGTGACCAGGAATTCGTGGATATGTGGTGAATGGTTGGTTACCTGTGAATGATGCCACATCGGCACCACAAATACCAACATATTTAACCTTAAGAAGTGCTTCGCCTTCTTTAACTTCAGGCATTGGAACCTCTCTTATTTCAATTTCGTTTGGATTAGGAATTACTATTGCTTTCATTTTATTTGCCTTCTTCTATAT
>JAZLET010000168.1:0-29080 GCA_045615405.1 Candidatus Fimenecus sp.
GTAAGCATCTCGTACATCATAACACCGACAGAATAAATATCTGTCTTACCATCAGTTTTATCACCTCTTGCCTGCTCTGGTGCAATATAATGAACAGACCCGATAGCCTGCTCTGTCATTGTACGTGTAGCGTTTGAAGAAAAACGTGCAATACCAAAGTCAGTAACTTTAATTGTACCATCCTGTAAAAGCATAATATTCTGAGGCTTAATATCTTGATGCACAATGCCTTTGTCATGTGCATGCTGAAGTGCAGCAAGAATTTGACCTGTAAAATGCACTGCTTCTTTCCAATTAATTACACCTTGTTGTTCGATATACTCCTTCAAAGTAATACCATCAACATATTCCATTACAATGTATTGTAAACGGTCACCAAAGCTAACATTGAAAACACGAACAATATTAGGGTGCGAAAGAACCGCAATAGCTTTAGATTCGTTTTTAAATCTACGCTTAAAATCTTCGTTAGTTAAATATTCATCCTTTAATATTTTAATTGCAACGATTCTATCATCAATATTATCGTAAGCTTTATATACAACAGCCATACCGCCAACGCCAATTATTTCACGTATTTCGTATCTGCCGTCTAATCGTTTACCACAAAAGTTTTCCATTATTAAAACTCCTTTCACACCAATCAATAAGAAATAGCAACAACTGTGACATTGTCACCACCGCCATTATTGTTAGCACGTTCAACAAGTCTTTCAGCATATTCATCAAAGTTGACGTCACTAATCAGCTCACAAATTTCGTTTGAATCAACATAATTTGTTAAACCATCAGTACACAACATTAAAATATCGTCATCATTAACATCAACAATATTAAAATCAATGTAAAGTTCAGAAGTAACACCAAGAGCTCGTGTAATAATATTTTTTCTTGGGTCAACCTGTGCCTCGTCTACAGTAAGTGCACCATAGTCAACCATCTCTTGAACAACTGAATGATCCTTAGTAAGTTGGTTAAGCGTGTTGTTAGATAAAACATATGCGCGCGAGTCACCAGCATGAGCAATAAACGCAGTATTATCAACAAGAATTGCGACAACAATAGTTGTGCCCATTCCAGCTAGTTCAGAATTATCTTTACTCATATCATATACGCTAATATTAGCCGCAGCTACTGCAGATTCAAACATATTGCGAATTGAGTTAGCTGACATTCCATCGCGATATAAAGATGTGATTCGTTCAGAAATTATTTTAACAGCTGTTGAGCTTGCAACATTACCACCTGCTGCTCCACCCATACCATCACAAACAACAGCCCAAGCTACCGAATTTGGCAACTCACCTGCTGCGTATGAATCCTGATTAGAATCACGCACTAAACCAATATCAGTTTTTGCAACAATTCTCAAAAACTCACCTACTTATCTTTCTTTGATGCTCTAAGTTGACCACAAGAAGCGTTTATATCACTACCAAGTGTACGTCTTACTGTAGCAGTAATTCCTCTTGAAGCTAAAATATCTATAAATTTCTTTTGTCGTTCAACTGTACTTTTTATGTATTCAGTTTCACGAACATTATTAACAGGTATTAAATTAACGTGGCATAAAATACCTTTTAATTTTTTTGCTAGTTCATATGCACATTCATCACTATCGTTTAAACCTTGAATCATTGCATACTCAAAGGAAATTCTTCTATTTGTAGTATCAGTATAATATTTACAAGCTTTTAGCAGCTCAACGATATCATATTTATGATTTATAGGCATTGATTTTGAACGAATATCATTGTTTGGAGCGTGAAGTGAAATTGAAAGTGTTAAACCTAATTTCTTTTGTGCTAAATCATAAATTTTAGGTACAATACCGCAAGTAGAAAGCGAGATATGACGCATACTCATATTTTGACCTTTTTCATGAGTAATAAGCTCAAGCATATTCATAACATTATCATAATTATCAAGCGGCTCACCAGTACCCATAAGTACCATATGATTAATTTTTACATTTAAATCCTTTTGCGCGGTATAAATCTCAGTAAGCATTTCACCAACGCTTAACTGACGAACAAAGCCACCAATGGCTGATGCACAAAAAGTGCAACCCATTTTGCAACCTACTTGAGTTGAAATACAAATTGAGTAGCCATACTTATATTTCATAACTACACTTTCAACATATTCACCATCAGGGAATTGAAAGAGATATTTAACAGTATCATCAATTTTGGAAACAAGCTTAGTATTAATTTGACAGTTATTTAAAGCAAAAGATTCTGAAAGTTTTGTTCTCATATCTTTTGAAATATTTGTCATTTCATCAAAAGATGAAACACATTTTTCATGCACCCAAGAAAATATTTGGTCAACACGAAACTTAGGGAAACCTAAAGCAAGTATCTCTTTTGACAAATCATCGTAACTAAGCGAGCGAATATCTTTAAGCATATATGTTGTTATTCCTTAATAAATTTTGCAAAGAAAAAACCGTCTGAACCATTAGTTTTAGGTAGCAGTGTAACCATTTCAACAATTTTAAACTCTTTATGTTCATCTAAAAATCTTTGACAAATATCTTCATTTTCTTTTTTACTTAAAGAACAAGTTGAATACATAAGCACACCAGTATTCTTTAAATAAAATGACGCATTATTTAAAATATTATATTGCAATTCACATAATTTGTCAACAAAACCAAAGTCCTTGTACTTAATCTCAGGCTTTCTACGAATAACACCTAAACCCGCACAAGGCACATCACAAAGTATTGTATCAGCCTTTGGTAAACTCGTATTAAAAACTGATGCATCGCCTATTTGAGCATTAATAATATCAATACCCAGACGCTTTGCACCATCATTTATTAGTTTAATTTTATGGTCATATAAATCAAAGGCATAAATCTCACCTTGATTTTCCATAATTTGTGCCATTGTAAAAGATTTGCCGCCAGGAGCCGCACACATATCAAAGACAATTTGATTTTTACTAGGAGCAAGATGTGCTATACACTCTTGTGATGCTAAGTCTTGCACATGAAAATAACCATTTTTATATGCTTCAGTTTTAAATACTGCATTACCATCAATTACCTTAAGTGTATTTTCATCGCTTGTAGCTTGTACTGTAACGCCTTCTTTATCAAGAGTTTTAATCAACTCACTACTACTTATTTTCAAAGTATTTACTCGTAGAAAAATTGAAACTGCACCAACTGATGCTTTTAAAATCTCTTCCGCCTTTATGTAACCGTAATCATTTACAAAGTGGCTAACCAAGTTTTCAGGACACGAATAAGCAATACTTAAATCATATATTTTATTATTAGTATTTGGAAGTGGGATTTCAGTTGATGCAATCTTTCGCAAAACTGAATTTACAAGCCCCGATGCAAATCCACATTTAACTTTTTTTGATAATTTTACGCTTTCATTAACCGCGGCAGATACAGGCACTTTATCCATATATTTAATTTGATAAACACCTATACGCAAAATTGTAAGCACTTGAGGATTTAGCTTTTTAAGTGGTTGTGTAAGCATATTTGACAAATAATAATCAAGTGTTATTTTTCGTTCAATAACACCATATACAAGAGCACATACAAACGGAGCAGATGACGCCTCGTTTTGTTTTAAAACGGAGTCAAGTGTAATATTTGAATAAGCTTTATCTCGCTCAATTTTATTTATAATTTTGTATGCTAAAAATCTATCATCCATAATTATCTTCTTTTTCTATTAAACATTAAGAGTATTCTTAAAAGGTTTGCTACACTCACTGCAAGTGAAGCAACATATGTCATTGCCGCAGCAGTAAGAACTTTTTTCGCACCATGTTTTTCTTCTTCTGTTAAAATGTCAGTATCACTTATTACATTAAGAGCCCTGCTACTTGCATTAAATTCTACCGGTAAAGTTACAAGTTGAAAGAAGACGGCAAATGAGAAAAACGCTATACCGACAATAGCAAGAAATTCAAAATTCAAGAAAAAACCTAAAATTGCAAGAGGAATCCCCGCTCTTGAGCCAAGACTTGCAACAGGGAAAATAAAACTTCTTAGTTTAATTGGTGCATAGTTTTGAGCATATTGTGCAGCGTGACCCGCCTCATGACAAGCGACACCGATTGCCGCAACTGAGGTTGAATTGTAAACACTATCAGACAATCTTATAACATTTGTTCTTGGGTCATAATGGTCAGTAAGTTTACCATTAACACGCTCAATTTTAACATTTGTTATTCCATAATATCTTAAAACCTCAAATGCTGCTTGAGAACCAGTTAAATTTCGTGAAGATAAAACCCTAGAGTACTTCTTAAATGATGAATTTACTCTAGCAGATGCAATCATAGATAATATTAAAACAGGTACAACTAAAATAAAATAATAATAGTTTGAAAGGTAATAATATGAAAAATAATCCAAAACATTAACCTCCGATTATTGTTCCTAACTCAATTTTATGACCTCTTAAAAAGCTTGCAGTGTCAGTTTTTCTTTTCCCTTCTGCTTGAATTTCAAGAATTTCAACGCAATTACCATCACCGCACATAATAACAAGTCTATTGTTATTATCTACAATTTCACCACAAATTCCCGAAAATTTCTCAGATAAAATTTGGGTTTTATGGATTTTATAGTTTTTTCCACAAATTTTTGTAGTGGCAACTGGCCAAGGTGATAATCCACGAATTTTATTGTGAACATCTCGTGCAGATTTGGAAAAGTCAATAGGACAAAGCTCTTTTGAAAGCATAGGAGCATAGTTAGAAAGTTCATCATCTTGCTTTTGTGGATTAAGATTATCAATATTATTAATTGTTTCAATTAAAACTTCCGCGCCCATTAAAGATAATGCATCGTGAAGCTCACCAGCGTTTATATTTTCAGTTATAGCAATGCTCTTTTTTATAAGCATATCACCAGTATCTAGCCCTACATCCATTTGCATTGATGTTACACCAGTTTCGCTTTCACCATTAATTATGCTCCATTGAATAGGAGCTGCACCACGAAGTTTTGGTAAAAGTGAAGCATGAATATTGATACAACCATATTTTACACTTTCAAGAATTTCTTTTGGTAAAATCTTTCCAAAAGCAACAACAATAATTAAATCAGCGTTTAATGAATTAATTATTTCAAGTGCTTCGCCATTACGCATAGAAATCGGTTGAAATACAGGAATATTATGCTTAAGTGCACATACTTTTACTGGAGGTGGTGTCATTTCATACCCTCTACCCTTTGGCTTGTCAGGTTGAGTAAATACACCAACAACATTATTTTCACTATTTATAAGTGCTTCTAAACAAGGAACTGAAAACTCGGGTGTTCCCATAAAAATAATTTTCATTGAATATCACTCACTTTTCTCAGCATACATGTCAATTTCTTCTTGTTTAGCAATTTTATCAACATATAATATGCCATCAAGATGGTCAATTTCATGACAAAAAGCTTTTGCTTTAAGTTCACTACCTTTATATACACACCAATTGCCATTGCGATTTTGTGCTTTAACCTTAACTGTCATTGGTCGCATTGTATATGCTTGCTTTCCTGGTAATGAAAGACAGCCCTCAACATCACATTGAATTCCATCAATCTCAATTATTTCAGGATTAATAAGTTCAATCAAGCCATCGCCAACATCAATTATTACAACCCGTCTTAAAACACCTACTTGCACTGCAGCAAGACCTACGCCATCAGCATTATACATAGTTTCAGCCATATCATCAAGGAGTTCATGAAGCCTATCGTCAAACTTTTCAACCTCACGACTCTTTTTTCTTAAAATTGGGTCTTCTTCAGTTCTAATATTTCTAATAGCCATTTTTATCACCTACATTAAACTTTCAGGATTTATATCAACATAAATATTTACATTATCATTTTTCTTATTTTTAGTAAATTCTTTAAACAAGTTACCAATCATCTCTCTAAATCTCTTATCATTTTTGCATTTGACAATCATTCTTCTTCTAAACTTACCACCTACACGAGAAAGTCGCGGTGCAACAGGACCTAAAACAATAATATTAAGGTCAGGATATTGTATAGAGTGAATTGATTTAAGCGCTTCAAGCATTTCATTTGCCAAATTATTGACAACGTATTCTTTATCACCTGCAAAACCGACTACACAAATATCACAAAATGGCGGATAAACCATTTGTTTGCGCATGTCAATCTCAATATCATAAAAAGATTCATAGTCTTGTTCTTTAGCAAGACAAATTATTTCACTATCCGAAAATGCTGTTTGAATATATGCTTTCCCTGGTGATTTACCACGACCACTTCTTCCTACTACTTGAGTAATAAGGTCAAAAGCACGTTCACCGCTCTTATAATCGTCATTAAAAAGCATTTGGTCAACACTCAAAACACCAACAAGAGTAACATTTTCAAAATTTAATCCTTTAGCAACCATTTGTGTACCAATAAGAATATCATACTCACCCTTGCCAAAGCTGTTAAAATTTTCTTCATAAGAATATCTTGAATTTGTAGTATCAGTATCCATACGCAAAATTCTTGCATCAGGCACAATTAATTTAAGCTCTTCCTCGAGTTTTTGAGTACCAGCGCCAACAAATTTTAGGGTATCATTATTGCAGTTATTGCATTTTTTTGAATAAGGCACAGAGTGACCACAATAATGGCACATTAACCTACCATTTTTGATATGATAAGTCATTGAAATACTACAATTAGGACATGTAGCGACAGTTCCACATTCAGTACAAGATACATATGTATTGTAACCACGACGATTAAGAAGCAAAATACACTGTTTACCAGCGTCAATTGTTGATTTGATTTCATCAGCAAGCTTTTTACTTACATTTTCAAGCACCATATCACTTTGATATGTAGTATCAATAGTTTCAACCACCGGCAAAACTGCATTTCCATATCTTTCCGACAGTTTAAACAATGAATATGCACCACTTTTTGCTTTTGTAAAGGTATCTATTGATGGAGTTGCTGACGCTAACAACAACAAACCATTATGGCAACCAATTCTATATGCAGCAACATCACGAGCGTGAAAACGAGGTGTCATTTCGGACTTATATGTATGCTCCTGCTCCTCATCAATAATTATTAAACCAACCTTTTCAAATGGAGCAAAAACAGCTGAGCGTGTACCAATAGCAATTCTAACTTCACCACGTTTTATGCGTTTCCATTCGTCCAATCGTTGCCCTAATGATAATGCACTGTGAAGCACTGCGACTTTATTTCCATATCTTTCATAAAAAATTGAAAGCAATTGTGGTGTCAATGATATTTCAGGAATCATTACGATTATTCCACTATCACTTTTAAGTGCTTCATCAATTAATTTAAGATAAACCTGAGTTTTACCACTACCAGTAACACCATATAACAGTGCACCCTTAGCACTATTATCTTGATAAAGTGAAAGTAAACCCTTAAACGCAGTATTTTGCTCATAAGACAAAACAATTTCGTCACAATGTGGTTCATCAACATTAGAATACGGTGAACGATAAACCTCAATATCAAAGGTTTCAACTATGCCTTTACTTTCAAGTGCTGAAACAACCGCAGATGTAAATCCTGTAAAATAACATATTTCTTTAATTGAAGCCATTCCAACATCAGTTAAAACTTTTATAACCTCTTTTTGCTTTGCAGTTATCTTTGCACCATTACTCAACTTATCGTTATCGTTTGCTTTAAGTCGTACCATTCTAACGGTTGCATCACCAGTTTTGCGTTGTGCATCAACATTTCTTAAAAGAATACCTTTTGAAACCATTGAATCAAGAATTTCGTCTATCTTTGTCAATGAACAAGATTTAGATATTGTTTCACTTTTTATATAAGTATTTTTGTCTTTTAAGAAATCAAATACAACCTTTTCTTTTTCACTTGTAATGTCGCCTGTAAACTCACTATTAATGGCATACATTACACTAACTGACATAGAAAAGCCGAGTGGCAAAAACATTTTAGCAGCTTCAAAATATGTGCAAAAGCATCTTTCACGAATGAAATTAGCCGTTTTTAGCATTTCATGTGTAAGCAATGGCTCTTCATCAATAATACTATCAATTTTTTTTAAACGTTTTTCAGTATTTTCAATTTTATTAACCGAAAACACTATACCTACTCTTTTTTTAGATGATGTTCCAAATGGTACTAAGACACGCATACCTGCACATAAATTTGGACATAAAGAATCGGGAACAGAATAATCAAATAACATGTCAAAAGAATATGCTGTATTTTCAACAGCTATCTTTGCTACTGTAATTTCTTTCATAATCTGCCCCCTTTGCTATAGTTTATTAAATTTTTTAGATATTTCTAATTTCTTCTGGTTCAACTACAATGAATTTACCACTAATAATTTCATCAAGTGCAAGTGAAACTGGCTTTTCATCAAGAATTTCACCATTTTCTTGTGCCTCACTTGCAATATCTCTTGCACGTTTTGCAACTGCAGTAACAAGAGAATAACGGCTTGTCTTGTTTTTAAGTACATTTCTTAAATCTGGATTAAACATTTTTATTACCTCTCTTATAATAATTTATGTAAAATTTCTAAAACATTTTCAGATGCTCGTTCTAAATCATCATTAACAACGAGATAGTCATAATCTTTGCTATGAGAAATTTCATTTTTAGCAATCTCAAGGCGCTTCTTAATATCATTCTCATCTTCAGTGCCTCTTGTTCGTAATCTTTGTTCAAGTTCCTCCATAGAAGGTGGCATAATGAAAATACCAACTGAATCAGGATACATCTTTTTAATGTTACTTGCACCTTGAACTTCAATCTTTAAGATTACAATTTTGCCATCATTAAGCCATTTATCAACTGGTGCTTTAGGTGTACCATAAAGATTCTCACCATATCGCGCAAATTCAAGGACTTCATTATTTTCAATCATTTTTTCAAATTCTTGAACTGAAATAAAATGATAATCCTTACCATCAACTTCATTTTCACGAATACCCCGAGTAGTTAACGACACAGATTTTTGAAGCGTTGTATCTTTTGAAAGAACAATTTCTAAAACCGTATCCTTACCCACACCTGAAGGGCCCGAAAAAAGAACAAGAATACCTTTATTATTCTTCATAAGCTGATTCCTCCATATTTTCAGTACGGCTAAGAATGGTTTCCGCTTTAAGATAAGTTGCAACTACATGGTCACTATCCATAATAAGTATTGCTTGAGTTTTTCTACCTTGTGTAGCATCTATCAACATATGTTTCTCTTTCGCTTGAGCAATAATTCTTTTAGCAGGTGCAGAGTCAGTTGATATAATAGAAATTACCCTATCCGCATTTACAGCATTACCAAAACCAACATTAATTAATTTCATATGCTACCTCATTCAATATTTTGTATTTGCTCACGAATCTTTTCAATTTCAGCCTTAATATCAATAACATTACGAGCAATAGTAACATCTTGTGCTTTTGAACCGATAGTATTTGCTTCTCTATTCATTTCTTGAACAAGGAAATCAATCTTTCTACCGACCGCTTCACTACTATCCATAAATTGTCTTAATTGGTCAATATGGCTACGAAGTCTTACAGTTTCTTCAGCGACAGCAACCTTATCGGCAAAGATAGCACATTCAGTAAGAATTCTTTGCTCATCAACCTGAACATCTGACAAAAACTCTTTGATTCTTGCAAGCAATTTATCATTGTACTCTTTAACAGTAACAGGTGAACGCTCTTCAATTATTGAAACTTTTTTAAGAATTTCTTCAGCACGATACAAAACATCTGCCTTAAGTTTTTCACCTTCCGCTTCACGCATTGTAATAAATTTAGCAACAGCCTCTTCAGTTACAATTTTAACCGCATTCCAAATTTTTTCTTCATCGGCCTCTTGCTTATGTATTGCGAAAATATCGCCATTACGCGAAAGTGTTGAAAGTATTAAATCATCACGTAAATTCAATTCATTTCGTTCAGCTAATTCTTTTAAAGCATCAATATAGGAAACTGCAAGTGAATGATTTACAAGGATTTCAACATCACCATCTTCAAGGTTTTCAATTGAAACATAGCACTCAACTTTACCACGAGCAACAAGTGAGCCAACAAAACTCTTTAATTTTTCATCAAGAAAACCGTAATTTCTTGGCACACGTGAATTAAACTCAAAATAACGATGATTAACACTTCTAAGTTCAACAGTTATACTCATTGAATCAATCATCATTTGAGCACGACCATAGCCAGTCATACTTCTAATCATAATATATCACTCCAAAATTATTTACAGCAACTTCCCTTAAGTAAAGTAGGAATATCACCACTGTAAACTCCATTATTATTTTCAAATCCTAAATGTTTAAGTACGTCTTTTATTTCAGTTATACTACAGTTAGCCATATAAGCATTTCTATTTGCACATAAATTCAATGCTGCACGTAAAAATCCCTCAACAAGAAGCTTGTCCGAATAATCACATTCAAGATAAAGTATATAGCAGTTATATTTATCAATGCTACAAAGACATTTACCTACAAAATTTTCATTTTCGTCATATCCTATATAGCCACCATAAATATTGTCATTAAATTCATAAATAGGAAATTCACTTTTTAATTTTTCAATATTAGTAATAGGTTTGTAAAAAATCATTGTTATTTACTCTTTCTATCAAGTGATGCCGCAACAGTTAGCTTATGCACTTCTTCATCAGTAAGATTACGCCAGTCACCTTGTTTGAGCATGCCAAGCTTAACTGAGCCAATTTGAGTGCGTTTAAGTCTTGCAACCTCAAGACCTAATGCATCACACATTTTTCTAATTTGTCTATTTCTACCCTCGTATATGATAATTTCAAGAACAACTCTACCCTCTTTTTTCTCAATAACGCGAACTTCTGACGGCATTGTCATTCTACCATCAATTTCAATGCCCGTTGTAAGCTTTGTAATTTGCTCATCTGAAATTGATGGTCTAACCGTTACACGATAAGTTTTTGGGACATGGTGTGTTGGATGAGTAAGAGCATTTGCAAATTCACCATCATCGGTTAAAAGCAATAATCCCTCAGAATCACGGTCAAGACGACCAACAGGATATACTCTTGTACCAACATCTTCAACAAGTTGCGCAACACATTTTCTACCCATTTCGTCACTAAGTGTTGTTATAAATCCACGAGGTTTATGAAGCATAATGTACGTATTCTTTTTGCTTTTAACTACCTTTTTACCCATAACAACAACTGTATCACGTTTTGGGTCAACTTTATCTCCAATTGATGCAGGTTTGCCGTTTACTTTCACTTTACCTGCCACAATTAATTCCTCAGCTTTTCTACGAGAAGCAACGCCACATTCAGAAATAAATTTTTGAAGTCTGATTTTATTATCAGCCATAATCCACCTAAAATCCTTTATTTACTATTCTTAATATTCACAGTTTCAGTAGTACAAATAGACGTCTCACCTATTTTTTGTTCTTTATGATAAAACTCTACTTTACCTATAACTGCACCCTTATTTATAGGTGCATATTCAAACTGTTTAATATAAATTTTATATGTATAATTTAATTTACTATTTAAAGTAGTATAGTTAATTTCACAAGCTTGTGACAAACTAGCAGCATTTTTTGTACCACCGACAACATTAAGCTTAATGGCACTTAAATCACAAGTTAACTTTACTGAATTTACCATATCAAAAGCATAATTATACATTTTAATATGGTCATTCCAATCATCACTAGCATTTAATGTAACTGCTATAAGTATTTTACCATCTTTTTCTACTGCGGACACTAAACAACGGCCACTCTTTTTTGTAAATCCAGTTTTAATGCCAAAAGCACCTTCATAAAAATCAAGCAACTTATTATGATTACGAAACACTCGCCTATATGGAGGATTTCCATAATAAACAACATCACTTTTATCTTCACAAATACTTCTAAATTCAGGATTTTTAATGGCATAAGCACCCAAAATAGCCATATCATAAGCAGTTGTATAATGATTTTTACCATCAAGTCCAGAAGGAGTTTCAAAAGATGTTGAATTCATACCAATCTCTTTTGCTTTTCTATTCATCATAGCAACAAATGTAGGTATATTACCACCGACAATATGTGCAACTGCATTAGCAGCATCATTTCCAGACTCCAAAAGCATACCCTTAACAAGGGTTTTTAATGAAATCTCGTCACCATTTTGAAGCCCAATTGAACTGCCTTCAACAGCAATCATATCATCAGTAACTGTTCGCATTTTGTCTACAGCACCATATTCAAGCGCAAGAATTGCAGTCATAATTTTAGTCGTACTTGCCATAGATAGTTTATCATTCATATTTTTTGAATAAACAACCTCACAAGAATCAGCACAAATTACAACAGCTGATTTTGCTGATATTTGAATATTATTTTTAGCAAAAACAACAATATTACAACCAAAAAACAAAATGCAAGATAAAAGTATAGATATTAACTTATTCATTACTAATCACCAAAATATTATATGTATCTTGGTGATTAATAATTATTATTCAGTAACTGTATCTTCAGTTTTTTCTACACCATCTGTTGCTGAGATAATAGCTTTATCCATTTTTGCTTTATTAACCGCATTAGAAACCTTATCAAACATTTCAGGAACAAGGCTTACAATACGCTCTGCAGCATTATCAAACGCAGTAATATGTTTAATATCAACATTACCATAAGCGTCAATTACAAGGAAAGCAATAGGCATAATTGTAACACCTGCGCCACCGCCACCACCAAAAATGTCTTGATTAGATTTTGATGGAAAATCTGAGCCACCTGATGCAAAACCATATGTTACTTTTGAAACTGGAATAATTGTAACTCCACCTTCAACCTTCATTGGCTCACCAATGATTGTGCTAACATTTACAAGGTCTTTCACCTTTTCAATTGTAGTTTCAAGAATTCCTGCTGCTGATGATTTTTCTTTCATCATAAAGCACCACCTTCATTTATATTTTCATTATTTTTTGATTTATCTTTTATTCCCATAAGGAATTTGAGAACAACTTTAATTAACAATCTAACTACAAGAACAATCAGTGCATTTAGAATAAAAATTGGTCTAACAGACACCGAAAATGCAAATTGCGCCTTATTTTTTTGTCCTAAAAAGTCTGGTTCAATTTCAACATCATATTTCTTCACGGTAAGATTAGAGCATATAAAAGATAATGTTGGAAAAACAACCTGACATATACGACCATATTCAAGTGCGGTTTCAGCTGCATCACAGCCACCCGTAATAGTCATCCATAAATACAACTCTCTTAACACTATATGTTTTTTCAGCGAATGCATTAATTTACCTAAAGCATTTCCGGTATTATTTATTAATTGAATTACACCATCAAAGCCTTGATTATGATAAAACTGAACAAATATATTCTCTTTCTTATCCGTTGGTGTTTCATCGGTTTGAGGCTCTTCTTCAGTTTTTTCTTTTTTCTCTTTAGGAGCTTTTTCTTTTTTAGGCTTATCGCTCTTTTTAGCTGGTAAAATAGCAAAATTTAAAAACAGCCATCTAACGCTAAGTCTAAACTCGTCAAAAAACTCGCCATTTAAGGTAATACGAATACTAAGTATAAGCGTTATAAAAACAACAATACCAAGAAATATGTATAAGCCAGTCAAGAAAACACCTCCTAAAAAAATTTTATGTTTTATTAATTATTATCGTTAGTTTCTTCTACACTCTCTAAACTTTCATCGTTTTCATTTACATCTTCCGATACAGGAATTTCAGGCAATTCGTCAAGGGAAGAAATTGAGAAGCAACGAAGAAAGTCTGGTGTCGTACCATAAATTAATGGTCTACCGGGTAAATCAAGACGACCCTTTTCTTCAATAAGTTTCTTTTGACAAAGTGTGGCAATAACACCACTACAATCAACACCACGAACTTGCTCAACAAAAGATTTAGTTACAGGCTGATTATACGCAATAACAGCTAGAACCTCAAAGGCTGCTTGAGATAACGGTGTATTCTTACGAAGCTCTAAAACATCACGAATAACATCGGCATACTCACTTCTAGAAGATAACTGATATTTATCGCCCAACTTAAGAACTGTTATTCCACTATTACGCTCATCAAGTTTTGCTGAAAGATTGTAAATAATTTGTTCACATAATTCAGGTTCAATTTCTAAAGCTTCAGCTATTCTTTCAAGCTCAATAGGCTCACCTGACGCAAATAAAATTGCTTCAACAGCCGCTTGTAATTTACTTGCTTTCATTAGTTCCATTCCTCACTAACATCAGAATAATTATTATCAATAAGTTCAATTTGAGTTTTTTCACCATCGCCAATAACTTTAACTTTTTTAGACTTTGTTAACTCAAGTACTGCCAAAAAAGTAGCAACGATATCCGAACGTGATTCCGCATCATCAAATAATGTTTCTAAACGTGTCTTTTGACCTTTTTTTGTAAGTTTTCTAAATATATTCGTAATTCTTGAACCAACAGAAACAACTTTTTTAACAACAATTTCACGAAAAGCTTCAATTGGCGGAGGTAAGTGACGAAGTTTTCTACCCGCAGCTGAAACATAAGCGCTAAAAAGTTCTTCAGGGTCATGAAAACGTTTATACGTTTGGTCAGGGTCAATCTTTTCTGGTTCTCTAATAAAAGTACCAAATCCTTCAGTATTTTCCGAAAGTTTACCTGCGAGAAGTTTCATATCTCTATATTCAATCAATTCACCTTGTAACTCTTGCTTTAATTCTTCAGCTTCAGTATATACAGGCAACAAAGAAACTGATTTTAAATACACCAAACGAGCCGCCATTTCAAGAAACTCGGCAGCAACATACATATCTTCCTCTTGCATTTGACGAACATACTCAATATACTGTTCAACTAACGTTACAATTGGAATATCATAAATATTCAGTTTATGCTTTGAGATTAAATGTAATAGCAAGTCCATTGGACCTTCAAACACATCTAATTTGTAAGAAATCTTTTCCATAAACTATCCTTTAAACTAATTAAAATGGTAAACTAGCAATTTTTGTAAACAATGAAATAATAAAATATGAAATTGCTGAAAGAGGTCCAGAAAGTACACCTGTTGCAATTAATACAAACACCACTAAAACAACGTATCTTTCATATTGCATAAACTTATAATAATATTTTGCCGGAATTAAAAGCTGCAATATTCTTGAACCGTCAAGAGGTGGAATTGGAAGTAAGTTGAATACAGCAAGATTAACATTTATTGAGCCTGCAAAGAAGAGGAAATAAAATATTGCGACTGAAAGAGTATTGCTTGTATGAAACAAGTTTGAATAAATTGTTGCAAGCATAATAAATATAAATCCCATTAAAAGGTTAGAAATTGGACCAGCAATTGCAGTCAAAGCCATACCCTTTTTAGCGTCTTTAAAATTACGAGGATTAACACTGACAGGTTTTGCATAACCAAAACCAAACAAGAAAATCATAATTGCACCCATAGGTGAAATATGTGCCATTGGATTTAGAGTTAAACGGCCTGAAAGGCGTGGAGTTTGGTCCCCCAACTTTGTAGCAATTAAAGCATGTGAATATTCGTGTATGGGCATTGTGCAAAACACTACAAACAACCGAGAAAAGAGTTTTATTATTAAATCCAGCGCATCAATATCGCCTCTAAATAAGTCAAAAATCATATTTAACTCCTTTCATTTCTAAATAAATATTATATTCCAAAAGTAACAATTCTGTCAATATTATTAAAATCATAAATTACTTGATTTGTAGAATATTTACCATTAAATAAATTAATGATATCTAAACTTTGTTCTTCTCCACACTCAAGAGCAATATAGCCATTCTTTTTGACCTTTACGACCCATTTTTCCGCTAAGCAACGATAGAAATCTAATCCATCATCGCCGCCATTAAGAGCAGTTATTGGCTCAAAATGAACTTCTTTTTGTAAGCCTTTAATTTCACTTAAGGGAATATATGGTGGATTTGATAAAATAACATCAGCATTAGGAATTTTGGAGAAATCAAAGTCAAACAAATCACCTTTAATTACATAAGCATTATCAAGATTATATTTTTCTTTATTTGATTTTAGGTATTTTATTGCAGCATCTTCTTTTTCAAGAAGAAATACCTTTGCATCTTTTCTATGATGTGCGATAGTTAAACCGATACATCCACTACCAGCACACAAATCAAAAACAACAGGAGAATCAATATCACATATTTTTTCAAGAGCAAAATCAACAAGCATTTCAGTTTCAGGTCGTGGAATTAACACACCTTCGCCAACATTAAAAGTTAAATCATAAAAATCCCACTTACCAAGAATATACTGTAATGGCTCTCCATTTTTACGACGACAAACAGCATTTTTAACTATTTGAATTTGCTCATCATTAACTTGAATATCGTTAAAATGTATTTGTGATTTTGAAATACTTAGTAAATCCTCAAAAATACAAATTGACTCAAACTCAGGTGAATCACTAAAACGCAATTCATTTGAACAATAATTAAATAATTCTTTTACTGTCATTTAATTTTATCATCCTCAGGATTATCGGTAATAACCGCTTTAATTGATTCAATGGCAACCTCAATAATATCATCAGTAGGCTCAACAGTAGTAATTCTTTGCATAAGTAATCCTGGTGTTGATAAAGCCTTTACAACAATATTTTCGTGTTTACCAGCATATTTTATAAATTCATAGCCTAAGCCCATTACAAGTGGCAAAATAGAAATTTTAATTAACATCCAAACGATTCTATTTATTTCAGCAAGATTAGGGAATATCAATACAAGCGCAGATGAAATAAGTACGCTTATAATAATCATTACAAACATAAAGCTTGTACCACAACGTGGATGAAAGCGTGACATTTTGCGAACATTTTCAACAGTTAACTCAAGCCCATTTTCATAGCAAAATATTGTTTTATGCTCAGCACCATGATACATAAAAACTCGTTTAATTGTCGCCATTCTTGAAACAATGTACATATAAAGAACAAAAATAATCATTCTCAAAACACCCTCAAGCAATGGATGAAATTTTTGAACATCAATATTTTTTAAAATATAATCATCAATCAAATCTACACATAAAGTTGGTAAATACATAAAGATTAAAAAAGATAAGCCAACACCAAGTATAGCAGAAATTACGCCAATTACCGCCATCATCTTCTCACCCATATGGTCAGTGAGCCAACGGTCAAGTTTTGACATTTCCTCTTCTTTTTCCTCTTCAGTCATTGTTTTATCAGCGGATTTCATAAGATATTTATAACCAGTTGCCATAGATTCTATAAACCCAGCAACCCCTCTTATAATTGGATATCCTAAAATTTTATATTTGTTTTTAAGCGGAACATATTCTTCAAGCTCAGTTTCAATTGTACCATCAGGCATACGCACTGACATGGCGTTTCCTTTAGGACCGCGCATCATTATACCCTCAATTAATGCTTGTCCACCTATAGATGTCTTATGCTTAGTACTATTCAAAATCAATTACTCCTTATTTATTCTTTCTTGGTAAAATCAATGTAGTTGTTGTGCCACTACCAATCTTACTTTCAATTTGCATTTCGCCTTCGTGTAATTTAACTATTTCATCAGCAACAGCAAGACCAATACCACTACCTCTTGCACTATTATTTGCTTTATAAAATTTCTCACGTACTCTTGGTAAATCGTTTTTAGATATACCACAACCATTATCAGCAATTATAACTTTAATATCTTTACTTGTACACTCAACACTAACCTTAACATATCCACCATTTTTATTATATTTAAAGCTATTATCAATTACATTAACAAAAACTTGCTTTAAACGATTACCATCACCGGTCATTGTAAGATTGTTATGTGGGATATCAATTAACAATTCAATGTTTTCACGCTCTGAACGTTCCTTAAAGACCTCAAGAACCTCTTTTAATTCTTTAACGATATCAATTTTTGAAACTTTTAGAGTCATTTTTCCACTTTCCATACGAGAAAAGTCTAGCAACTCTTCAACTAAATCAGTTAAACGTTCAGCCTCATTTACAATAACATTAATGCCTTTTTCAGTTATTTCTCCGTCGTCATCTTTAGCTGAACGAATTGTTTCGCCCCAACCAATAATAGCGGTAAGCGGTGTTCGTAGTTCATGAGAAATGGTTGAAATAAACTCATTCTTCATTCTTTCAGTTTCACCAATTTCATAGGCCATATTGTTAATAGTTTCGCAAAGCTGACCGATTTCATCGTCATACTTATGCTTTTCAATTGAAACATTGAAATCGCCCTTAGCGATTTTTGATGCAGTATCATTAATTTTACGGACAGGATTAATAATTGAACTAATAAAGAATGCACCTGATGTTACAACAAACGAAATGAAAATTATTAAAAGCATTCCAATGATAAGCCAAATGCTCACTAATTGACGGTCAACATCTTCAAGTGAAATTATATAACGCACAGCGCCGTTAACATCGTTATCATTTTGTGGCAAAACGTATGTCATGGCCATAACTTTTTCACCACTTTGCATTTTACCTATCCATTGACCTTTTCCATTTTCACTTGCTTGTGCATAATCGTAGTCAGGATATCTTTCACCTTTTACAGAGAAACCTGTTGAAGATACAACAACACGTCCATTCTTGTCAAGCACCCAAACTTCCATAACATTTTTATCAGAAAAATTGTCAACAAAATTTCTTGCAAGCTTTATAAAATTTTCATCATTGATAGCTGAAGCGGAATTAAAATTAGACAATACCATTGCTGACGCTCTAGAATTAAGCGTCATTTCAACAGAATTATAATATTGTTGCTTAAGAATAACACCAATAGAAACACCAATGGCAATAATTAATATGATAATGCCTGCGAGAACTGATACAGCCCAACGCTTAACAATACTATTTTTTATCATATCATCACCGCCTTGTTAAATTACGTTGTCCACTTATACCCCAAACCATAAACTGTAATTAAACGCTTTGGTTGTGTTGGGTCATCCTCAATCTTATTTCTTAATCTATGGATGTTAACATCAACAACCTTATCGTTTCCACAATAAGAATCTCCCCAAACAAATTTTAAAATATCAATACGATTTAAAGCAGCGTTTGGGTTCGCAAAGAAGAATTCCATAATTTGAAATTCAACTTGTGTAAGTTCAATTGGCAATCCATTTTTTGTTAACGTATGACTTCTTAAATCAAGAACAAATTCGTTAAGTGAAATTACATTATTTGGATTTTTGTCAGCTGGAGCATCTATAGTTATTGATACTCTTCTATAAACAGCATCTACTCTCGCCATTAACTCTGATGGAGAAAATGGTTTTGTAACATAGTCGTCAGCACCTACCATAAGTCCATTAACTTTGTCCATTTCTTGAGTACGTGCAGTAAGCATAATTATTCCTATACGTTTACTTTTTTCACGAAAATATTTACAAACTTCAAGCCCATCAACAACTGGCATCATAATGTCAAGAATTGCAATATCAATTTGGTCGCTAAATTTATTAAATTTTTCAATTGCTTCTTCACCGTTTGAAGCTTCAATGACTTCATATCCAGACCTTTTGAGATTGATTACAACAAAGTCTCTAATAGAAGCTTCGTCTTCTGCAATTAAAACGTATTTCATAGCCTTACTCCTGATTTATTAATGCGAAATTATTTTCAATATAACTTATATACAACGCTTCGTTATCTTCATCTATGATTGAATAGCCAAAAATATACACACCATTCTCATCAAACTTTGTGTAATCATAATCGTTTTCTTTCCATTTCGGTTCAAAAATAGCCCTAATTGAAAACAATGGATTTACTGGTTTGTGGCTTTCATCTAATGAATAAAATGTAATCGTAGCATTAGTTTCATCGTAAATTGTAGTATATACTTCAATCCACTCTTCTGGATAAATAAACATATATCCATATTGACCATTCCAAAGGCACTTTGTATCAACATTTAATTGCATTTCATCTACTTCATGCCACACTGTTAAATTGAGAGAAGTATTTTCATTAGCGGTTGAAACCTTAATGCCACTAGATAATTTTTCAATGGTAGGAACTTCAACAATACCATCATTATCAAAATCTTGTGAATAAACTCTTACATCACGCAATGTAATTGGTTGAGCTGAAATATTACTTTCATAAAACGGTAATTCAACTTTAAAATCGTTATGATTTACATCAATTACCTCTGTTATAATTCCACTTTCACTTATTGAGCCGTCAACATAAATCCTTGTATGAGCTTCACCATTTACTAAATAAGAATCACATGCAATATTTTGCACGTCAAGCATACCTGTAAGAGTAAATTTCAAATCTTGGTTAATAGAATAATCGTTATTAAAACTTATAATTCTGCCCCATGAAACTTTTTCTTGATTTGATAAGCTGATGTTAATAATAAAAAATTCATCAGCATTATCATTGTTTATATCTTGAATAAGAAGTTTTGTATAAGATTCATTCTTTAAAAGTTTCGTTGAATCACCATCATATACATATATTGATAATAGCCGTTCACCATTACTACCTAAAGTTGAAGCCGGAAGATAACTATTCGTTTTTGTAAGTGACCAACTAATTAAAATTTCTAAAGTACCATCACCATTGATGTCAGAAAAATCTATAGCATAAATTTCTTCACTTTTACCATTAATTTCAGAAACAAATGACCACTCATTATCAATCATTTTAAAAACACTTACATACACTAATTCGCCTTTAACTGGGTTAGTATAAAGAACAAGTGCTTCTGATATAGAATCGCTATCTAAATCTACAAGCAAATATGATGACCTATTATCACCACTAACAGGTGTTTTCATTACAACGCTTTCACCGTCACCTATTGTAGCTTCAAATGTTTGTTGCAAAAGACTATTCTCACCATTAAGCTTTGGTGGCCTCATTAAAATGTCAACTGAAGAAATATCAGTATTAAATATCACAAAGGAAAAACAAATAATAACGACAATAATTATTGGAACTATTTTTTTCATTATTTGTCACCCCTTAAGAACTATGATAACTGTTTCACCGAAACCTTAATGTCATATTTTCCAACTGCCCAACAATTGTAATCACTTGATACAATTACCTTACCTTGAAGCGTCTTTGTATCGTTAAGAATTGTTTTATCGGTTGTATCAACTTCAACCTTTAAAGAATCAGCAGTGATTGATTCTATTTCAGCTTTTGGACCAACTAATGTAACTGTTAAATCTTTTGTTGCATTAAGTCTTACGTCAAAATCATCTCTATCGTTTTTAATTTTAATTGCAGAAACTGGTATAGAAACTGTTTTTGAACTAAAATCTGATGCATTAACATTAATTTTAAAACGCTTAATGCTTTCATCCATTATTTTATATGTGCCAATAGAATCTGCGTTTACATAAAATGTATTATAGCTATTTGCAACATCAGAAAAATCAATTGTGTCAACAACAAATATTTTTGTTGTTTCAATAGCATCAACCGGAATTGCAACTCTAACTGTTGAAGGATAGACAGTATACTTCAACGGATTATTAATAAAATATGATGGAGCGTTTTTAAATTCAACGGCAGTTGGAAGAGTAACAACCTTCAAAACAGGCACCGCCATAGTAATATTACTATCACCTGAATTAATTTTTGTATATTCAAGGTTAATACCATCAGTTGTTTTAATTAAAATTTTAGTATCAAATGTTGTAGTTTTTTCAAGAACATTCTCAACTGTTGCCGTTGCAGTAACACCTGTCACTCTATTAATTTCAGTTGCGGGACCACTTAACAAAACTGTATTTTTTGAAAGAACAACATCCCCTGCCAAGCAATCCGCTGGCACATATGAATCAAGTTTTGTTTCAACAATACCTTCTAATGCAACTTCAATTTCTTTATAAGTATCAAAGTAAACTTCTACATATGTTGTTGAGCATGATACTATTGAGAAATCATCGGAATCATCTTTAGGAATTGCTTTCAACTGTAAAGACCATAAACCAGCACTGTCAACACGATTCATATTTGCTACTACTTGAATATCATCACTTGTCAATGATGAAACTATGTATTTCTTGCCTTTAACAGTCACATCAACATTAAACTCTGATTCACCAAAAATTTCTAATCCTAATTGTTTTGGAATAGAATTTTCAAGGTCAAGTTGAACCGGCACCTCTGTAACAACCTGTTGAACCTGAGGACTTTTTTCAATTGAAATCCAAGTCCAAATTCCAAATGCTAATATAAGAGAAAATATTGCTAAAAATCTATTATCGCGAATAAGTTCCGAGAGAGAAAACTTAATTTTTTTAACAATTTCGTTATTATTTTTCATTTTTGTTACCTCTAAATATTTTCTTGATTTTTCCTGGCTCTTTATCTACTTCTTTAACAAATCTTTCCATAAGAACTTCTCGCAAGTCACCATCTGAAACATTTCTTTTAAGAATACCACGTTCAGCAAAAGAAATAGCTCCTGTTTCTTCAGAAACAACAATAATAATTGCATCACTTGCTTCACTCATACCTACTGCGGCTCTATGACGTGTACCCAAACCACGACTTAATTGGGTATTGCTAGACAAAGGTAAAAAACAACCTGCAGCAACAACTCTACCATCTTTAATAATTGTAGCGCCATCATGCATAGGAGCTTTGGGGAAGAAAATATTGCTGATAAGTTCAGTTGTAACTGTTGCATCTAATGCTGTGCCTGTTTTTGCAATTTCGCCAAGTAATGTATCTTTTTCAAAAACAATAAGGGCACCTATTTGCTTATCACTCATATCAGCACACGAACGACACACATTATTAATTGAATTCTTAATAGCTTCTTGAAGCTCAGAATCATCTTTATTTTTTAAATTAAGGATGTTTGAAATTGTAATTGAACTTCTACCCATAGTTTCAAGAGCACGTCTAATTTCAGGCGCAAAAATAACAACTAAAATCATAAATAAGTTGCTAAAAATAAACGTTAAAATAAACTCACTAGCGCGCATATCTAACACTGAAACTATAAAGTAAACAACAGCAAGTACGAAAACACCTTTCGCAAGTTGAAATGCACGAGTACCGCGTATAAGTGCAAATACACCGTAAATAACAAGAGCAACTAAAAACACATCAAACAAATCAACAAGACCATCAAATGATAATAACGCTCTTTTAATGTTTTCAAAGAAATCCGAAAGAAAATCTACTACCATAATAATCACACTCTTTCAAATAAAAAATACAATATATTGCAAAAAATCCGTAAATAATTCTAAAATTACACACAGATATACATATTCACAATATATTGTATCACAACTAATTAAATTTTGCAATTTTTTATAATAGAATTTATTAAAAAATCTATATCACTTTTTTTAGTGAAAATTGACGGAGAAATTCTTACAGTTCCCGATTCAATTGTCCCAATTTTTTGATGAGCTAACGGCGCACAATGAAGTCCTGCTCTAACAGCAATGTTATAATCACCAAATTGTTTAGCGACTTCTTCACTATGCAAATTTTTAATATTAAATGACAGTATCGGCACAAGATTTTGCTTATAACTAAATAAGTCAGTATATAAATAAATTCCATCTATTTTTTGTAGATTCTTTTGAAGATATCTTAATAAATACATTTCGTGTTTATATATCTTATTTAAGCTAATATCATTAATAAAATCTATTGCAGTTGACAAGCCTAAAATTCCTTGCACATTAGGAGTACCACTTTCAAATTTATCTGGTGAAAAATCAGGTTGATTAGGATTTAAGGAGTTGCTACCAGTACCACCTTCTATTAAAGAATTTAAAGAAATATTATCATTATTAATAATCATTAAACCTGTTCCGGTGGGTCCCATAAGTCCTTTATGACCTGCGCAGCAAAGAATATCAATTCCATCACTAGTCATATTTATAGGAATAACGCCACCCACCTGAGCACAATCCATTATGAACAAAAGGTTATTCTTGTGAGCAAGATTAGAAAGTAATCTATAAGGTGGAATAATACCAAAAACATTTGATGCTCCCGTACAAATTATAGCAACAGTATTTTCTCTTATATTTTTCTTAAAGTTTTTAATTGTTTGAAAATCATCAGTAGAAACTTTTGCAACACTGTAATCACACATACCCATTTGTTTCATTCGTTCAAGAGGTCGTACCACTGCATTATGTTCTAAATCCGAAATTATATAATGAGCATTCTTATGCGAAACACCTTTAATAGCCATATTCAATGCAGTTGTACAATTATATGTGAATATAACATTTTCAACTTTATTTGCACCAAAAAATTTTGCAATTTTTTCACGACACAAATAAATTTGTTCAGTGGTGTTAATAGCCATTCCGTAAGCGCTTCTTCCTGCATTAGCACCGAATTTTTCATATGCGTCCATTATTGACTTTAAAACACATTGTGGTTTTGGGTATGATGTTGCACTATTATCAAGATATATCATTATACCATCTCATAATTTACATACTTAATTTTATTTAAATCAAGTAAATTAATTATTTTATTAACATTACCAGTGACAACAAGACTATAGCCGCAACCTTCTTTATTTGTCATTTTAGTATTTTTTCTTAAAATTGCTTTACCTCCGTTGTTTTCTACAACCATTTTTGCTTTCATAGCGTAAGTTACGGAGGAAAACTTTACAATAGCTTTATTCATTGTAAACATCACCCAATATATACTATGATAATTTAATTTTTTTGACAAAAAAATACCTGCTATCAAAAGATAACAGGTAGATTATATAATTTAATTTTTAGATTCAACCAAGCAAACACAATGTGAGGAAATGCCTTCTTTTGCTCCTGTAAAACCAAGTTTTTCTTCAGTTGTTGCTTTGATGTTTACATAGTCAATATCAATTTCAAGTGCTTCAGCAACATTTTTTCTCATTTCATAAATGTAGGGAGCAAGTTTCGGAGCCTGAGCAATAACAGTAGCATCAATATTGTTAACAATAAATCCTTTTAACTTAATAAGTTCAACAACCTTTTTTAAAAGTATAAGACTGTCAGCATCTTTAAAACTATCATCAGTATCAGGGAAATGCTTTCCTATATCACCTAAAGCACACGCACCTATCAACGAATCGGAAATAGCGTGTAATAAGACATCAGCATCAGAATGACCTAAAAGTCCAATTCCGTTGTTTTGTATTTCTACTCCACCAAGGATTAATCTCCTACCCTCAACAAGTTTATGCACATCATAACCATGACCAATTCTAAGCATTGATATTCCCCTTTCGTTTAAGGTAGTTTTCCGCTAATTCAACATCTTCCGGCGTGGTGATTTTAATGTTTTCATACTCACCATCAACAAATTTAACAGTTTTACCATACGCTTCAATTAACATACAATCATCAGTGAAATCCTTACTATTATCTACATTTTGCACGGCAGACAAATACAAACTTTTTCTAAACGCCTGAGGAGTTTGAATGAAACGCATATATTCTCTATCAGCTGTATCAACAATGTTATTATTATCATCAACAACCTTAACTGTATCCTTAACCTTAACACCTGTTGCAGCAGCGCCACACATTGCAGCAGCTTTCAACGTTTCGGTAATAACTTTATCAGACACCAGCGGTCTTGCACCATCATGAATTGCAACAAGCATAGAACTTTTAGATGTATTAACAACACCATTATATACACTTAATTGTCTTGTTTTACCACCAGGAACAATAGCTGAAACCTTTGTAAAATTATATTTTTCAACAATCTTTTGAATATCTTGTATATCGCTTTCACGTGTAACAATAACAATTTCATCAATATGCTCAGAATTTTGAAACGCTAAAATTGAATGAGCAATCACAGGCATTCCATTAATCTCAAGAAATTGCTTATTAATGCAACCCATTCTTGTTGAATTACCAGCCGAAACAATTACGGCAGAAATCATAATATCATCTTTCATAATTTTGTGCATATACACACTTCCTTAAAGTAAAGCTTCAACTGCTGCAAGCTTTGCACAAAGACAAAATACATCCATCGCTTTACCCAAATTTTCAACTGATGGGAATGTTGGTGCAATTCTAATATTTTTGTCATCAGGGTCAACACCATATGGATATGTTGCGCCAACTGTTGTAAGTACAAGACCTGCATTTTTGCAAAGCTCACCTATTCTCTTTGCACTTGAGCCAACAGTATTATAACTAATAAAATAACCGCCCTTTGCTTTTACCCATTCACCAATTCCAAGTGGCGCAATTTCGCTTTCAAGCTTATCAAGAACAATTTGGAATTTGGGTGCAATAATTGCAGCATGTTTTTCCATATGTGCTTTAATTCCATCAAGATTTTTAAAATATTTCACGTGACGAAGTTGGTTTAGCTTGTCATAACTAATTGTTTGAAAATTAAGTCTTTTCTTAATTTCGGCAATATTATTGTCGGATGCTGCAATTGCTGAAACGCCTGCACCCGGAAATGAAATTTTTGCAGTTGATGTAAACTCAACAAAATTATCTTCAGTACCAAATTCTTTACAAGCATCAAAAATGTTTACTAGCACATCAGGTGTATCAGTTAATTCGTGAATAATGTACGCATTATCCCAAATTACTCTAAAATCTTTCGCTGCTGGTTTAAGTGACGCAAGTGCTCGTACTCTTTCAGCACTATAAGTTACACCATTTGGATTTGAATATTTAGGCACACAAAACATACCCTTAACCATAGGGTCTTTAACAAGCTCTGCAATTTTTTCAACATTAGGACCAAATTCATCCATTTCAACTGAAATCATTTCAATACCAAAAAATTCAGTAATCGCAAAGTGTCTATCATAGCCAGGAACATTACAAATAAACTTAACTTTACCTTGGTTGCTCCATGGTTCACAACCACCGACACCTAAATACATACACTGATTAAGATAGTCATACATAAGGTTAAGTGATGATGAACCACCAATTATGATATTCTTTGTATCAACCTGAAGTAAATCAGCAAAAAGCTTTTTACATTCAGGAATACCATCAAGCACACCATAGTTACGACAATCAAACCCATTTTCACCAATGCAATCTTCCGCAGTTGTCATAACACTAAGCATATCAACAGTTAAATCAAGTTGGTCAGCACCAGGTTTACCGCGTGACATATCAAGCGAAAGTCCAAGTGATTTAACTTCTTCATATTTCTTTTCAAGTTCATTTTTAAGAGATACAAGTTCATCTCTGCTCATTTCATTATAAAGCATGGGATAACCTCCAAATTAATTTTCGTTATATTATATAGTAATTATTATATTTTTGCAAGTGAATAATCAAAAAATTGCATTTTTATATAATTACTCATCCAAATAGTATAATTTTTGAATAATTTATTCTAAAACTGCTCATTTGTTACACTAATTTTATTTTAGCATAAACTTAAGATTTTAACAATCATTTATTGAAAAGCTTAACATAATATGTTAAAATTATTTAACATTGTTTAAGGAGTGTTTTTGTATGTATATTCTTAAATTAAAGCCAGTATTTAAAGATTATTTGTGGGGTGGCACAAAACTTCGCGATGAATATGGATTTGATTCTAACCTTACTAAACTTGCAGAAGGTTGGATGCTTTCATGCCACAAAGACGGAGAAAATACTGTTGAGAATGGAGAGTATGTAGGCAAAACATTGACTGATGTTGTCAAATTAAATCCTAACTTTTTAGGTGAAAATGGAAAGAAATTTGAGTATTTTCCTATTCTTATAAAAATTATTGATGCTAAAGATGATTTATCAGTTCAAGTACATCCTGACAACGAATATGCAATGCGTGTTGAAAAAGAATACGGCAAAACTGAATGCTGGTATATTCTTGATTGTGATGAAGGCGCTGAATTAATATACGGATTTAATCGTGAAATTAGTAGTGAAGAATTCAAAAGCAGAATTGAAAACAACACATTCCTTGAAACCGTAAATAAAGTTAAAGTTAAAAAGGGTGATTTGTTTTTTATTGAAGCAGGAACTCTCCATGCAATCGGCAAGGGTATTCTTCTTGCTGAAATCCAACAAAACTCAAACACCACTTATAGGGTATATGATTATGGTCGCCTTGGTGCAGATGGTAAGCCTCGCGACCTGCATGTAAAAAAGGCTATTGATGTTACTAACTGCACTCCACCTACTCGTTCAACAAAACCTGAAGGTGAATTAGTAAAATATGACAACTACTCAACACAATTGCTAACAAAATGTGACTTATTCAATGTAAAAAAGGTTTCTATAAAAAATACATTTGATGGAATTGCTGACGATAAATCTTTCGTGTCAATTTTAGTTACTGATGGCATCGGTAAGATTGACAATATGGATATTAAAAAAGGAGACAGTCTCTTCATACCTGCAAATTATGGCACCTTCACAATTTCAGGTAATTTAGAGGTTATTATTACAAGAGTATAAAATGAAAAATAGAACTTTTACTGGAACAAAGATTGCTTGTTATATTGGTTATATTGTTCAAGGAATTATTAACAATATTGCACCACTACTGTTTGTTATTTTCAGTGAAAAATTTGATATTACACTTTCAAGACTTTCACTTTTAATTACAATTAATTTTGGTACACAACTTGTAGTTGATACATTATCAATAAAATTCGTTGATAAAATTGGATATAAAAAACTTGCAATAATTTCACAAGCAATAACCTTTATAGGACTTTCTTGTCTTTCAATGCTACCTAACATACTTACTAATCCATATATAGGAATTGTCATTGCAATTATGCTTTCAGCTATCGGCAGTGGCTTAACTGAAGTAATTATTAGCCCTATAGTTGAATCTATTCCCGGTGAAAAGAAAACGGCTGAAATGAGTCTATTACATTCTTTTTACTGTTGGGGGCAAGTAGCAGTTGTTGCTTTAACAACAATGATGATTAAACTTTTTGGCGAGAATTTATGGTATATAGCACCAGCAATTTGGGCAATTATTCCTCTTATTAATACATTTAATTTTATAGGTGTACCAATTGTTCCAAATCTTACAAAAG
>JAZLET010000169.1:0-5156 GCA_045615405.1 Candidatus Fimenecus sp.
TGTCGTAGTAATCCTTAACAGCTGCTTTAATTGCTTGCTCTGCAAGAACTGAACAGTGAATTTTAACTGCTGGAAGTCCATCAAGAGCCTCAACAACTGCTTTGTTTGTAAGCTTAAGTGCTTCACTTACAGGTTTACCCTTAATCATATCAGTTGCTATTGAGCTTGTTGCAATTGCTGATGCACAACCATAAGTATTGAATTTAACATCGACAATAATATCATTCTCAATTTTGAGATACATTTTCATAATATCGCCACATTTTGCGTTGCCAACTTCACCCACACCATCAGCATCATCAAGCTTACCTACATTATGTGGATTTGTAAAATGCTCCATTACTTTTTCTGAATATTCCATTATGCTAAACCTCTTTCTTTTTGTATCTTTTCCCACAATGGTGACATATCACGAAGTCTGTCAATAATTGGAGGGAGTTTTTCTAAAATATATTCCATTTCTTCAGGTGTGTTGTCCTCACAAAGACTAAGTCTTAATGAACCGTGTGCAACCTCGTGTACAAGTCCAATTGACAAAAGCACATGGCTTGGGTCAAGTGAGCCTGATGTACAAGCTGAGCCTGAAGATGCGCTAATTCCCATTAAGTCAAGGTAAAGAAGAAGTGATTCACCTTCTACACCCTCAAAACAAGCGCTAACATTACCTGGAAGACGATGCTCACGGTCACCATTTATACGGCTTAAATCAATTTTGAGAATTCCTTCAATAAGTTGTTCTCGCATTGCAATAAGTTTTTTATTATTTTCTTCCATATGGTCACAAGCATCTTTAAGAGCCACTGCCATACCTACTATTGCAGGAACATTTTCAGTACCTGCACGACGGTTTCTTTCTTGTGCGCCACCTTCAATAAGATTAGGAAGTCTTATACCCTTTTTGCAATAAAGACCACCAACACCTTTTGGTCCGTGGAATTTATGGCCTGAGAATGACATCATATCAATATTATCGGCTTTAACATCAACAGGAATATGACCTACTGCTTGAACAGCATCAGTATGGAAAAGTACGCCTTTCTCACGACAAACTGCACCGATTTCACGAATTGGTTGAACTGTACCAATTTCGTTATTTGCATACATAATTGTAACGAGTGCGGTATCATCTTTAATAGCGTTTTTAACATCCTCAGTTCTAACAATACCATTTTCATAAACATCAAGCAATGTAATTTCAAAGCCTTCTTTTTCTAAGGCATTAAGTGTGTGCAACACAGCGTGATGTTCAAACTTTGAACTGATAATATGCTTTTTGCCTTTCTTTGCCATTAAATATGCGGCACCTTTAATTGCCCAGTTATCACTTTCGCTACCGCCTGATGAAAAATACACATCATTAGGGTCGGCATTAATACACTCGGCAACCATATTACGAGCATCTCTCACCGCGTGAAAAGCGTCTTGCCCTACTGAATGCAAACTTGATGGATTTCCATAAATTTCTTGGAAACAAGGCATCATAGCATCAAGGGCAACCTTTGATATTTTTGTTGTCGCTGCATTATCTGCATAAACTTTCATATATACATCTCATTTCTATTTCATAGTAAATTACTGTGAATTCATATATATCATACTACTTCACTATGAATTTGTCAATTATAATATAGCCATATTTTGACTTATTTTGCAAAGAATTTTTCAGCAATTCTTACTGATGACATTGCATCTTTACCGTAAAAGTGTGCGCCTATTGTTTTTGCATAATCTTCGGTAAGCACCGCACCACCTACCATTACGGCGGTATCGGGGGATTTTTCTTTTAAAAGACTAATTGTTTTCTCCATTGATGGCACTGTTGTTGTCATAAGTGCAGAAAGTCCAACTAACTTAATATTTTCTTTTAACACCTTTTCTAAAATGGCTTCAGGCGTTACATCTTTACCCATATCAATTACTGAAAATCCATAGTTTTGGAGCAACACTTTAACAATATTTTTACCGATATCATGAATATCGCCCTCAACGGTTGCTATAAGTATTTTACCTTTTTCTTCCGTTTTTGTGCCACTATTTGCAATATACTCTTTAATAATATCAAAGCTTACACCGGCAGTTTCGGCACACATTAAAAGCGAGGGCAAAAATATGGTATTTTCTTCAAAGCCCTTACCCACTTCGTTTAACGCAGGGATTAAAATACCATCAATAATTTCAATAGGTGCTTTTGTTTTTAACTCTTTTTTTGTAAGGTTGTGCGCCTCAGCTTTAAGACCTTTTACAACTGCAGTTTTTAAGTCAACATCAGTTGATTTAGTTTCAGTCTTTGTATCAGTTACATTTGCGATATATTGCTCAAAATTTTCATCTAAGCCACAAAGTGCACAGTATGAATAAAAGCTGTTCATCATAGCATCACTTTTGGGATTTATAATACCTGCACTAAGTCCCTTTTGCATTGCAAGGGTAAAGAAAGATGAGTTCAAAAGTTCACGATTCGGTAATCCAAAAGAAACATTTGATACACCAAGTACAGTTTTAACACCTAAATCATTTGTAAGCTTTTCAATACATTCTAAAGTGATTTTTGCATTATCTTTATTTGTACTTACTGTCATACAAAGAGGGTCAAAAACAAGGTCTTTCTTTTCAATTCCATATTCTTCGGCTTTTTTGATTATTCGTTTTGCAATATTTATTCTACCCTCAGTAGTTTCGGGGATTCCGTTTTCGTCTAAGGTTAAGCACACAAGCACTCCACCATATTTTTTGACAAGTGGAAATACTTCTTCCATCACTTTTTCTTTACCATTGACGGAATTCACCATAGCCTTGCCGTTATAAATACGAAGTGCATTTCCCATAGCAACTGCATCGGATGTGTCAATTTGCAAAGGGGTACTGAGAATACTTTGAAGTCCTAAAACTGCATTTTGCATTACAGTTGGCTCATCAATTTCAGGTAGTCCTACATTCACATCAAGAATATCCGCACCTGCATCAACTTGAGTCACACCCTCACGATAAATGTAATCCATATCGTTATTACGGAGTGCTTCTTTAAGTAATTTTTTACCTGTTGGATTAATTCTTTCACCAATAATTATTGGCTTATCTTGAAATATTACTGTTTTTGAATATGATGTGACAGCAGTAATATTCTTTTTACTTATTTTTATGATTTCCTCATTTTTACACAAGTCAATCATCGCTTTAATATGGTCAGGATTTGTACCACAACATCCGCCTAAAGCACAAGCACCATTTTTAAGGATTTGGAGTTGCTTATTCGCAAATTCTTCTGGGGTTACATTATAGGTTGTAACTCCATTTATACTTACAGGAAGTCCTGCATTTGGTTGCACGAAAAGTGGTGTACTTGAATACTTTGTCATTTCTTTAAGTAAATGAAGCATTTGGTCAGGACCAAGTCCACAATTCATACCAATACCGTCAACGCCGAGTCCTTCAAGAGTGATTATTGCGGTTTTAATATCTGCACCTGTTAAAAGTTTTCCGTTTGTATCAAAAATCATTGATACAAGTACAGGAAGATTTGTATTCTCTTTTGCAGCTAAAACTGCGGCTTTGATTTCATACAAATCCCCCATTGTTTCAATGAGAATTAAGTCCGCACCCGCATTTTCACCTGCTACAACTTGCTCCTTGTAAAGCTCATAAGCACACTCAAATTCCAAATCACCATACGGCTTTAAGAGTTTTCCAAGTGGTCCTATGTCAAGGGCTACAAAAGCATTTTTGCCACTTTCTTTGATTGTGTTTTTTGTAATCTTAACAGCTTTTGTAATAATCTCATTTACATTATTGAATTTGAGTGAATTTGCACCGAAGGTATTGGTTGTGATTATGTTACAACCTGCATCTAAATACGACTTATGCACTCTTGCTACGATTTCAGGAGAGTGAATGTTAAGATTTTCAGGCAACTCACCTTTTTTAAGTCCGTTTTTTTGTAATTCAGTGCCCATAGCACCATCAAAAAATAGTATTGAATTGTTAAAATGCTCTCTAAAATTCATAATATCAATCCTTTGTTACACCAATAAATGCTGTAACTGTTTTTGTTGGAGTCATTAAGTAATTGTTTGAAAGTGTTACTCCAAGTTGTTTTGTCATTGGTAAAAGTTTAAAGAAATTTTCTTGTGAAGAAATGTGTAATCCGCCATAGCCTGGACTAAAACGAGGTCTATGCTCACCTTTTATGGTATTTTTTAATTCTTCACAAGCTTGGTCGCAAAGATTTTCAACTAACGATGCACCAACACAATGGACAATACTTGTCATTGCAGCATCAGTTACTGAATATTTACGGACAAGAGTATCAGCCCCCACGCCGATAGTTGCACCAAAAAGAATAACGCTTGTTGAATTTCTTAAATGATTTAAGAGTTTCTCACTCTTAAACTCAATTCCGTCAATGATTATTCCGTCATTTGTTCTTGTGAATTCATATTCTTTATAGATATATTTAGGTGTGATTACCTTGCAAAGCTCATTGTATGCATCTTCACACAACTTGCAAATTGCCTCACTTGGCTTTGCACCGTGCTTGTAGCCCATATATCTTGCCGTTTCATGCAAATCGTATTTTAACAGCATCCGCAATTACCTTTTTCCTTTTGCTTGTCAACAAGATATTGTAAAGTGATTGAATCAACAACCTTATTAACTGCATTGAGTACACATTGCCAAATTTCAAGGGTTACACAGTCCATACAATTTTCGCAAGGGTTGTCATCAGTTTCAAGACAATAAACCGGAGCAAGACTACCCTCAGTTACACGAAGAATTTCACCTACTGTGTATTCAATAGGCTCACGAGTAAGTTTATAGCCACCCTGCGCACCGCGAGTGCTTTCAACAAGATTTTCTTTTGCGAGAAGTTTAATGATTTGTTCAAGATATTTTTCGCTTATATTTTGTCTTGTTGCAATAGATTTTATTGAGATATAGCCATCTTCTTTATGAATTGCAAGGTCGGTCATAAGACGAAGTGCATATCTACCTTTTGTTGAGATTTTCATAATATCTACACCCTTTTAGAGTATTGTTTTTCGTTACGAAGATAATATACTACAAAATTACTAGGATTTCAAGAGTTAATTCATATAAATTTGGTGGGAATTAGACTTTACAAAGAAAAAAGCGTGGTCAAAGACCACGCTTGGTTACCA
>JAZLET010000170.1:0-6580 GCA_045615405.1 Candidatus Fimenecus sp.
TCACACAATTTCTTACATAAAAGTATGAAAAACATAGGACTTTATTTACACATTCCGTTTTGCAAGTCAAAATGTCCATACTGTGATTTTTACTCGTTTGCGGGTAAAGACACACAAAAAGATGAATACACAAGTGTTTTAAAAGACAAAATTTTGTCAAGCATTTCACCTTTACAATGTAAAGGTGATACACTTTACATCGGTGGTGGTACTCCATCAGTTTTAGGTGCAAAAAATCTTAAAACTCTTGTTGAAACTTGCAATTCATTTTTAACACATGATGCTGAAATCACGGTTGAATGTAATCCTTATGGACTTAATGAGGATTTTTTCAAGATTTTAAACCATTGTGGTGTTAATAGAATCTCATTAGGACTTCAATCCGCTAACGATAACGAAAGACGAATTTTGGGTCGTTTAAGTGATAGAAATCAGGTTGAAAATGCAGTTAAAACAGCTCAAAAAGTGGGTTTTAATAATATCACGCTTGACGTTATGCTTGGTATTCCACAGCAAACTGAAAAGAGTTTAAGCGAAACTTTAGATTTTTGCATTTCTCTTGGTGTGCCACATATTAGTGCATATATGTTAAAGTGCGAAGAGAACACTCATTTTTATAAAAATCAACATAAATATAATTTTCCTGATGATGATTTAACCGCTGATTTATATTTGCAAATGTGCGAAACTCTTGGAAGTCAGGGCATAATGCAATATGAGATTTCTAATTTCTCAAAAGTGGGATTCCAAAGCAAACATAATCTTAAATACTGGCATTGTGAAGAGTATTTAGGGCTTGGACCATCGGCACATTCATTTTTAAATGGCAAACGTTTTTATTATGACCGTGATTTTGACTCATTTATGAATGGCAACTCCCCTAATCAGGATGGTTTTGGTGGAGATTTTACTGAATACGCAATGCTTAATTTAAGACTTACTGAGGGGCTTAACGAAAGCAAGGTTTATGAAAGATTTGGACATTCAATACCAAATGAAATATATAAAAAATCGCAAATTTTCATTGATAATGAATATATGGTAAAAACAAAAAACGGATTAGCATTTACACGAAAAGGCTTTTTAATGTCAAATAGTATTTTGGCAGAGATTTTATAATTGGAGTTTTTATTATGAGTTTGTTTTACAAGTTAATCGCTTTAATAATGACTCTTTTTATTCATTTTCCTGTAGGTGAAATTGCATCTTATTCTACTGCTGAAAGTGATGCCTCTCTTGCATTTACTGTGCTTTCCGATGTGCACATTGAAGGCAACAACAAAGACCGTTTTGCGGGATTTGGTGAAGGTCTTGCTGATATTAACTCCGCTAAGAAAAATGATGCTCTTATATTCCTTGGCGACAATACAATGAATAATCAGGTTGTTGAGCTTGGTGCTTTTTATGAACTTTTAAAAGAGCATATCACACTTGGCAATATTCTTATGGTTACAGGTAACCATGAACTTTGCCCAAGTGACTACAATACTGGTGATTATGAATCTTTGCGAGATAGATTTTTTGACTATAAAAACGAGTATATTAAAGCACAATATGACGATAGTGTTTATTACAGTTATGAAATTAATGGTTATAAATTCATTATATTAGGCTCGGAATCTGATGCAGGTATTCAAGAAGATATTTCTAATGCTCAATTTGAATGGCTTGAAGATGAACTTAAAACTGCACAAGAAAACGAAAATCCTGTGTTTATTTTCAATCACTACCCACTTAATAATACTTGGGCGGATGTTTGGCCTGAAGGTCATATTGGCGAAGACAGTGACCGCCTTTATGAAATGTTAAAAAATTGTGGCAATAATATTTTGTACTTTTCAGGTCATTTACATTTGGGACTTTATAATGATAAACGAGAAGTGGTTTATGACGACAATGTTACATTTATAAATGTGCCATCCTTTGGTTCTGAAAACACCGACGGTGATGCAGATATTCAGCAAACCGGTATGGGACTTCGGGTTGAAGTGTATGAAAATGAAATTCTTATTCGTGTCCGTGATTTTGCAAACCACGAATGGAAGGATATTGAATATATTGTAAATTTATAAAATTGACATTCTATTTTTAGTGTGTTAAAATACTATCTTGCATATTGAAGAAAGGAGTGGTACGAATGCCTATTAAAATTGACGACCAATTACCAGCAAGACACAACTTAGAGTTAGAGAATATTTTCGTTATGACTGAGCAAAGAGCAAGTCTTCAGGACATTCGTCCGCTTAAAATTATTCTTCTTAACTTAATGCCTACAAAAATTGAAACTGAAACACAAATTTTGCGTTTACTCAGTAACTCTCCTTTACAGGTTGAAATTGAACTTTTACAGGTTGCTACTCACGAAAGCAAAAACACAAGTAAAGAGCATATGCTCAAATTCTACAAAACCTTTGACAACATTAAAGACCAAAAATTTGACGGTATGATAGTTACTGGTGCTCCTGTTGAAATGATGCCTTTTGAAGAGGTTGATTATTGGGAAGAGCTTTGCAAAATTTTTGACTGGGCAAAAAGCCACGTTTATTCGTCTTTTCATATTTGTTGGGGTGCTCAAGCGGCACTTTATTACCATTATGGTATTCCAAAATACAAGTTACCTGAAAAGATGTTTGGTATTTTCCCACACAAGCCACTTGATATGTATCATCCATTACTTCGTGGCTTCAGTGATTTGTTTTATGTGCCACATTCAAGACACACTGAAACAAAAAAAGAAGATATTGCACTTGTTAAAGATTTGCAAATTCTTTCGTATTCAGAAATTTCAGGTGTGCATCTTGTGGCTGATATGGATTGTAGAAATTTTTACTGCACAGGTCACAGTGAATACGATAGCGATACTCTTGCGCGTGAGTATTTTAGGGATTTGCACAAGGGATTAGACATTAAAATTCCATATAACTATTTCCCAAATGATGATACACGACTTACCCCTCCACTTACTTGGCGCGGTGCAGGTAGTTTGTTATTCCAAAACTGGCTTAACTACTTTGTGTATCAAAGAACACCTTATGATGTTAATGAAATTAAATAAGCACAATAAAAAGACCGAACAGAAATCAATCTGTTCGGTTTATTTTTTTATTCTTTTATTTCTTCTTGTTTATCTTTTCTTCTCTTTTTGCCAATTTGGGAACCGATAAATATTACAACAAATGGAACTATACTTATGAGATAATAGCATATAGGGTCGGTATCAAAACGCTTATAATCCCAGTCATTATAGGCATATAATCGGTATTCATTAACCATATTCATCATCTTGTCAAGCGTGGCAACAGAAAAGTTGGCAAAAACATGGTAATTGTGATAACTTGCCATACCTAAAGAAAAAACTACTGTTAAAAATCTTATTGGTAACAAAGAAACAAAATCAGATATGGGATTACCTGTTTTATTTACACAAAAGAAACCTATTAGAAATGACGGAATAAGTGCCACAATATAAATTATAGTGTACAGAATCAAGCACTCGTGAAAATCGGGTCCACTAGGTGCGAACTCAAAAGTTAATTCGCGTGCATATTCTATGGTAATAAAATATGTAATTGCAAAAATTAAATTGAAAATGCACCAACCCCAAAAGCCCCAAAAACTGTTTGAAAAGAAATATTTAAAGTATTCTTTTTTTGTCATATTGTGTCACCTCTTATCTTAAATTTTGTAATAATAAAATTCTTATTACAATTCTATAATTGCACAAAAAATATTTTTTGTCAAGCAATGATTTGTTGCGTAAAGAAAAAGGACGCCGAGTCGACGTCCCTACAAAATCAACTTAAACTTGAATTATTTTTTTCGCAAGGCAATGTGGCAGAGGCGAAGCTGTATCAGGTATACCGCGAGCCGAAAGCCACGAAGTTTTGCGGAAAAAGAATCAAGTTTGCACTTATTCAATTACTTTATAACCTTGCTCTTCAACTGCTTTTTTAAGAGTTACCGGTGCTGCGTCAGCGTCAAGTGTTACAATTGCAGTACCGTCTTTATGACTTACAACTGCTTCTCTTACTTCAGCAATTCCTTCAAGTGCTTTTTTAACGTGTGCTTCACAGTGTGGGCACATCATACCTTCAATTTTCATTGTAATTTGCATAACCTTTTTCTCCTTTATTTTTGACTTTATTTTCTTATCTTTTTTGTCATTATAAATATCTTTAAAATTGAGTCGCAAGGCGTTTGATACTACACAAAACGACGAAAGACTCATTGCAGCTGCGCCAAACATTGGGTTTAATTCCCAACCAAAAATATTTATAAATACACCTGCTGCAAGTGGAATTCCAATTACATTATAGAAAAACGCCCAAAATAGATTTTCGTGAATGTTGCGAAGTACTGCACGGCTTAATCGGATTGCTGCGGTTACATCTATTAATTTGCTATTCATAAGCACAATATCAGCTGACTCAATAGCAACATCAGTTCCCGCACCTATTGCAACGCCCATATCGGCTCTTGTTAGGGCTGGTGCATCATTGATTCCGTCACCTACCATCATTACTTTTCCTTTATCTTTAAGGGTACGGATATTTTTTTCTTTGCCATCAGGAAGTACACCTGCAATAACTTCGTCAACACCTGCCAATTTTCCTATTGCATTGGCGGTTTTTTCGTTATCGCCTGTAAGCATAACCACCTTTATGCCCATATTTTGCAATTCTTTAATAGCTTTCGCACTATCTTCTTTAATGATATCCGCTACTGCTATTATTCCAAGAAGAGTGTTATCCATACTGAAAAGCAATGGTGTTTTGCCATTGTCGGCAAGTGATTCGGCAATTTCTATTGTATTTTCATTGAGTGAAATTTGCTCACTTATAAATTTAAGGCTACCACCAAAAAGTGTTTTGCCATTTAACTGTGCAGTTACTCCATTACCTGAAAGCGCCTTAAAATTCGCAACTTCAGTTGGTGTTATATTTAATTCATTACCCTTTTCTATAATTGCTTTTGCAAGTGGATGCTCACTTTTTATTTCAAGAGAATAAGCCAAATCTAAAAGCTGTTCTTCAGTTACGCCTATTGGGATTATATCGGTAACCTTAGGTTTACCTTCGGTAATTGTGCCTGTTTTATCAAGGACTACCGTATTTACTCTACCTGTTTCTTCTAAAGATACTGCCGTTTTAAAAAGAATACCGTTTTTAGCGCCAACACCATTACCAACCATAATGGCAACTGGTGTTGCAAGTCCTAAAGCACAAGGGCAACTAATTACAAGCACCGAAATGCCACGAGCAAGAGCATAGCCAACACTCTGCCCACCAATTAGCCAACCGATTATTGTAATAACTGCTATTGTGATTACAACTGGTACGAAAACACCTGAAACCTTATCGGCAATTTTGGCAATAGGTGCTTTTGTGGCAGCCGCATCACTAACCATTTTTATAATTTGAGAAAGAGTTGTATCTTCGCCTACTCTTGTGGCTTCACACCTAATAAATCCTGATTGATTTATTGTACCACCTGAAACCTTGTCACCTACTGATTTATCAACAGGAATACTCTCACCAGTCAGTGCTGATTCGTCAACTGCGGTTGTACCCACGACAATCACACCGTCAACTGAGATTTGCTCACCTGGGCGGACTACAAATATATCACCAATTTTAACTTGTTCTATTGGCACTTTTGTTTCAACGCCATCAATAAGAATTGTTGCTGTTTTTGGCGCTAAATTCATTAAGGATTTAAGTGCATTTGTAGTTTTGCCTTTTGACCTTGCCTCAAGCATTTTACCAACTGTAATAAGGGTTAAAATCATTGCGGCAGACTCAAAATAAAATTCGTGCAAATAGTGATGAGCCATCTCGCCACCTTGTGTAATCATTTGCATAAGCAAATAAGCACTATAACCAAACGACACGCCTGACCCCAAGGCTACAAGAGTATCCATATTAGGTGATTTTTTAACAAGTCCTTTAAATCCATTTATAAAGAAATTACGATTAATCACCATTATAACAAGAGATAAAACAAGTTGTGCAAATCCAATAATAATAGGATTATTTATCGGCAAATACCAACCCCACATAACATGCCCCATAGAGATATACATTAAAACTATTAAAAATCCCAATGATAAGAATAGTCTTTTTTTGAGTTTGGGAGTTTCAGTATCTTTTAATGCATCATCTTTTGACGCTGTATTTTTTTCGTCTTTAATTGTTGCGCCATAACCTGCATTTGTTACCGCTGAAATGATTTTTTGAGGGTCAACATTCCCCTCAACACCCATTGAATTAGTTAGAAGACTAACCGAGCAAGAAGTGACACCATCTACACCATTTACGGCTTTTTCAACACGAGCAACGCAAGCGGCACAGCTCATACCAGTAATATTAAATTGTGTCATCTTCTCACCTACTTTTATTAAAAATGGGACGATTGGACATCGCCCCCTCTACATAACAAAAATTATTAAAATTGACAAAGCAGTAAGTAACCAGGGGGCGCCTGCAAAAATTCCCCAGGCAGCACCCGTGTTTTTTATATATGTTATCGACAACAAATTATCTATAACAGGCAATTCAGAACACATATAAGTCGGAGGCCA
>JAZLET010000171.1:0-11096 GCA_045615405.1 Candidatus Fimenecus sp.
GACGAAGATGCATTCAAGGTTCTCGTTGAAGAAGCAAGAATGAAAGCAAAATCAGTTAAGCGTGACGGTGCTGAAACTGACTGGAGAAATAGTGGCGTTTCATTTAAAGATATTGCAAAAACTGAATTTACTGGTTACGAAGAAAATAATACAACTGCAACTATTGTAGCACTTGTTAGTGATGGCGAAAGAAAAGATTTTATTGAGGCGGGAGATGCAATTCTCGTACTTAACAAAACATCTTTTTATGCTGAAAGTGGTGGACAAGTTGGTGACACAGGCGTTATCACAATAGGCGATAGCACATTTGAAGTTGCTAACACAACAAAAGATGCTGATGGTGTTGTTCTTCATCACGGTACACTTAATGGTGATGCTGTTAAGGTTGGTGACACAGTAACAACTGTTTATAATGAAGAAAATAGAAAAGCAATTATGCGTAATCATACTGCAGCTCATCTTCTTCAAGCAGCACTTCGTGAGGTTTTAGGTACTCACGTTGAACAAGCTGGTCAACTTGTTGATGCTAATGAGGTTCGTTTTGACTTTACTCATTTTACTGGTATGACAGGCGAAGAACTTAAAAAGGTTGAAGACCTTGTTAACGAAGAAATTCTTAATGCAACAGCAATGCTTATTCGCGAAATGCCTATTGATGAAGCAAAGGCTATGGGTGCTATGGCACTTTTCGGTGAAAAGTATGGTGATGTTGTTCGTGTTGTTAAAGCAGGGGATTTCTCAACTGAACTTTGCGGTGGTACTCATGTTGACAATACAGGCAAAATCGGTCTTTTCAAGATTGTAAGCGAGTCATCAGTTGCTGCAGGTGTTCGCAGAATTCAAGCGGTAACAGGTAAAAATGTTCTTAAATATATTGATGAAAAGAATCAACTTCTTTACACAACGGCTGAGGCATTTAAGGTAGGTAATGTGTCTGCACTTCCACAAAAAGCAGTTGCAATTGCTAACGACCTTAAAGCAAAAGATAAAGAGATTTCAGCACTTAAAGCGGAAATCAACTCATTTAAGACTGCAGGTATTATAGCAGGTGCAGTTCAAGTGAATGGTGCTCAACTTGTAGTTTACTATGGTGGTGAGCTTGACGCTAACGGTCTTCGCTCTATGGCGGAAACTGCAAGAGATTCAGCTCCTAACACAGTTGCTGTTATTGCAGGCTCAAACGCTGAAAAGGGTACTTGTTCATTTGCTTGTGCTTGTGGTAAAGATGCAATCGCAATGGGTGCTCACGCAGGTAATATTGTTCGTGAGGTTGCTAAAATAGCAGGTGGCTCAGGTGGCGGTAAACCTGATATGGCTATGGCAGGCGGTAAAGATATTTCAAAGATTGATGATGCCTTGATGTCTGCAAATGAAATTCTTAAAACAATGCTTAAATAAGGAGTGTTAAATATGGATTGTCTCTTTTGTAAAATAGCAAACGGTGAAATTCCATCAAACAAGGTTTATGAGGATGATAAAATCCTTGCATTTCACGATATTGCTCCACAAGCAAAAATTCATATTCTTGTAATACCAAAGCGTCACATAGCGAGTTCCGCTAACGATATAAGTAGTGAGAATTCTGCTGAAATTGGTTATATTTTTGCTAAGATTCCTGAAATTGCTCGTATGGCAGGTGTTGACAGTTATAGAATTATCAACAACTGTGGTGATAAAGCAGGACAAACAGTAAAACACATTCATTTCCACATTTTAAGCGGAGATAATCTTTCGGAAAAACTTGTGTAAGGAGTGTTTGTGTTGAAAAGACCATCTGCTGTAATTGGCTTTTCAATGCTTTTGGTATCAATTCCCATCATAAATATCAATTTTAAAGCATCCGTTGCCCTATTAATTGGGGTAATGGGTGTTTTTTGTTTTTCTATTGTGTTTAAAAAACTAAGAAAAAATAAATTTGTAATGTTTAGTACTATAGCAGTAGCAATTTATATTGCATCTTTCATTTTTACACAAAGCGTTTATATAAATGCTGAAAGCAAATATGAAAATCAAATGAAAGTTAGTGGCATAGTTTGTCAAACACCACAAGAAACGGACTACTCTTTTACATATGTAATTAAATTGCATAACGAAAATTATAAAATCCGTTACGTTGCTAAAGAGGATAAAATGTTTTACGAGGGAGATATAGTTTCAGGTGTTGTAATAAAAAGTGATGGTGATTTTAACGAGGATTTCTTTGAGAATTCGCTGTCATCAAAAATCTATTTCACATTTTTTGAGGGTGAAGATGTTTTTCTTCAAAAAACAGGAGAAACAAATAGATTTTATTCATATATAGGAGTAGCAAAAAATTGGTTTACAAGCATCATTGATACATATTTACCAGGTGAAAATGGTGCAATTGCAAAAGCGATGACAGTTGGAGATAAAACTGAAATTCAAGACAAAACAATTGATTATTTTAACTATGCGGGTACATCTCACTTGCTGGTAATTTCCGGATTACATCTAACCTTGTGGTCAGTGGGCGTTGTACACCTCGCTGAAAAATATACATTTCTTCGTAAGCGTATTGCAATAGTAGGTCTTTTGTGTTTGTTTGGCTATTCAGCATTAACTGGCTTCAGCGTTTCAGTAATTCGTGCAGGTGCTATGGTAGGTGCAATGATTTTAGGCAAAATCTTTAATCGTGGGGCTGACAGTATTAATTCAATAGGACTCGCATTGTCGTTTATTTTAGTGATAAATCCTTATGCAACACTTTCAGCATCATTGTGGTTTACTGTGCTTTCAACAATGGGTATCCTTGTGCTTTCACAAAGGGTAATATTAAAAATAAAAAGCACATATAAGGGTAGAAAAATAATGGAAAACTGGTTGTTATCATTACTTATAACTACCACAATAATAAGCGTTTCAACTACAATTTTTACTTTGCCAGTATTTGTTGTAAAAATCAGCTTATTACCAGTTGGGTCAATTATTGCAAATATTGTAATGATTGATTTGGCACTGGTGCTTATGGTTTTGTCCGTATTAGGTGTATTTCTTCATACAATAGGACTTACATTTTTTGCAGATTTATCATTTATGGTTACCGGTACAATCAGTAATTTCTTAAAAGGATTTGCTGAAAGAATAGGTCTTGTAAGTTGGTCAACGATATCACTTTCACATAAGTATTTTTGGTATTTTCTTATTGTTGCACTTATTTGTATCTCATTAGCTTTTATGATAAAAAGATATAGAAAAATTCTAATAAAAACAGTGGCGGTTATACTTTCTACAATCTTTATTTTACTTGTGACCTATTGCACCGCTTATGATTATAATAATCCGTCAGTTGATGTAATTTTTACTGATACAACACCAACGCTAATTGTGAATTTAAAAGGCGAAAGTGTGTTGATAAATCCGCCTTCAGCAAGATACAAAAACGAAATTAAAAGGGTGTTAAATAGCCATAATGAAAAGATTATTGATAATATTCTTATAACTGATAATGGTGAGCATATCCCATCATATCTTATGAATGTATATAGTAATTTTACCGTTAAAAACACTATGTTTTGCTATAATTCACCTGAATTTTTTGCAAGTGAGTCACAAAGTAATATTAAGAAATTGACAATAAGTAATGATGTGCAAATTAACTTAAATAATTACACGAAATATTTAGAAATCACTTACAAAAGTAAACGATTGATTGTAATTGATGGCAAAAATGCTCAAAACCTATTTGAAAAAGTAAAAGATTATGATATAATTATTTTGTATGGTGATAATACTTCAGGCGTGAAAGAAAGTATAGAAAGCCAAAACACTGATGCAGTAATTTTACTGTCACAAGAAATGAAAACTCACTCAGTATATTTTAATTGATAGGAAGAAAAGTATGGCATTGATTTATGAAGCCGAGTTAAAAAGGCAAATAAGAGAAAAGAATATGTCAAACTGTTATCTTTTTTACGGTAGTGAAGAGTATTTAAAGCAGTTTTATGCAAATAAAATTTGTTCAAAGTTTGTAACACCTGGTAGTGAAACCTTTTCTCTTCGTAAATATGATGGCAAAGAAAACACTCTCGCAGAAGTTTTTGAGGGTGCTATGTCTATGCCTTTTATGAGTGAATACTGTGTTGTTGTGGCTCACGATTTTCCTCTTGACGTCCCAAATGAAGAACAAAAAGAGCAAATAACTGAATTTTTACAAAATATTCCTGATACATCAATCACAGTTTTTTGGATGGATGGTATTGAACTTACAACTAAAAAAGGTAAATGGGCAATTGATATTTTCACAAAATATGCTACTGCTGTAAATTTTGTAAAGGCTGAGGGTAAAGACCTTCGTAAAATTCTTTGCGCATACGCTTCAAAAAACGGTTGCACAATGAGTGACAGTACCGCTTCATATTTAGTTGAGCTTGTGGGAGATTCTCTTAATGTGCTTTTCAATGAAATCCAAAAGGTTTGCAATTTTGCAGGGCAGGGTAACGAAATTACTCGTGAGCATATTGATAGCACTGCAGTCCGCTCATTAGAGGCTAGAGTTTTTGATTTATCTAAATTAATTCTTAATCAAAACGCTCAAGGGGCGTTAGAGTTGTTGCATACACTTATGCTTCAAAAAGCAGAGCCAATTGACATTTTTGGTGCCATTCTTACATCCTTTGTTGATGTTTATAGGGCTAAAACCGCTGTTACCGCAGGTGAGAGCATTTCATACTTAACACAAATTTTTGATTACAAAAATAAAGATTTTAGACTTACAAACGGAAATCGTTATGCTAAAAAACTCAGTGATGAGCAAATTCGTGAATGTTTTGACTGTTTTGCAGAGGCCGATAAAGCATTAAAAAGCACGGCTCAAAGCGGTGAGTTAATTTTAGAAAAGCTTATTGTACATCTTTCGCTTATAATAGCAAGGTGAAGTTATGATTAAAATTAAAGAAGCAGTTATAGTTGAGGGTAAATACGATAAAATCAAGCTGTCGGGGATTATTGATACAGTAATAATTGAAACCGACGGCTTTGCTGTGTTTAAAGATAAAGAAAAACAAAAACTAATACGTTTTTTAGCTGAAAAGCGTGGAATTATTATAATGACCGACTCGGATTCCGCAGGATTTAAAATCCGTAACTTTATAAATGGAATCACAAAAAGTGAAAACATAAAAAATGTGTATATTCCCGATATTTATGGTAAAGAAAAACGTAAAACTGAAGAGTCAAAAGAGGGCAAATTAGGCGTTGAGGGTATGAAAACTGAGGTTATTATGTCAGCGTTGCAAAAGGCCGGTGTGATTTGTAGTGAAAATGATAAAAAAGAAAGTCGTGAGATTACTCATACCGATTTTTTTGAGGATGGTATTTCAGGGGGAGAAAACAGTAGCGAAATCCGAAAAGCACTTGCGAAACAACTTCAATTACCTGAAAGAATAAGTGCTTCGTCACTACTAAAAATAATTAATACTTATATGACATATGATGAATATAAGGAAACAGTAGAAATTGTGAAAAATAAGTTGCCATAATTAAATATAATATGGTATAATTAATTGATTGTGTTACAAAAAAACAAAAGAATGAGGTAACCGAAATGAGCCATCAAAGTAGATTTCCAATTAACGAACCATTTTATGATGTTCGTTATGTAAAAGATTTTAAAGATTTAATTGACCAAAGCGAACGTCTTTTCTCAGAGCGTCCTGCATATAAACTTAAGAATAAAGACGGTGTTTATTATGAGGTAACTTATAAGAACTTCCGTCATGCTATTTATTATCTTGCAAACACTCTTATTAAGGACGAATATTCAAGAAAGCATATTGCAGTTGTAGGTGCAAACACATATAAATGGTGTGTAACATATCTTGCAGTTACATGTAGTAACAATGTTATTGTGCCAGTTGATAAAGAACTTACCATTGATAATATTATTGATGTTTTAAAAGATTCTGATGCAACAATGATTTTTGGTGACAAAAAATACATTAAAGCACTTGCTGAGCGCAAAGATGAACTTCCTGAGGAATTTAAGTTTGTTTGCTTTGACGAAGTAGAGATTGATGGCGTAATTGATTACGAAGAGTATATTGATATAGGTCGTAAACTTTATAGAAGTGGTAAAAAACTTCTTAATGATGTTACAGTTGACCCTGAGGCTATGACTGCGCTTCTTTTCACATCTGGTACAACAGGTGTTTCAAAAGGTGTATGCTTGAGTCAAAAAAATATTTGCTCAGTTGTTCATGGCGCAGCAGGTTGTATTAAAATTACTGAAGAAGACCAGCTTCTTTCCATACTTCCAATTCACCATACTTATGAATGTTCAATCGGCTTCCTTTATATTATTTATTGTGGCGCTTGTATTGCGTTTTGTGATGGACTTCGTTATATTACAAAGAATTTTAAAGAAGTAAAACCTACTGCATTCATTACAGTTCCACTTCTTATTGAAAAAGTACACGCTAAAATTATGAAGAAGATGGAAGAAAAAACTGCAGGTAAGCTTATTTTTAAGGTTGGTAAATACGCATCTATTTTCAGTAAAGCAATTGGTATTAAAGACCTTGACCGTAAACTTTTTGCGGAGGTTATTGAAACCTTTGGTGGTCGTCTTCGTCTTATTGTAACAGGTGCTGCTGCACTTGACCCACGTGTTGCGGAAGATATTATGCATATGGGCATAGACCTTTATATCGGTTATGGTCTTACTGAATGTGCACCACTTGTAATGTGTAATAATGATAAACTTATGCTTCCAGATTCAATTGGTACACCAATTCCAGGTGTTGAAGCATTTATTCACGAGCCTGATGATTTAGGTGTTGGTGAAATTTGGGTGCGCGGTCCAATGGTTATGTCTGGTTATTATAAAAATCCTGAAGCAACAGCACAGGTTATAACCGAAGATGGTTGGTTTAGAACAGGTGACCTTGGTACTTGTGACCGTCATAATTGTTATAAAATTACAGGTAGAAGTAAAAATGTTATCGTTACTAAAAACGGTAAAAATATTTTCCCTGAAGAGGTTGAGCATTATCTTAATACAAACCCAGTTATTGAAGAAAGCCTTGTTTTCGGTGACGATATTGACGACGAAACTTATGTTAGCGCATCAATTTACCCTAACTATGAGCAAATTAAGAATAACTTAAAGCGTCAAGACATTACTAAAGAAGATGTTCAAAAATCAGTTGAAGAAGCAGTTAAAGATGTAAACAAGAAGCTTCCAAAGTATAAGAAGATTAGAAATATTGAAATTCGTGACGAAGAGTTTGAAAAAACAACAACAAAGAAAATCAAGCGTCACGCAAATATAAAAAAGAACAAGAATAATACTGAAACAGAAGAAAAAATAGAGGAATAATGAAATGATTTTAGGTCAAGGTAATAATGAAGAGTTTTCTAACGGCACAAAGGTGTTAGCACTCATTGCATCACCAAGAAAAACTGGATATACAGCAAAGCTTTTAGGAACACTTCTTCGTGAATTTCCAAAAGGTACAAATATTGAAATTGTAAATCTTTATGAGTTAAATCCCGTACCTTGCAACGCTTGTGGTTACTGTAAAGCAGGTAATGGATGCTCAAAAAAAGATTTAGAAGATTTTTTCAAAAAGTTTGAAATGGCTGATGTAATTGTATTTGCAACACCTATTTATTTTATGGGTGTACCATCACCATTTAAAGCCCTCATTGACCGTTTTCAACGTTATTATGAGGCGCGTTTCCGTCGCAATATAAAACATCCTATTGAGAAAAATCGTAAGGCTGTACTTATTGTAACAAGCGGTAGTGATGGTGAAATCGGTTACGAGGTAATTAAGCATCAGTTATTACAGGCGTTTACTGTACTTAATATTGAACTTAAGGGTTCAATGCTTGCAAGAAATACTGATAAATGCGGTGTTGACCAAACTGATATTGATAGAGCCGCAGCGTTATATAGGAGTGTTAGATAATGGCAGTAATTAAAGTTGATTTAAATAATTTTGCACAAGAGGTGCTTAAATCTGAAAAACCTGTGCTTCTTGATATGTATGCCGATTGGTGTGGTCCATGTATGATGATGGCACCTGAATTAGAGGCATTTGCAGAAGAAACTGATAAAGTTAAGGTTTGTAAGCTTAATGTTGACGAAGCAACTGACCTAGCACTTACTTTTGGAGTTATGAGCATTCCAACAGTACTTCTTTTTGAAAACGGACAAGAGGTAAAACGCTTTGTCGGTGCAAAAGAAAAACATCAAATTGCTGAATTTGTAGGCGAATAAAATAAAAGCGGTGAGCATTTGCTCACCGCTTTTATTTGTGAAATATTCTCTTATAATGCTTTTCCGTCTTTTGTAAAGAGTGGTAATTCTTCAAGATAAATAATATCATCACGCTTTGCAGCATCACCCTCGGCAAGAATAAACATTTTGCCACAAACAATGCCACCTGCATCATTAACAAGCTTTTCAACTGCTTTAAGTGATTCACCTAATGATACAACGTCATCAACAATAAGGATTCTTTTGCCCTTCATAAGGTCTGCATCTGCCTTATCAAGATAAAGCTTTTGCTCACCTTTAGTTGTAATTGAATTTACTGTTGATTCAAAAACACCAGTCATATAAAGTTTTGGCTTTTTACGTGCTACAAAATACTTTTCATTATTTTGAAGTCTTGCCATTTCGTGTGCAAGGGGAATACCCTTTGCTTCCGCAGTGATTATGTAATCATATTCAGGTGCTTTTTTGAGCAATTCCTTCGCACAAGCTGTTGTAAGCTCAGGGTCGCCGAAAATTACAAATCCTGCAATCATCAATTCATCAGTTAATGGACAAAGCGGTAAATGACGCTCAAGTCCTGCAATATTCATTTTGTGAAACATAATAATCCTTCTCCTTATAAAAACAAAAGAGGATGAACAATTCCTGCCATCCTCCAATTTGCTAATTAGTTTGCTAAAGCACGGCTAAGCCATACCTCAGCAATGTCAAGAGCCGCATAAAGCCCTTTCTTTTCACTTGATTTAACAATTTTCTCACGCATGCTAACGTCAGGGTCAGTATTAAGCAACTGAATTGATACTTTAGATGCAACTTCAGTATCACCAACAGGCTTTGTAGCAAGAATTTGCATCATAATAACATACTTTTCTGAAGCGTCACCATAATAAAGGGTGTTACCGTTTCTAACTAATGGTTTGCCTTTATATGTGAGGAATTTACTTTTTTCTGCCATAAATCCACCTCATTATTTCTTTGCGTTTTTAAGATATTCTTTTACAAGGTCTTGTAAAAGCTCATCACGGTCAAGGCGGCGAATAAGACTTCTTGCATTGTTATGAGTTGTAATGTAAGTTGGGTCCTCTGAAAGAATGTAGCCAACAAGCTGATTAATTGGATTATAACCCTTTTCAACTAATGCATCATAAACTGTAACAAGAATTTGACGAGTTGCTTCTTCGCGCTCATCCTTTAATGAAAATTGAATAGTCTTGTTAGGGTCAAGCATTCATGCCACCTCCGTAGTAATAATTATATTTATTATACACGGATTTTTGAGAAATTACAATACTAAAATTAAATAAATTCGTAATATACTTGCCTCCCTCTGGCGAGGGAGGTGTCTGCGATAGTAGACGGAGGGAGAGATAGTTAAAGGATAAACTGACTACCCCTCAGTTTTTTGCAGAAAAAAACAGCTCCCCTGACAAGGGGAGCCAATTTGATAGAATTTATGACTTAAGTGCAATTCCGTCTTTATTAAGTGAATCAATAATTCCGTTTGCTACCTCCATAACCTCTTCAGTTGTAAGAGTTTTTTGAGGGTTAGAGAATGTAATTCTTGTTGTGATACTCTTGCCGTTTTCATCACGGTAGGTGTCAACAACCTGAACATTTTTAATAAGCGGACAATTAGCAGCTTTTATTGCCTTGCCAATTGGTGCAAAGGTTTCACTAACAAATGAAAGGTCAATTTCCATAGCAGGGAATTTTGATGGTTCTTCATAGTGAATTTTAGCGTCTGTAATTTCAGTAAACAATGGCACATCAATTTCAGCAAATACAATAGCAGCTTTTTTGTCAATTTTCTTTGCAACTGTTGGGTGAACAACACCAATTTTACCAAGCACTACACCGTCACAAGAAATTTCGTTAAGGTTTCTTGGATGCTCATAACTGAGTGTAGCATTCATAGGTGTAAACACAAGTGCCTTATGCTTAATGTTATCAGCCATAACTGAAAGCATTGTTGCAAGGTCAATGTAAAGTGCTTCAAGAGCTTTTGTCTTGCTGTAAAGAGTAATACAAAGCTTCTTTCTTTCGTTACAAAGACCATCAGCTTTAAGACCATTTACAGTTCTACCAATTTCAAATACACCAAAATCAGTGCCGTAGTTAGTGTTTGCTTTAACCTGACAAAGCTGTGTAGGAATTATAGATTTACGAATTGTTTCAATATTAGGATTTGTAGCACCTTGAAGTTTAATGTTATCTTCAATTTCCATTGAGAGTGCCTTGTATTCATCATAATATTGCCATACATAAGAATGTAACTCGTGAAGTGAATAACGGTGAACAAGAATATCTTTAATTCTATCTTCAGTTGTCTTTTCGGCATTTGCACGAACAGGGTAGAGTGGAGCCGCTGCAGTATGCACGTCAAAGTTATCATAGCCGTAAATACGAGTAATTTCTTCAACGATGTCAGCCTTAATTGTAACATCCTTTGTTGCTCTCCAAGAAGGTACTTTTACAGTGAACTTATCACCATCGTTTGTAGCCTTAAAGCCGAGAGAATTAAGTGTATTTACAATAGTATCATTTGCAATCTCAATACCTGTGTACTTGTCAATGAACGCCTTGTCAAAGTCAAGTGTAACTGTAGGATATTTGAAAGCATACTCATCAGTAAGTGCTGAAACAACCTTAGCATTAGGGTCAATTTCAGTAAGAAGATTTATAAATCTTGCAATAGCAGGAACTGTCATTTCAGGGTCAAGACACTTTTCGTAACGGTTTGAAGCATCAGTACGGTGTGCAAGACGAACAGTTGACTTGCGAATAGATGCAGCGTTAAAGGTTGCTGATTCAAGAGTAAGAGTTGTTGTATCAGGGACAATTTCACTGTCAAGTC
>JAZLET010000172.1:0-7264 GCA_045615405.1 Candidatus Fimenecus sp.
GATGTTTCAAGACGAACAAGGATAACTTTTTCGCCCTTTTCATTCCAAGCAACAGCATCTTCTGCTGTGAATACAACTTTACCACAAGCAGCACCAGGAGATGCGCCGAGACCCTTACCAGCTGGAGTAGCAGCCTTAAGAGCAGCAGCGTCGAACTGTGGGTGGAGGAGTGTATCGAGGTTTCTTGGGTCAATCATAGCAACTGCTTTCTTCTCGTCAATCATACCTTCGTCAACGAGGTCGCAAGCAATCTTAAGAGCAGCCTTAGCTGTTCTCTTACCGTTTCTTGTCTGGAGCATATAGAGTTTACCAGCTTCAACTGTAAATTCCATATCCTGCATATCTCTGTAGTGGTCTTCAAGAATGCCACATACCTTAACGAATTCAGCGTAAGCTTCTGGGAACTTTTCAGCCATCTGAGCGATTGGCATTGGAGTTCTAACACCAGCAACAACGTCTTCACCCTGAGCGTTTACAAGGAATTCACCCATAAGGCCCTTGTCACCTGTAGCAGGGTCACGAGTAAATGCAACACCAGTACCACAGTCATCACCCATGTTACCGAAAGCCATAGCCTGAACGTTAACAGCTGTACCCCATGAGTAAGGGATATCGTTGTCACGACGGTAAACGTTTGCACGAGGGTTGTCCCATGAACGGAAAACTGCTTCAACAGCACCCATGAGCTGTTCTCTTGGGTCTGATGGGAAATCCTTACCAATCTTTGCCTTGTATTCAGCCTTAAACTGACCAGCAAGTTCCTTAAGGTCTTCTGCTGTAAGCTCAACGTCCTGAGTAACGCCACGAGCTTCCTTCATTTCGTCGATAAGAACTTCAAAGTACTTCTTACCAACTTCCATAACAACGTCAGAATACATCTGAATAAATCTTCTGTAGCAGTCATATGCCCAACGAGCATTACCTGACTTTGTTGCCATAACTTCAACAACTTCTTCGTTAAGACCAAGGTTAAGGATTGTATCCATCATACCTGGCATTGAAGCACGAGCACCTGAACGAACTGAAACAAGGAGTGGGTTGTTTGTATCACCGAATTTTTTACCAGTGATTTCTTCCATCTTGTCGATGTATTCAAGAATCTCTGCTTTGATATCATCGTTAATTTTCTTACCATCTTCATAGTATTGGGTACAAGCTTCAGTAGATACTGTAAAGCCCTGAGGAACAGGATTTCTGTCTGGGAACTCTTCCTTGAAGATTTTTGTCATTTCTGCGAGATTTGCGCCTTTACCTCCCAAAAGGTTACGCATAGAAGCGTCGCCTTCAGTAAAGAGATAACAAAACTTTTTGCTCATTTTTATACCTCCAAAAAATTATTAACAAATTTAACTAAATGTGCCAATACGCACTGACGCATTTAACCTTATAAATTGTATCAAAAATGGAATTTTTTTTCAATAGTTTTATGACATTTTTTTAACAGTTTGTAAATTTGTTTGTTTATAGACAAAAATACCCCCAAATATCAATAGACTTTTGGTGTTTTTTGTGATATATTTTATATGTTATTTATATATTTTTACTTTTGGTGATACAAGTGGAGTTACTTAACTACGAAATTCTTAATGCCAGCGGTGAAGCTGACAAAAATTCAATACCTTTATTTTCATACGATACATACCCATGCTTTATTGATTTAGCTTTTCCAAAAAACATGAGTGTGCATGACGTTATTGTGGTTTTTCCTGAAAATACTGATGTTGATTTTACAGTTTTTTCAAGCCTTGATGGCGTTAATTTTTATAAAAAATATAAGAGTCCTAAAATTGCAAGATACATTCGCATTTTTATCAAATATTATAGCGGCGCAAGACCAACTATCAATAACATTGAAATTCTTGGCGAAGACTGTTCATTTCCTACTAAAAAATCTGTTTTTCATGAGCCAGAAATTTTCAGCAAAACAAGATTCGCATCTAAGATTACTGATGATGAAATCTTAAATGATGTTAAAGGCATTATCGGTAGAACTATTGGCGAAGATTACATAAATCAATTTGATTTACGACTTGACCGCAGATTAAAAGAAGATTACTTTTCAGTTGCAAGCTTACGCGGTAAAATTGTGCTTACATCTAATAGTGGCGTAGGTCTTGCAAGTGCTTTTAATTGTTATCTTAAAGAGGTATGTAATTGCCATGTTTCGCGCTTTGGCAAGCAAGTAAATTTACCACACAACTTGCCACAGGTAAACGGTAAAATTGACCGTAAAACTGAATGCAAATATCGTTATGCATATAACTACTGCACTCACTCATATTCTATGGCTTTTTGGGGTAAAAATGAATGGCAAAAAGAAATAGATTTTCTTGCTATGAATGGTGTAAATCTTGTACTTGATATTCTTGGTATGGAAGAGGTTTACCGTAGATTTTTAACTAAACTTGGTTATCGTCACCGTGAAATTAAAAACTTTCTTGTAGGCCCTGCTTATTACGCTTGGTTTTATATGAGTAATATATGCTCTATTGGTGGTCCTATTCACGACGATTTCTTTTATGAAAAGTGCGAATTAGCACGTGAAAATCACCGTAGAATGCAAGTGCTTGGAATGGATGTTGTGCTTCAAGCATACACAGGAATTGTGCCACGAGATATACAAAAGAAAGACCGTGAAGTGCCTGTTATTGAGCAAGGCAAGTGGAAAGGTATTGAAAGACCTTTAATTGTTAGTCCTGATAGCGCACATTACGTTAAATATGCTCAGCTTTTTTATGAATGTCAAAAAGAGGTTTTTGGTGATATTACTCACTATTATGCTGGTGATGTTTGTCACGAAGGTGGAAAGCTTAACAAGAAAAGTGCAAAAGAAAGTTTTAGCAATGTAATGGAAAGTATGCTCTCATTTGACAAGAATGCTGTGTGGGTTGTTCAATGCTGGGCAATGAACCCTACTTCCCTTTTTACAAAATCCGTAAAGAATTACCGTGACAAGCATATGCTTTTGCTTGACCTTAATGCTGAAAAAATTAATCATAACGCCAATAAAATGTCACGCCTTGCAAAATATGACACTGTACTTTTTGGACTTCTTAACAACTTTGGTGGTAGACACGGACTTTTTGGTGATTTGCCATCACTTCTTAAAGATATTAAAACCACATCAGCAAGACCTAATTTTAAAGGACTTGCCCTTACCGCTGAAAGCGTAAATGTGAATCCTATTGTTACTGATTTATTCTTCTCTTGCATTTGGGAAGATATACAAAATATTGACGAGTGGATAAAAAAATATGCAATTCGTCGTTACGGAAAAGAAAATGAAAATATAGCAAAAGCTATGGAACTTCTTCTTAAAACTGCTTACGGTAACGACACTGGCACATTAAGCTTTGGCGCAACGGAAACAATGTTTTGTCGTCGCCCCCTTGACCCTGAAACTAAATTATTTACTGCTCGTGGTGTTGTAAAATTACCATATTCAAAGAATGAATTAGACGAAGCGGTTAAGCTTTTCCTTGCAGATTATGATAAATTTAAAGACAACGAGTGTTACATTTATGATGCAGTTGATTTATTAAGACAATCCCTTGCAAATAGGCTTTCTTCACTTGCAAAGAAATGTGCAGCCGAATACAAATCTAAAGACTATTTTGCATTTATGGATTACAGTGAAAAAATGTTAAAGCTTGCCGATATGCTTGACCGTGTGCTTCTTAACTGCAAAGAGTTTTCATTCAGTTCATATATTGAGCCCGTATGCGAATATACTGAAAAGCTTGACGACTTCACAAAAGAGTTGTATATGATTAACGCAAAAGCGCTTATCACAACTTGGTATTGTCGTTTATTAGCTGATAAAGGTAATCTTCACGATTATGCTCACCGTCAAATGGGTGACCTTATAAATTCATTCTATAAAATGAGATGGGAAAAACTCATAAATCAAGTTAAAATTGAAATGGACGGTGGCAAACCACAGGAAATTGACTGGTTTAAGCACGAGTGGGACTGGGTGCTTAAAGACACAACATATACAAAAAAAGTCCGCGAAGATAGCTTAAAGGCATTGAGCAAACAAATATTGGAGAAATGATATGAAACGAAAGTTTAAGTTATCAAAAAAGGCTAAAGTTTTTGTTGTATGCTTATTTTGTATCGCTATTGTTTTTCTTGGTTGGAACATTTATCAAAATCAACATATACACATTAGCGAAATTACAATAAAAAGTGATACCTTACCACAAGATTTTGTTGGGTTTAAAATTGTTCAGGTTTCGGATTTACACAACGCAGAATTTGGTGGAAACAATAAAGATTTGCTTTTTGCAATAGAAAACGCTTCACCTGATATAATTGTGGTTACTGGTGATATTGTTGATTCCCGAAGAACCGATGTGCAAATTGCAAGGGAATTTGTGAATAATGCGTCAAAAATTGCACCTGTTTATTATGTTACAGGCAACCACGAAGCAAGAGTCCCAATTGAAGATGAAATTGACAATGTAAAGCTCAATGAAAATGTTGTTGTGTTGCACAACGAAGATATTCTTCTTAAAAACGGTGATAGCACGATTCAGCTAATCGGCATTGACGACCCTGACTATAAGGCAGTTAAAGATAGCACTGAATATATGAACAAACGACTTTTAAAATACTGCAATAACGAGTATTTTAAAATCTTGTTATCTCATAGACCTGAACTTTTTGAGGTGTATACCGGAAACAATATGGATGTTGTTTTTTCAGGTCACGCTCACGGCGGACAAATAAGATTACCGTTTGTTGGTGGTATTATCGCTCCACATCAAGGCTTGTTTCCAAAATATGATGCTGGTGTATATACTAACAATAATACAAATATGGTCGTAAGTCGCGGCTTAGGTGACAGTATAATTCCATTGAGAATAAATAATCCACCTGAATTGATAGTTGTTACATTAAATAAATAAAAAGAGTACGGAAAAATTCCGTACTCTTTTTTATGTGTTGCCTTTTAATTGGTTTTTAAACGAATTGACGTTACTGAATATGCTGGCATTGTGTAATTAAATTCATTGCTGAATCCGTTAAGTGTAAATTCTTTCATTGTAATATGTGTATTTGGGTCTGCTCCAAATATATTATCGTTTGCAAGAGAATCGCCTGCTACCTGATTAATAACCGCCTCATCACCTACTGTTGCATTATCAATTTTAACTGCAACTGTACTTGCCTTTTCAGTAACATTTACAAGCTTAATGATAATATCACCATTATCGTCATTACTTACTACTGTATAAGCATTTGCTTGTGCTTCCGAAGCAAAATTATAATCAATGTAAAGTTCACCATCAATATATCCCTTTACATGAGAGCCGTTTACCTGAACTTCAATCTTATAGGTTTTGCCTGTTTCAACTACAAATTCCTTAACCGTTCCTGTAATTTGACCTGTCTTTGCATTGTTTTCCATTTGTTGAAGACATGAAATTGTATTTTGCCAACCGCCAATATTCCAGAAAATATTGTTATCAGTACCCTGAACTGCAAACGGAATCAAAAAGCCTTCTTCTCCGCTAATCTTCGTTGCTTCTACTGTATAACTATAGTTTTCCCAATTTTTATCACCAAAATATGCAACGCTACCTTGGTCACTATATGCCATTTCAGTTGTGGTATTAATAAGTGCACCTTTTTTGATTTTCCAGTCACCATCAGTTGCAAAATCCCAATTAGCCTTTTTATTTGTGTCCTTACTAATAATTTCGCCTGTTTTAAGATCTTTAACAACTATATTTTGGAATTTTGCTGATGTGTACCAAGTACCAACACCAACCATACCTTTTAAGTTGTTTTGTGTTACTTTTGCCCCTTCAAAGGTGTGTTTAAGTACCGCTGAGCCTTGATTCAATGAGAATAATTTTTGAACATGATAGTTAATTGAGCCCATTGAAGTGCTATTGTTAAACCAAATAAGATTTGGTGACCAATGACGAGCAGTTACGCTACTGAAAAGTGGTGCATAAGCAGCCATTGCAACAATATCACCATTTCGTTCAAGCCCCGTCATATATGCAGCTTCACTGAGTGCCGAATTGAGAGTATTGCTCCAAGATGCATATTCACCAACAAAAACATTAATAGCTCCGCCATATTTTGTATCGGTCATTGTTGCTATATCTCTTGTGTAATTTTTCTCATCATAATAGTCTGCATTTTCGTAAAACCATTGTGGGTCGTTATAATAATGATGGTCAGTAGCACCTGCAAAATCCTTTGCATTTGTTGAATTCATCTTATTAAGCTCATTTTGTGCATATTCATAAGATGCAAGGTAATCGGCACCGCTTGTACCATCATCAATACCTGCTGAGTAAATAAGCTCTATACCCTCATAAAGTTTTGGATTTTCCGCCTTCGCTTTATTAAATGAATCAAGGAATACTGAATATCTTACAAAATAATCTTGTCCCCAGTTTTCGTTACCAATACAAATATATTTAAGCTCAAAAGGTGTAGGGTGACCTAATGATGCACGAACTTTACCCCATGTTGTATTTACTCCACCACGGCAAAATTCTATTAAGTCGTGCATATCCTGAACATATTGCTTAAACTCGTCGCTTTCTATATCTACCGGACCCTTGCCACGCGCTTGACAGTAAAGCCCACAGTTTAATACTGGCACACCGATTGCGCCAATATCTTCAGCAAGTTGAAAATATTCATAAAATCCTAATCCATAAGAGAAGAAGCTTGGGAAAAGGTCATCAGTAATTGAAAAGTTTGTCCAAATGCTGACGCCTTGACTACGAGCTGCAACATCACCATATTTACCATTGAAATAGAGTGGAAGTCCATCACTACCAACACCAATAGAATCTTTCCAGTTATATGCTGATGTAATATCATAGCCCTCAATCACACAACCACCTGGGAAGCGCAAGAATTTAGGTTGCAAGTCTTCTAAAAGTTGACACATATCATCACGAAGACCGTTTTCACGGTTTTTATATGTATCTTCAGGGAAAAGTGAAATCATATCAAAATAAACCTCACCACCATCAGTGAGCACCTGCAAGGTTACACCCTTACTTGCAGTTGCAGTTGAGGTAAGTGTTGCGGTATATTGTCTCCACTGACTACCTACACCACTAAAAGTTTTAGTTGCAACCGCTTCACCATCAACTGCAAGGTTTACAGTAACTTTACCTTTATATGTTTCAGGGGTTTTTGCATAAAAAGATACTTTATAATTTTCACCTTCAGTAATGCTCATTCCATCAAGAAAACCACGATTTTCAATACCTGATTTTGCACC
>JAZLET010000173.1:0-4640 GCA_045615405.1 Candidatus Fimenecus sp.
GCAAAATGGACAAGTTAATTTGGATTGTGACTGTTGAAACTGTTGCGGCGAATTTGGGTAGTATGCTGACGCCTATTGGCAACCCACAAAACTTATATTTATTCTCAGCATTTAATATGAGTATTGGTGATTTTATTGTTACAATACTCCCCTACGCATTACTTTCACTTTTACTTGTTGTGATTTCTTGTTTATTTACAGGCAACGGTGAAATCGGCACACAAAATGCTGATAATAAAACTAATTTTTCAAAATTACATATTGGAATTTATTTAATCTTATTTATGTTATCTTTGTTAACTGTATTTCGCGTAATTCCTTGTATTGTAACAGTTTTAATTACAGTTGTTGTTATACTTATATTTGACAAAAAAGTAATATTTAATGTAGATTACAGTTTACTTTTTACTTTTGTTTTTCTTTTTATTTTCATTGGCAATCTTGGTGAAATAAAGCCAATAAGCGACTTTTTAATGAGTATTGTAAATGATAACGAAGTTTTAGTGGGTATCATTTCAAGTCAAGTATTTTCAAATGTACCTGCTACTCTTTTACTTTCAAAATTTACTGAAAATGCAAAAGATTTGCTTATTGGTGTTAATCTTGGTGGACTTGGCACTCTAATTGCATCAATGGCAAGTTTAATTTCATTTAAATTTGTGGCCAAAGAAAAAGTTGGCACAGGAAAATACATATTAACCTTTACGATTGTAAATATTGTATTTTTAGTATTAAATTTAGTACTATGGTTAATAATTAAATAACAATATAAAACGGGTACTCGTTTTGAGTACCCGTTAATTTTATTTCTTTTGTCCGTAATAGGCATTTGCGCCATGCTTACGAAGATAGTGTTTGTCAAGAAGTTCTTGTTGCATTGGTTGAATCTGTGGATTCATCATAATATTATGCCATGCCATAAATGCAAGTTCTTCAAGCACTACTGCATTATGAACCGCATTATGTGGGTCAGTGCCCCAAGTGAATGGGCCGTGGCTATGAACAAGAACTGCAGGAATGTGGTTTGGTTCTTTATCATTAAAAGTTTCAATGATTACATTACCTGTTTCAAGCTCATATTTACCACCGATTTCTTCAGGTGTCATTTTGCGAGTGCAAGGGATTTCACCATAGAAATAGTCACCGTGAGTAGTACCTAATGCAGGGATTCCCATACCAGCCTGTGCAAATGTTGTTGCCCAACGAGAATGAGTATGAACAACACCTTTAATATCAGGGAAAGCATTATAAAGTGCTACATGGGTGTCAGTATCAGATGAAGGATTTAAGTCACCCTCAACTTTCTCCCCTGTTTTAAGGTCAACTACAACCATATCTTCGGCTTTCATTGTGTCATATTCAACACCTGATGGTTTAATTACCATAAGACCTTTTTCACGGTCAACACCTGAAACATTACCCCAAGTGAATGTTATAAGTCCGTATTTAGGCAAAAGCTTATTTGCCTCAAATACTTCTTTTTTTTACTGTTCAAGCATAAATTTTGCTCCTTATTTAAGTTTCCAAGCAAGGTCAGCAAGGAACAAATCTTGCTGGAGTCCTGCAACTGTTGTATCTTTATTAATATGAACAAATTCAATATCCAACATATTTGCCCAGTCTTTCATTTGCTCAGCAGTAACATCATAACTGAGCACTGTATGGTGAGCACCACCTGCTGTAATCCAACATTCAATACCTGTTTCAAGGTTTGGCATTGCACGCCACATTACACGTGCAACTGGGAGATTTGGCATTTCCATAATTGGTTTTACACATTCAATATCTTGGCAAATAAGACGAAGACGTCCGCCCATATCAACTAAGCTAACAACAATAGCACTACCTGCTTTACCTTCAAAAACAAGTCTTGCAGGGTCTTTTTCATTCATACCAATTCCAAGGTGATGTGTTTCAATTCTTGGCTTATCAGCAGCCATTGATGGACAAACTTCAAGCATATGAGCGCCAAGACTATATTCTTCACCTTCAACAAGGTGGTATGTATAGTCTTCCATAAAGCCTGTACCACCATTTTTACCCTCAGCCATAGCTTTCATAATAGCAGTCATAGCAGCAACCTTCCAGTCACCCTCACCACCGTAGCCGTAACCAAGAGCCATAAGATGCTGACTTGCAAGACCTGGAAGCTGCTCCATACCATAAAGGTCTTGGAAAGTATTTGAGAATGCCATACAACCCTCAGCATCAAGCATTTTCTTCATTGCGATTTCTTCGCGTGCTTGGTAACGGATTGCTTCAATATTATCAGTTGCAAAATCGTATTCCGCCTTATATGTATCCATAAGAGCATCAATTTCAGCATCAGTTACTTCATTCATAACTTTTACAAGGTCGCCAACCGCCCAAGTATTAACTTGCCAACCAAGTTTTGCTTGAACTTCAACTTTATCACCTTCAGTAACTGCAACCTCACGCATATTGTCACCAAAGCGCATAACTTTAAGTTCTTTACTTACTGCAACACCAACTGCTGAACGCATCCAGTCACCAAGACGAGTACGTACTGATTCCTTTGTCCAATGACCTGCAATTACCTTACGAGGCATACGAAGACGAGCTGCAATAAATCCGTGTTCACGGTCACCGTGAGCAGCTTGGTTAAGGTTCATAAAGTCCATATCTATTTCGTCATTAGGGATTTCAGTATTATACTGAGTTGCAAGATGACAATATGGTTTTTGCAAATCTACAAAGCCATTAATCCACATTTTTGATGGGCTAAAAGTATGACACCAAGTGATAATACCTGCACACTTTTTATCATAGTTTGCTTCTCTTACAACATCAGTGATTTCTTTATTTGTTTTTGCAGTTACTTTATAAACTACTTTACAAGGAAGAGTGCCTGATGCATTAAGTTCATCAACCATTTCTTGTGCACGTGCTGCAACTGTTTTTAGAACTTCAGGACCATAAAGGAACTGACTACCAACTACAAACCAAAATTCATAATTCTTTAAACTCATAATATTTTTTCTCCTTTTATTTAAGAACATCAATTGCTGCTTTTTCAACTGCAACCGCTGACTCATATTTCTTAATATATTCATTGAAGCCGTCAACATCTTCTTTGTCAGGCTCAATTACACTTGCTTTATAATCAGCAAAAACTTTATTTTCAAGGTAATCTTCAAGCACTTCATTTTCACTCTTATTCACCATATATGCTGCAAGAAGAGCAATACCCCAAGCACCGCCTTCACCTGCTGTTTCCATAACTGCAACTGGAGTATTAAGTGCACCTGCCATAAGCTTTTGACCTACAACTGGAGTTTTAAAGAGTCCACCGTGACCTAAAAGTTTTTCAATTTGAACATTCTCTTTATCAAAAAGAATATTCATACCAAGACGAAGTGTTGCCATTGTGCCGTAAAGTTGTGCTCTCATAAAGTTTGCAAGAGAGAATTTACTGTCAGGCATTCTAACTAACAATGGTCTACCCTCAGCAGTATCAGTCACTGGCTCACCTGAATAATAGTTAAAACTGATAATTCCATTACAATCAGCATCACCTTTAAGCGCCTCAGCATAAAGCATATCATAAAGTGCCGGTTTGTTAACTTTTATACCACTGTTTGATAATACCTCGGCAAAGAGTTTTACATAAGCATCTAAATCAGATGTGCAAGTGTTACAATGCACCATAGCAACCGGTTTACCAGTTGGAGTTGTAACCATATCAATTTCGGTGTAAACATCTGAAAGTGCTTGTGAGAGTACAATCATACCAAAAATTGATGTGCCTGCTGAAATGTTACCTGTTTTTGCAGCAACGCTATTTGTTGCAACCATACCAGTACCTGCATCACCTTCAGGTGGGCAAAGAGGAATACCTGCTTTTAATTCGCCTGTTGGGTCAAGAAGTAATGCACCTTCTTTTGTGAGCACACCTGCATTCTCACCTGCTACAAGGATTTTAGGAAGTATATCAAGTAATTTCCAGTTATAACCCTTATTTTGGATTTTAGCGTCAAAATCAGCTACCATTTTTTCATCATAGCAATTCTTTGTGCTATCTATTGGGAACATACCTGCTGCTTCACCAATACCGATTACCTTTTCACCTGTGAGCATCCAATGAACATAGCCCTCAAGTGTTGTTAAGAAATCAATCGCAGGAAGATGGTCTTCACCGTTTAAAATCGCTTGATAAAGATGAGCAATACTCCAACGCTGTGGAATATTAAAATTAAAAAGTTTTGTTAATTCTTCAGCCGATTGTTCAGTAGTTGTATTTCTCCAAGTTCTAAACTCAGCAAGTTGTTTACCATTTTTATCAAATGGAAGATAACCGTGCATCATAGCGGAAAAGCCCATTGCTTTAAACTTTGTGAGTTTAACACCATACTTTTCTTCTACATCTGCTTTAAGATTTTTATAAGCATCTTGAAGTCCTGCCCAAACATCATCTAAATGGTAAGTCCATACACCATTTTCAAAACGATTTTCCCAACCATGAGAACCACTGGCAATAGGGTTATGCTTTTCGTCAATCAAAACGGCTTTGATACGAGTTGAACCCATTTCAATACCAAGAACAGCATTGCCGTTTTCAATTATATTTTTAACAGTTTGAATATCCAAATTTTCCAACTCCTTGTATGAGTATATATCTT
>JAZLET010000174.1:0-10618 GCA_045615405.1 Candidatus Fimenecus sp.
ACCCTATGTGTAACGCCCATAATATATGCACCCTTGACAGGAGAACGTGGGTCTAAACCACTCTCAACTGTACCGAAATTCAACTGATATGGAATTCCATTTTCATTGTCAAAGGAGTGCATAGGTTTCGTAACACGAACCCTTACATACTTACCTAACATATGTATCTACTCCCAAAAATTAAAGTTACAAAAAGCAACCTTATCTAAAACTGTTTAACATTATACATATTTTCTTTAAAGGTTTCAAGTATATAACAAAAATTTCTTTAATTACCTTGTATTTTTTTAATAAAAGCATTGTGATTTTTATGTATTTGTTGTAGAATATACAAGATAAAACTATATTATTAAGGAGTGTTTGTTATGGCTGATAATCGCTTTAACAACAATGATTTTGAAGATATTTTCAGCAACTCATCAAATAATGACGAGTATGAAGATGTATATAGCAATACAAGCGAGGACCAATATGAAGATATTTCTTCTTATTCAGGTGGTAAAGGCAAGTCTGCACCTCAAGTGGAAGACGAATATTTTAGTGATGACTTTGAGGTAAGATATAATAGTGCTGTCCAAAACCGTCGTCGCCAAGAAATTCAATATGATGACATTGATGATGTTTATGGTGATTTATCGTCAAGCAGTGACAAGAAAAAACGCAAGAAGAAACGTCATCCTATAAGAAACACTATTCTTGTTTTGCTTTGTCTTATTATTGTGGGACTTTCTTGTGTTGGATTTTACGGCTACAACACTGCACAAAAGCTTTTGTCATCCTTTAACACTGATGAGCCATTAGAAGAGAATCTTTACATTTCAAGCGATATGCTTTATTCTGACGCTGAGCAAATCAATATTTTACTTGTTGGTATTGATGCTCGTGAGAATGACACGGATTCACGCTCTGACACTATGATGCTTGTTACTCTTGATAACAAAAATGGTCAAATCAAGCTCACATCCTTCTTGCGCGACTCTTATGTTGAAATTGCAGGTAGAAATAGAAGCTCAAAGCTTAATTCAGCGTATTTTAGAGGCGGAATTCAAATGCTTGTTGACACTCTTGAATTAAACTTTGGTGTTGAAATCCCCTACTATGCTCTTGTTGACTTTGAAATTTTCACAACTATAGTTGATGAGCTTGGTGGTATTAATGTTGACGTAAGCGAAAAAGAAAGCTACTATACATATCATTCAGGTAAAGTAGGTGTGCCTGTTAGAATAGAAGCTGGTGAAGATGTTCTTCTTAACGGTGAACAAGCACTTTGGTACAGTAGAATTCGTTACCTTGACTCTGACTTTATGCGAACAAAACGACAAAGAAAAGTAATTTCTGCAATCGTTGATAAAGCACTTACAAAAAGTGTTCCTGAACTTTTAGACCTTGCCGAAGCAGTAGTTCCACTCGTTAAAACAAACTTAGATTCTGACAAGATTATGGAAATCGGTATTGATGCTGTAATTAACAAAGCATATTCATACCCTATTGTTCAGCATCAAATTCCTGCTAACAAAACATGGTCAAGCAAGACTATTACAGGTGTTGGCTCTTGTCTTGTTATGGATATGGAGGAGAATCGTCAATTGCTTCGTGATTTCCTTTCACAAAAGCAAGAAGTCCCTGAAGAAACAACTACAAAGGCTCAATAAGAATACTGTTGGGGGTATTAAAATATGAAAAAGGCAAAGATGTCACTTGTATCCGAATTTACAGGTGCTAAAATTGATGATAGAATTTATGGCTCATTTATTGAGCATTTAGGTAGAGCTGTTTATGGTGGTATTTATGAGCCTGACCATCCTACCGCTGATGAAGACGGCTTTAGAAAAGATGTTATTGAAAAGGTAAAAAAACTTAATGTGCCTATTGTACGTTATCCTGGTGGCAACTTTGTTTCTGGCTACAACTGGGAAGATGGCGTTGGTCCTATTGAATCAAGACCTCGCAAACTAGAACTTGCTTGGGGTGTTACCGAGCCAAATCTTTTTGGTACAAACGAATTTGCAAAATGGTGTAAAAAAGCGAATTCTCAACCAATGATGGCAGTAAATCTTGGTCTTCGTGGTCCTGAAGAGGCAAGAAATCTTGTTGAATACTGTAACCACAAGGGTGGTAGTTATTGGAGTGACCTTCGTCGCTCACACGGTTACGAAGAGCCACACAACATTAAACTTTGGTGTCTTGGCAACGAGATGGATGGTGACTGGCAAATTGGTCATAAAACCGCTTATGAGTATGGTCGTACAGCCGCTGAAGCATCAAAGGTTATGAAATGGACTGACCCTTCTATTGAAACTGTGCTTTGCGGTAGTGCCTCACGCGATATGGCAACATTTGGTGACTGGGAAGCAACTACACTTGACTTAGCTTACGATAAAGTTGACTATCTTTCACTTCATATTTACTTTGGCAATCACGAAAATGATACACCATCATTCCTTGCAAAGAATATGAAAATGGATGAGTTTATTCGTTCAGTTATTTGTATTTGCGACTACATTAAGGCAAAAAAACGTTCAAATCATACAGTTAACCTTTCATTTGACGAATGGAATGTATGGTACCATTCAAATGGCGCTCCTTTTGAAAAGTGGAGCACTGCCCCTCATCAGCTTGAAGATATTTACAACTTTGAAGATGCTCTTTTAGTGGCTCTTATGCTTATGACACTTTTAAAACACGCTGACCGTGTTAAAATCGGTTGTCTTGCTCAACTTGTAAATGTTATTGCTCCTATTATGACTGAAAATGGTGGAGCTTGTTGGGAACAAACAATTTTCTATCCATTTATGCACCTTTCAAACTATGGTCGTGGCTATACTTTGGATTCAAGAGTAATTTCACCAAAGCACGATACAAAAGAGTTTACTGATGTGCCTGATGTTGAATCTATTGCAACTATTAGTGAAGATAAGGAAAATCTTACAATTTTTGCAGTTAATAGAAATATGGAAGAAGATATTCTTTTTGATGTTAATCTTCTTGATTTTGAAGATTTCCAAGTGCTTGAACATATTGAAATGAGTGGGTACGATATTAAGGCGGAAAACAGTGCGATTGCAACTCCTGTTAAACCATTTAACGTGGAAAAGCCTGTACTTGACGGTAAAAATCTTACTGTTAACCTTAAACCGCTTTCTTGGAATGTTATTAGACTTGCAAAAAGAAAATAATTATAGTATAATATTGTGTAATCTTTAATTTATAAAGAAAGAGTTGATTTTATGGCTGCTAAATGTCCTGAATGCGGACACACACTTAAAATATGGAATGCTAAAGCGGAATGTCCTGAGTGTGGAACAAATATTCCTAACTATCAATGGGAAAAAAGGCTTAATGAGGATGCTGATTTTGCGGAACGTGCTTTTGCAAAAATGCACTATAAAACAGCAAACTTTAAAAGTGCTGTTGCTGGGTCAAAGCTTCGCATTGTTCGTCTTGTTATGACATTTGCTCCGCTTATTGCCCTTGTTCTTCCTCTTTACAACTTCACACTTTCTCTTCCTTTCCGTCAAAGCGAAGAATCAGTATCATTCTTAACATTTATACTAAATTATCTTCTTAAGGTTGATATTGGTAGCGTGTTAAAGCTTGTTGGCGGTGAAGTACTTGGTGATGCTACACTTAAAGTTGTAATTGCTTGTGTACTTTTACTTGTTGCTGTTGTGTGCGGTGTTTCAAATTTCTTTGTACTTTTAATTACAGGTATTAAATTGCGTTACAAACTTAACGTAGCACTTAACCTTATTAGTACAATTTCTTGGGCAGTAGCTGCTGTATTCTTTGCACAGTTTACAACTGCTTGTGCAAACCTTGGTGGTGGCATTATTACTGAATGTAGTCTTGGACTCGGCTTTGTTGTAGGTTGCATTCTTTTTGCTATTAACTTTACACTCAATGTTATTGTTGGTAAAGGTCTTAAGCAACAACTTAATGAGCAACCATCAATGGACGAATTCATTGAAAACGAAATCGCAAGTCTTCGCAAATAAACATAAAATCAATACATAAATATTATTCCCTCTCGTATATTTTACGGGAGGGATTTTTTATGCTTTTTTATACAATGAAGAAACAACGCATTATAGGGATTTTATGTGTGATTTTTGCAATTACAGTGCTTATAGGACTAACCTTAAATGAAACTATGGGGGTTTATTCAACTAAACGCAAACTTCCAATTTATTCGGTTGAAACAAACGAAAAGAAAGTAGCAATCACTTTTGATGCGGCATGGACTAATCAAGACACTGATGAAATCATTAAGATTTTAAAAAAGCACAATGCAAAAGCAACATTTTTTATTGTTGGAGACTGGGCTGAAAAATTTCCTGAAAGTGTAAAAGCGTTTTATGATGCAGGGCATACTATTGCTAATCATTCTAATACGCACAAAGCCTTTTCAAAATGCTCACGAGAAGAGGTAAAAAAAGAAGTTGTTGATTGCAACAAGACGCTCAAAGCCATTACAGGTGTACCTGTAACACTTGTCCGCGCACCATCAGGTGACTACACAAACGAAAGCATTGAAGTATGCGAATCACTTAATATGACTATGATTCAGTGGAATTGCGATTCTCTTGACTACACGAAGATATCAGTCCAAGAGATTGTGAGCAGGGTTATTAAGGGTACAAGTAACGGTTCAATTTTGCTTTTTCATAATGGTGTAGACAACACTGCACCTGCACTTGATAAAATTCTTACTGAGCTTTCAAAGCAAGGCTATTCTTTTGTTTCGGTGAATGATTTAATCTATAAAGAGAATTTTTACATAGACCATACGGGTAAACAGTGTAAAAATACATAAAATAAGTACAAACAGTACAAAAATTTTTATATTTTTTTATTTTTTTTGTAACTTTTTCTTGAAATTTTCACAAAATTAGGGTACAATGTATAACATAAAAAAACTATAATTTTTAAGGAGGATTTTTATGCCAACAACAAGCATTACAAAAATCAAAACAAACCACAACAATTTGTTCCTTCGTGTGGCAAGAGGACATTTTGCAACAAGTACTTCTCATAGCAATTACTATATTGATGTTGCTGCACAAAAATCCCGTCTTTCTGAAGCAAAGGCTATTGCTCACGAGCTTTGCAAGAATCACAAATACAGCAACAAAATTGTTGATACCATTCTTTGCCTTGACGGCACTGAGGTTATAAGCACTTGTATTGCTGATCAGCTTACAAAACACGACTACATTAACATTAACGCTCATCAAACAATTTATATTGTTACTCCTGAAATTATTAACGGCTCACAAATTATTTTCCGTGATAACATTGTTAATATGATTAAGGGTAAGCACGTGCTTATTACTGCAGTTTCAGTTGCATCTGGCAACACTGCAAAGGCTGCTATTGAGGCAATTAAGTACTACGGTGGTGATGTTGTAGGCGTTGCATCAATCTTCGCAACAAGTGAAGCATGTGACGGTTATGAGGTAAATTCAGTATTTAATCCTAATGATTTACCTGACTACTTCAGCGTTTCATCACACGAATGTCCACTTTGTAAAGAGGGCAAAAAGCTTGACGCTTTAATTAACTGCCACGGATATTCAAAACTTTAATACAAAAATTAAGGCGGGGCAAGTCCCCGCCCTAATATTGTTATTATGAGGTGTTTATAATGAAAAGGATTATTGCATTATCTTTATGCTTTGTTTTATTGTTTTCTTTAATTGGTTGTGGCAAAAACGAGCCAACAAATAATACAACTACTACCACAACTCAAGAAGATATGTGGAATGATGATACAAGCACAACAGAAACTACTACACAAAGTGCTGAAACAACAACTAAAAAAGAAACTACTACACAAAAAGAAACTACTACACAAAAAGAAACCACAACTAAAAAGAAAATTGACACGAGTATAAAATCAGTTAAGACTAAAGAGTATGAAACCGCATCAGCAACACAAACTGTTTACTACCCCGACAATATTAATGTTGTGTCAAAGCCATATCCTGTAATTGCTTGGGCTAACGGTACAATGGTTACAGCAGGATTTTATGATAAACTGCTTGTTGAAATAGCAAAGGGTGGCTACATAGTTGTTGCTTGTGATGAAACAATGTCTGCTGACGGCACAGCGCAAATTGCATCTATTGACTTTATTCTAAACAAGAATAATGATGTAAACGATATCTTTTACAACAAGATTGACACAAAAAAAATTGGTGTAATTGGTCATTCACAAGGCGGACGCTCATCCGTTAATGCTGCAAATGCTGACTCACGAATTGACTGTGTAATTTCACTTGCAGGTAGTAACTACGATTATGAGGTTGAGGGACTTAAAACACCGACCTTCTTTATTGCAGGTACAAGCGATATAATTGTTAGTCCATCACAATGGATTGAACCGGCTTATGAAATAGCGGAAGGTCCAACAGTTTATGCCTCACTTAACAAGGCTATACACACAACCTGTAGCACAAATCCTGAAAAATATTCGTCTTACATACTTGACTGGTTTGATGCTTGGCTTAAGAATGATACGGCAGCACTCAAAACCTTTAAAGATGGCGGAAAATTGTCAACGGACTCCGCTTGGGTAGATTTTAGATGTAAAAATATATAAAAAACAAAAATTAAAGGGACTCGTTTGAGTCCCTTATTTTTATACTCTTTTCATTTTAGAAAATTTTTCGCCCCAACTATTTGCCCAACTTTCGCAATAAAGCTTATAATATGAAACATTATTCTTTTCGCGATATTTTGCAAAGCAATGACACCAAATCACTGAAGGAATTGCAATAACAGGATAATAAAGTGGTCCTAAAAGTAAGCACTGCCAAGTATGACCATATTCGTGAATTCTTGTATTATATGTCCATTCTTTGTTTGGATGGCCCTTCCGCATAAATATGAATGTGCCCATTGAAAGTCCGCCTTGATTCCAAGGCATATATACAATATTGGCATAACCGAATTTTTGATGCTGATAACCTAAGGCTTTTGTACAAATAAGATATGCTATACCACCAACAATATTTACTACGAATCCCCAAGTCCATTGTACAAGATAAAAGAAAACATCAAAGGCTTTACTTCTTTTATAGGTTGGTGCAGTTTGAGTTATATCAATTTTTTCCATAATTATCTCTCCTATTCCACTTGTGCCATTAACGCCTTTTTCTCGGCTTCTTTTTCTATAAGAATTATATAATTTCCATTTTCATCCTTATCAAGTGTATGACCTTGAGTTTCATCATTGTCATGACCTAACCAAGTATTTTCTAATTTATGACCTGTTAATACTTCACAACGCTCTTTTTCTTCAGGTGTAAAAGTTACGCTACCATATTTATGCTTCGTTGCGATTGCAGCGCGAATCATTGTATGGTCTTCTTTTGTCATTTTAAAGTTTCTTAAAAGAATATAAGAAACGAATGCACAAAGCATTGGAATTATTGCAACACAAAGGCGGATACCAAAAATTGCTGAATCGGGCTGTTGTACAAACTCAGTTGCCTCACTTTTTGTATCAAGACCAAAGCCACCAAGAATAAGTGTTACAATAAAGGTGTTAATACCGCCTGTTACCTGCTTTACCATTGTATTGCAGGTTGAAACAACGCCCTCACGCCTACGACCTGTAATTAACTCATCAACATCAGTTAAATCAGGAAAAACATTGTTACAAACAAAGCCGATACCACTCATACCAAATGGATAAAGAATTGTACCTACAAGCATTAAGATAAGCATAAAGGTTGCTTTTGAGGTGCCTGGCTGACTGGCTGTAACTATAAGTCCTATTGCGAGACCTAAAATCATAAACGGTGTCACAATTGTACCACATTTTTTCTTGCCGTGTTTCATTGTAAGTGCATAGTTAAGTGGGAATGCAGCAGACTCAAAAATTCCTGCAAAGGTATTAAAAATTGGATAATACCTATACTGATTTGCAAGGAAGGTTATGTAATAAATATATGTTGTTGAGTAAAAGCTTCTTGCAGTTTCCCAAAAGAAGCTAATACCAAAATACTGTCTAAAGGCTTTGCTTTTAAATACAAGCACATACTCTTTAATTGCAGCCTTAAGGTCAAGTGGCTCATTCTTCATATCAAGTGAGCTTGGCTCTTTAACAAGCTTAAAGGTGCCATAAATTGAAATGCTGTACATTGTTGCAAGAATTATGCCTGCAACAAAAAATGGTGCTTTTGCATCTCTTGTAAGACCATCAGAGTAGCCAAATACTGAAAGTAATATAAGCAAAACAATATATGATGGAATCATTCCGCATGAGTTAAAAATATAGCTTACTGATGTATATTGAGTACGCTTATTGTATTCAGGTGCCAATTCAGGAAGCATTGCGGTATGTGGCACTGCAATAATTGTGTATGCAGTTTTATAAAGCACATAGGCAAACACAAAGTATGCCACTGTCATATACGGATGCTTTTCGCCATCAAGTCCAAAAGAATTCCACAGCATTATGTATGAAACAAACACAAATGGAATACCCCATTTAAGATATGCACGATGCCTACCATATTTTGAGCGTGTACGGTCAGTAACAATGCCCATGAGTGGGTCATTAATGCCATCCCAAACCACCGCTATCATCGTGATGAATCCAGCATAGCGGATATCGAGTCCTACAACCTTTGTCAGGAAAATACTGAAATACATACTAATTATGTAGCCACCGCCACCAATAAATATATTGGTGAAGCAATAATATATCATAGGTAATACGGTGTCTTTAAATGTACCCTCAACACCTATGGCTTTTTTAAATCTTTCTCCCATAAACTCACCTTATGAAAAAACTGCACTACTATGTAATGCAGTTTTTATTATTTATAACTTTTCAACAAGTATTGTAACTGCGTTTTCTAAGGTCTTAACCTCAACATATTCGTGGTCGCCACCGTTTTCACCATCAAGTGTCCAGTTAACGGGCTTTTCAAACCAAAACTTAAAGTTTTTGCCATGTCTTAACACAAGATTTTCATTGTGAAGCACATCTTTTGTAACAAACATATCACGCACTATTGTAACAAGGTCGGCGGGATTTTTAGGCATTCTAATAAGTGCTAATTCGTGATAACCATCATCAAACAAAACACCCGCTTTTGTAAGCACAGGGAAGCCTGCAACTGAATATGAATTAGAAACACCACCATAGAAGAAGTTGCCCTCTATAATTTCACCATCATCACATTCAATTTTTGCCTTGAAGCCACGAATTTTATGAACCTCTTTAGCAGTTTCCCAATAATATGCTCCCCTACCGATTTTATTCTTTAGCTTTTGCTTTGCCTTATATGATACATCACAAAAATTACCAAAGCAGGAAACATATATAAACTGCTCATCATCGTTAAAATCGCCTATATCAACCTTCATTTCAACACCATTGATAACAGTATCAACCGCTTCTAAAGGATTGGTTGGAATGTGCAATGAACGTGCAAAGTCATTCGTTGTGCCCATAGGAATATAACCGATTTTAGCATTACTTTCAAGTGTCATAACTCCACAAATGGTTTCTTTAAGAGTACCATCACCACCACAGCAAACAATTACATCTTTGCCTTCGCCGTGATTGAGTGTTACAACAGTTGCATTTTTGTCTATTTCGGTATAGCGTGTTTCAACCTCATACCCTACATCTTCAAATCTTTTTACAATTTCGGTAAGGTAATCAATACCACGCTTTTTCCCTGCGGTAGGGTTGATAATAAGCAGAAGTTTTTTCATCTTAGAACTCCAATTTTTTATTAATGTATGCAGCAAGCTCATCAATTGGCATTCTTACTTGTTCCATTGTATCGCGGTCACGCACTGTTACACAGTTATCAGCCTCAGTTTCACTATCCCCTACTGTTTGGAAGTCAACAGTTATGCAAAATGGTGTACCAATTTCATCTTGTCTACGATAACGTTTACCAATAGAGCCTGCATCATCATATTCTACATTGAAATGCTTTGAAAGCATATCATAAATTTCTTCAGCCTTGTCACCAAGCTTCTTTGAAAGAGGAAGCACTGCAGCTTTAACCGGTGCAAGTGTTGGGTGGAAATGCATAACAACGCGAGTGTCATTCTTTTCAGCATCTACAACCTCTTCATCATATGCTTCAGTTAAAAGTGCAAGGAAAAGGCGCTCGACAGCAAGTGAAGGTTCAATAACATAAGGAATATATCTTTCACCTGTAACCTGGTCAATATATTCAAGGTTTTTGCCGCTTGTATTAGCGTGTTGAGTAAGGTCATAGTCAGTTCTATCAGCTATACCCCAAAGCTCACCCCAGCCGAATGGGAAAAGATATTCAAAGTCGGTTGTTGCCTTTGAATAGAAGCAAAGCTCTTCAGGGTCGTGGTCACGAAGGCGAAGATTTTCAGGCTTCATACCAAGTGAATAGAGCCAATCACGGCAAAAACCACGCCAATATTCAAACCACTCAAGGACAGTACCCGGCTTGCAGAAGAATTCAAGTTCCATTTGTTCAAACTCACGAACGCGGAAAATGAACTTACCTGGAGTAATTTCGTTACGGAAAGATTTACCAATCTGTGCAACACCGAATGGAAGTTTCTTTCTTGTTGTTCTTTGAACATTCTGGAAGTTTACGAAAATACC
>JAZLET010000175.1:0-10382 GCA_045615405.1 Candidatus Fimenecus sp.
TTATAATTAATGTTGCTTTCTCGTAAAAAAGTCTTAATTTTTGATATCATGAACATTACAACTGCTTTAATTTTTATATAATTATATCATAAAATAAAAAGAACCGCAATCTAACAATTAGATTACAGTTCTTTTTTGGCGGAGAGCAAGGGATTCGAACCCTCGAAACCGTTTTAGCAGTTTACACGATTTCCAATCGTGCTCCTTCGACCAGCTCGGACAACTCTCCGTGTCAACAGTTCAATATTATATAAGAAATTTAATTTAAAATCAAGTGTTTAAAATAAAAATATGGGGCTATCATATGATAACCCCATTAAAATTATTCAACTGTAACTGTTCCGTCTTCGTAAACTGTGATTTTATCACCTGTTTTAACTGTATTAAGGAACTCTTCGCCAAGACAGTCAACTGTTGGCATTGGAGTATCAGTCCAAACTGAACCGATTATTGCACCTGCTGCAGCAAGCGAGTCAATATGCTCTGAGAAAAGCATACAAGCTGGGCATCTTTCCATAACCTTTGCACAATAAAGAACAAGACCACCTGTTGTTGAACCGATTGTCTGTGGAAGGCAAAGTGCTGTACCTACCATTGGTTTTTCATAGATATCAGCGTTGTTTTGGTCACCGCATTTAGCTTGTTTATCACCAAACTGTAATGCACCCTGAAAAGAAGCAAGTGTATTGAAACCACCGTGTGAAACAAGTGCTGTTGCTACAGCTGTACCAGGAACTACTGGACGACCTTTGAATGTTTTCATTTTATTTTGCCTCCTTTGTAATAATGTCAAGAATTTCTTCGCTTGTATAATAACGAGAAGTTGTATATGTACGAAGTTTATTTGAGTTTGTAATTACAGGCATTTTCTTTGCAAGTGGATTGTTCATATACATAAGAGGACAAATGTAGCTAAGAACTACGCCTGTTGACTGAAGTTTAGCATACAAATCGGTCTTCTTAAACTCATCACAAACTGCTGGTGGAGCTGTAAATACTGTAGGAATTGAAACTTTCTTAAGACCATTTTTCTTAAGTCCTTCGTAAACATCATTTGTCCACTCTTTAAGCTGAGCCATTGTCATGTGTGGGCAACCTACAAAACAAAGTTTTGGTGTTGCATCAGGATTTTTCCACATAACTGGGTATGATGCCTTAACTCTTTCAAGTTCAGCGTCGTCAATAACATAAACTTGAGCATTTTCAACAACGAGATCATCGCCCATTTCAACTGCTTCAGGTGTAAGACCTTCAATGTGATAAAGACCAACTGCACCGTTTGATGCACAAGCAGCACCAAAGTCTTTAAGATATGCTTTAGCATCATCATTAAGTTCATTGCCAAGCCATTCGTTCATACCTTTAACGAATGGAACATCTTCCATAACTTTCATACCGATTGCAGAGCCAAGAATTTGAGCCTCAGGTTTCTTTGTACATTTAACTTCAATAACCCAAGTTGCTTTTCTACCTTCATCAGTAAGAAGACCAAAATCAGGAACAAAACCTGCAATTGAGCCCATCATTTCAATAAGGCCTGAGTTACGGTTACAACGAGCACCGATAACTGAGTTTGCATAAGCAACTGCACTTGATTCTGCCCATGAAAGAATGTCGCCTTTCTTTGGTGTGTTGCCTACTTCATCAAGATAGCAAGCACAAGTATATGCATTATCATCAAGAAGACCCATTTTACGAAGCTGTTCATTATATGAATCTTGTTTTGAATACATAAACTTTTTGAAAACAAAGTTCTTTAAGAAATCTGATGGAACTGCTGAGTCAAATGGTTTAGGGTCAACTGAGAATTTTTGTTTTGATGTAACACCAGCATTAAGAAGTTGGTCCATTAAATCAAAAACAGGAGTCATCATTTTTAAGCCGAAGCTTGTAACAAGATGACCTTTTTCACTTGTTACTGGAACCATTCTTTCAGCACCGAATGTCTCACCATACATAACAAGTGTTTTCATAACTTTAGCCATAACTTCGCCTTGCTCACCATTAAGCATAGCTTGTTGTTCAGCTGTTAATTGCATTGCCATTGTTATAACACCTCTTTTAAAGATTAACAAAATTTTAACAATATTATTTTACTCTTATTATCTTGTTGTGTCAATGTTTTAAATGATTTTTATATAAAAATAAACTGCCGATTTTTCAACCAGCAGTTTAATACATTATAACTCAGTTATTTCGCCACTCTTGAATTTAAAAATTCTAAGTGCGTCGGCAAGTTTAACTTCACCATTAGCATCAGTATCTGCAGCTTTAAGTTGAGAACCTAAGAGCGTGATTTCACTTGATTTGTGTTTAAAAATCATAAGTGCATCAGCAATTGTAACTTCACCATCTGCGTCTACATCACCTTTAATAACTTTAGCTGATACTGTAATTTTACAAGTAGCAGTATAATTACCTACTTTTGCAGTAATTATTGCACTACCCTCGCCTACAGCGGTTATCTTGCCATTTGAAACAGTAGCAACTTTTTTATTTGATGAAGTCCATACAACAGTTTTATCATCAGTTGTATTTGATGGGTTAAAACTAACTTTAAGAGTTGTTGAATCACCAGCGAACATTGAAAGGTCAGTTTTACTTAAAGATATGCTCTTTAACGGAACTCTTTCTTGAACATTACGAGTAATGTTAATTGTATAAGTCCGCTTATCACCATTCTCAGCGGTAACAACAACATCTATTGGGTTATTACCCTCTTTTAAAGAAATTGTACCAATCCCCGACACAGTCGCATTTGAATTAACCGGTGTTGCAGTAATATTAACAGAAGAAACCGAACCTGCTACTTCAATTGAATAACCGCTTGTTTTACCAGCATCAAAACTAAAATCATAATCATTAATTTTAAGTTCTTTAAGCCAATTGTTAGGACTTGCGTTACTTTTCTCAGGAAGCTTACAAGGTTCTGCTGGCATATTTTTATAACAAGGAATTAAAAATGTAAAGCTATTATCAATTACATTAAGATTTCTATAAGTATTTTTAATTGTCGTTGACTCAGAAGCAGGTGCCATAACGTTTGCCATATATTGATGATACCACACCTGATTAACAACATTAAATTTTTGAAAATAAAGTGTATCTTGCTTATTGTTAATATAGCCATAGCCAATCCACTTTGCACCACCAACAATTGCTTTGTACTGTGAATTCCAAGGTAATAAATATCTTTCTTTTTGAACGTTAGTGGATGTTTTACCTGTCGCATACTTCAAACCATTTGCAACCGGGTCTGAACTTGCAATAGCGCCTATATTATAGAAATTATAATAACCTGAATAGTCAGTACCATCTTTAGCTACATATGTGCCACTTGTAGAACCAGAACCGTCATAGCCAACTTCTTGTATCGTACGCGAGGCAAGATGATATGGACTTACATCTGCAATTTGACCTGCATTTATATACGCCTGAGCATAAAGAATTGACTCACCTGTTGAATTGCGAATCTTAACATTATCCATAAATGAATTTGTAAAAATCTTTTTAACGCCGTCAAGAGTATGATTTTTTTCATCATACGAAAGCGCCTCAAACATAAATACATTAGACTCATTCAAGAAATTTCGCGGGTCCATATAATAAGCAATTACTTGAGCATTAGCTTGATACCAGCCTGCTTCATTTTCGGGATTATACCACACATCACTACGCCAGTTGTAAGCACCTGACTGTGTTGAACGATAAGATAAAGGATAAGATTTATGTACAACATTTCTACCAAGATAACATTCAGTTTCCTCAGTAAATAAATCTTTCCATTCAAGACCTGTATCAATAAATTTAAATTTCCACTCAGGATGATACGCTAATAATTGTTCAATATATGGTTTATAAATTTCAGGTACATCTTCAGGTATTTCAACATCCTCATTATACGTATTTAATTCAATAAAACCTGTATAAACATAACCTTTATAAAGTGTTCTTTTATAAGTAAATTCTATATAATACCAAGTTTTGTAATCTGTATCACCGTCACTATTGACAGTGTCAAGAATTGTAACAACATCACCAGTGTTTAAGTTTACAACAACATCATCAACGTATAATTTATTATCTTTAGTAGTTGTTGGAGACGTTCTCACACGAACAGAATCCTTAATTACTGTGCCCATTTGGGTTATGGCGCTAACAGAAAAAAGTGAAGAAAAAGAAAACAGCATAGATACAGTTAAAACTAACGAAACAATGCTTTTAAAAATATTGTTTTTCATTTTTCTCACTTCCTTGACAATTTATATGGTTATTTTACCAAAAATGCATATAATCGTCAAGATACATATATTACCAACCTATGAAATTATATTAATTTTTTCTTGCTTTAGATTGTCATTATAATCATTCAAGATATAACTTGAAGAATAAAAAACATAACCACTAATAAGGTCATTACTGTTTATTAATGATATTTGTCTTTTTAAAACATCACTATAATCAATCCATTCGTTACAACCGGATTTTGCATAAACATCAACTTCGCCCGATTTATAAATTGAAACTCCTATTGCAATTTTCGTGTTATCTGTTTTTAGATTAATCCAGTCATTGACTACGCTTTCAAAAGGCATCGTTTCGTGTTTAAATCCAAAATAGATTTGAGGAATAATGTAATCAACAAAACCTTTTTGTGTCGCCCATAATTCAACATCAGCATAATGTAAATTATAATTTGTGTAAATATCAGCTGATGGACTAATTGAAAAACAAATTTTTGAATTGTATGATTTTACAAGCGAATAAATTGAAGCTATAAGCGTATTTACATTATTTCTTCTATAATCTTCAAGAGATAACTTACCACCATTTTTTATATATTTCTCGTAAATCCCAACATCAATATTTTTATTTGTAGTTGGATAAAAATAATCATCAATATGTATACCATCTACATTGTAATTGATTAATATTTCTTTAATACCATCTAAAATATATTTTTGCACATCTATTGATGATGGATTATAGAAAATTGAATTTTCAGTGATTATTAATCTTTCGTCAAGGGGATTTTTTTGATGCCACTTTCCCGCATGACTTTTCTCGTTAATCAAACTAAAATTACTGTCATTTCGTATTCTATACGGATTTAACCACGCGTGAATTTCAATGCCATAATTATTAGCACAATCAATAAAAGCTTGTAATATGTCAAACTTAAGACAATTATCGGCATTTAAACAATATTTACTTGGTTGATAAATTTTTGATACATAAAAACAGTCATCAAAAGCCCTACAATGTAAAAATATAGTATTTATTTTAAATTCTAAAAATTTTTCAAGCATTGAACATATTTCAGTATTCAATTGATTTTCAGTTTCACATTTGTTAATTAAAAAATTAATTTCATTGTAGTTAATCCAAACACCAACTAAATTTTCATTATTTGTTTCACTATTATTTAAGTTTGTTTTTGCTTTATCTTCACATCCACAAAATAAACAAACTACTATTAAAATTAATGAAAATATTTTTTTCAAAAAAATCACCTATTTTATAAAAAGAGTATTGACAATTAAAAAAGATATGTTATAATAACAGTAATCATTACTGTTAAGGAGTTTGAACAATGGCAATTGAAAGACGAAGCAAACAACGCGAAGCAATTATTAATAATTTGCAATCACGTTATGACCACCCTACTGCTATGGAACTTTATCTTTCGGTTAGAGAGATTATTCCTAACCTTAGCTTAGGAACTCTTTATAGAAATCTCTCACAGCTTGAAGAGTCTGGAATGGTTTTAAGAATTCCTGATGGTACTAATGACCGTTTTGACGGAAATGTTAATCCACATGCACATTTTAAATGTTCTTCTTGCGGTAATGTATATGATTTAATGTCATTTAAAAATGACACCCTTACCTTCTCTGATGAGATTGTAGGCAAAGTAACAAATTACAGTTTAATGGCGTTTGGATTATGCAAAAACTGTAATCAATTAAATTAAAATTATTTTTTGGAGGAAAAAACTATGAAAAAATTTGTATGCTCAGTTTGCGGTTATGTTCACGAAGGAGATTCAGCTCCTGAAAGATGCCCACAATGTAAAGTACCTGCTGACAAGTTCAACGAAGTTAAAGAGGATGAAAGAACTTGGGCTGCTGAACACGTTGTAGGCGTTGCAAAATGCGTTCGTGAAGATATTATCATGGACCTTCGTGCTAACTTTGAAGGTGAATGCTCAGAGGTTGGTATGTATCTTGCAATGGCAAGAGTAGCACACCGTGAAGGCTACCCTGAAATAGGTCTTTATTGGGAAAAAGCTGCTTGGGAAGAAGCTGAACACGCAGCAAAATTTGCTGAACTTCTTGGTGAAGTAGTAACAGACAGCACTAAGAAAAACCTTGAAATGAGAGTTGACGCTGAAAACGGTGCAACTGCTGGTAAATTTGACCTTGCAAAGCGTGCAAAAGAACTTGGCCTTGATGCTATTCACGATACAGTTCATGAAATGGCTCGTGACGAGGCAAGACACGGTAAAGCATTTGAAGGACTTTTAAATAGATACTTCAAGTAAATTACTTATAAAAACACCCCAATGGATTACCATTGGGGTGTTTTTATGTAACCTTTTTTATTCCAAATATTTTTCTTAACATTCCACTAATAAGCTTGGGACTTTTTACAAGTACTACTTTCAAAGTAACTCCTCCTATTTTTTGCAAAGGGCAATACCGCAAACTACAAGAGCAATAGCAAGTAATACTACGATAAATTTATCAGGGAAAATGAAAGTCAACATAAGACCAAATCCAAGCGCTGCAAAAATTAAGCCACTTAACTTATTTTTTTGTCTTCCCATAATAAATACCCCCTGCCATGTGTTTACTACATTATACGCAAGGGGTATATTTTTGTTACATTTTTGTTTCTATAATAATCAAAGCTCCATCTTCAACTGAAATCTCGCCATAATCATCAACAATATGATTACTAATACCTTGTGCAACATCAAATGGACTAAGCAATTCATCATTGAGAGTATAATAAAATCCCTTTTCGGTAACACCAAACGCACCGCTTCCATATGCGATAACGGAAACTTGTTGATTTTCTTTTCTTTCAATTTTTATAGATGAGCTAGAAATGCATCTAAAAATATGTCGTTCATCAATAATTTCAAATTTATGCCCATCATATGAAGCATTTGCCATAAGTGAAATATTTGCAAATGTATGTTCAAATCTACCGCCAGTGCCACCAAACATAACAAAACTAGTAAAGCCTCGCTCTACGCCCTCATTATAAGCTGCTACACTATCAGTAACGTCTTTTTCAACAGGAAGGGTAATTTTGTTTACATTATTTGGAACGGCTTTAATTGAGTCAAAATCGCCAATTAGTAAGTCAGGTATAATCCCGCAAGCATTTGCAATATCAAATCCACCGTCAGCACATATAATAAAATCATCCGAATGAATATTTTTTTTTAAAATTTCGGTAGAGCAATCTCCCCCACCGATGATTACACATCTTCTTTTAATTCCCATTCTTTAATACCCTTTGCTTGATTGTACATTGCAATATAATTACTATGTCTTGATTTGCTTATAAACCCACCCTCAACCGCTTCACAAATCTTGCAACCTTTATCACAAGTATGAGAACAAGTAGAAAATTTACAACCACCTAAATATTCTCTAAATTCACGGAAGCAATATGGCAAATCGTCTTTTTTAATAATTTCAGTTTTTGCAAAATCCAACGATGAAAAACCAGGTGTATCTATAACATACCCACCGCACACATTAAAAAGTTGAGCTTCACGAGTAGTATGTCGTCCTCTGCCAAGTTTTTCACTGATAGCCCCAGTTGATAAATTTAAACTACTGTCAATTTTATTAAGTAGCGTTGTTTTACCAACACCTGAATTACCAGTAAAAGCGGTAATTTTACCCTTCATCAATTGACGCACTTTTTCAACATCATTATCATTTTCAATAACAATTAATGTAATACCGCTATTTTTATAAGTATCAACAATACTTTGACAATCGCTTAAATCAGTTTTTGAAACTACAATAATCGGTTCAATATTTTTAAATTCAGCTGTTGCTATAAGCTTGTCAACTACAAGAAAATTAGGTTTTGGTTCAATGGTTGAAACAACAATAATTAAATTGTCTATATTAGATACTGGTGGTCTTAATAAAAAGTTTTTGCGTTCACAAATTTTATCAATTGTATTCTCAGCATTGTTATTTACTGAAATTTCAACAGTATCGCCAACAAGCGGAGTTATTCTATTCTTTCTAAATAACCCTCTTGCTTTACATTCATAAGTCGCATTGGCGACTTCAACATAATAGAAGCCGCCAATACCCTTTGTAATTATACCTTTTAAATTCATATTATTCAGCGTTTGGTCCTGTACTTATAGTAAGTTTAATTGTTTGACTTGTAGGAATTTTTGTAATGCCATCAGAAACAGGGTCTTGAGCTATTACATAACCACTTTTAACAGCATCGCTAGGTGTTTCAATAATTTCAATATTCATAAACCCAGCAGCATTTAATTGTGTAATTGCTTCTTCTTTAGTTTTACCTACTAAATTATTAGGAAGAATTGCCATATTTTCGTATGCAATGTTTTCAACATCAGTAACAACAGCAGGTTTCTTTGTAAAGTCAATTTTACCCTTTTGAATTGGACTATCATCAATCATTACAACATAAGAATTTTCAGCGCCACTACCGGTTACAGTATATTTCTTCTCAGCACCGTCAAGATAGAGTTCACCTGATGTAAAATAAAGTTCACTATTAATATAAATTTTTAAAACACCAGATTTGTTTACAGCTGGAAGATTAACAACTAATTCAGTTGATGATTCAGCTGGAATTCCATTACTAACTTCAATATCAATTTTTGAACCAACAGGTACAGATTCATCTTTTGTAACGCTTTGCTTAACAACCATTCCTGCTTCTAAATCACTATTTACTTCCGTAACAGTACCAAGCACAAGGTCTGATGCCTTAAGCAATTGTTCAGCAACATCTTTACTGCAACCTATAAGTTCAGGAACTTTAACAGTTTCTTCTTTGTCAGTTGCTACATAGAGAATTACTTCACCGCCAATTTTAACAGAAGAACCAACTTCAGGTGATGTTTTAAGTACAAGACCAGGAGCAATAGTTTCAGAGTACTCATACATAACTGTTGGAATAACACCACGATTTATAAGATAACTTCTTGCTTGTTCTTCATTCATACCAAGAATTGAAGAATCAATAACAACATTATTTTTTCTAACAATTGTAAGTTTAATTTCAGTACCTTTTTTTACCTTTTCACTTGCTGATGGAGTCTGTTCAATAACAGTGCCATCGTCAAGAGTAGAATTTTCATTAATTTCAACTACAAATTTAAAATCTTTGTAATCCTTATTATTTTCAATATCTTCATAATAGTTCATATTGACAAAGTTAGGTACTTCAACCTTTTGGTTGCTAACACCAGCAAAGATGCCGATAATAATCATAACAAGAACAACTATACCTGCAATTGCACCAAGCATAATTGCTGTTGTTTTATTAATCGCCTTAGATTCTTGCTCAGTTTTACCCTCATTACGTTGCACATTCTTAGAACGTACCGTTGTTGCACCAACAAACTTTGTAGGTTCTTTATCAACAAAATATGTGTAATTAAATTTAACTGATGGATTTCTCTTAAATTCATTAATATCCATAAGCATTTCTGCAGCTGAGCCATAGCGGTCACTAGGATTTTTTTGCATAGCACGGATTGTAATTTGTTCAAGACCTAATGGAAGAGTTGGTATAATATCACGTGGACGTTTTGGGTCTTGTTGAACTTGCATAAGGGCAACTGAAACTGCACTATCTGATTCAAAAGGTAGTTTACCAGTAAGCATTTCATACATTACAACGCCAACTGAATAAATATCAGCTTTATCATCAGTCATCTCGCCTCTTGCTTGTTCAGGACTAATATAATGAACTGAGCCGATTGCATTTTCCGATGTTGTATCTGAGTCCATTCTACTAAATCTAGCAATTCCAAAGTCAGTAACCTTAATTGTACCATCCTGTAAAAGCATAATATTTTGTGGTTTGATATCTTGGTGAACAATGCCTTTATCATGAGCGTGTTGTAAAGCAGCAAGGATTTGGCCCATAAAATGCACAGCCTCTTTCCAATTCACAACACCTTGCTGTTCAATATATTCTTTAAGAGTAATACCATCAACATATTCCATAACAATATAATGAATATTATCCTGAACTCCAACATCGTGAACCGAAACAATGTTACTGTGTGAAAGACCTGCAGATGCCTGAGATTCAATATCAAATCTCTTTAAGAATTCCTGATCTTCGCTGAATTC
>JAZLET010000176.1:0-30698 GCA_045615405.1 Candidatus Fimenecus sp.
ATGCGAATCCGTGAAGGAGACCCTTTAGAGATTTATACTGCGTCTGATGGGGAGGTTATTTTTAAAAAGTACTCGCCTATTGGTGAATTATCGGAGTTTGCAAGTCAATATACTGAGGTGCTTAACAGGGCAACAAACTTGCCTGTAATTATTACTGACCGCGACCACGTTATTGCCGTTTCAGGTATGCCTAAAAAAGACGCTATGGACAAGCGTATTTCTACTGATTTAGAAGATTTAATTGAAAATCGCGAAAACTATGTGGCGTCCCCTGATATTAAAGCGCTTTATCCGTTAAAAGATAGTGACCGCGAGGCAGGAATCGCTTACCCTATTATCGGTGGCGGTGATGTTGCCGGTGCAGTTGTGCTTATGCTTAACTCTAACGGAGTTATGCCGAATCAAACTGAGATTAAATTGGTATCGGTTGCTGCATCATTTTTAGGCAAGCAAACGGAAGAATAATTAAATGTAAAGCGCAAAATTAAAGGCAGTCCTTATGGACTGCCTTTTTATTTAATCTTGAGTCATTCTTCTTATATAGCGTTTAAAAAATGCAATTGCATCTTCACAACAAGCGATTGGTATTCTTTCGTTTGTACCGTGTGTGCAAAGAAGAAGCTTTGTATCTGCCACAAATGGTGCGAAACGATAAATATTTTCACAAACTGGCTCATAGTTATAAGCATCAGTTGCGCCCATTACTAAGAATGGAGAAACAAGATTTTTGCTGTTTTGCGCCTCGCTTAATTCCTTAATTGTTTGGAATGCGCGTGAATCAGTTGGAGAGATAATTGAAGATTCTTTACCAGTAAGGAATGTGAGTTCAATATCTTTATTCTTCACGCTATCGCGAATATGCTTTTCAACATCTTTAATTGTAACTCCTGGCATTGTACGGAAATTTACAGTTACACTTGCTTTTTGTGGAAGAATGTTAAACTGTGGACTACCCTCAGCCATTGTAACTGCGGTACAAGTACGAATAAGTGATGCCGCAGCAGGAATTCTTTTCATAATTGCAAGAATTAACGGTCTTAAAATTGTTGCATTAACAAGCACAACTCTTAAAGGATACCCTGCATTCATACCTACACGCTTAATAAGTTGTTTAAGGTAATCAGGCATTGTTGCCTTAAACTGATGATTTTCAATATCTTTAATAACATCAGCAAGTTTACCTACTGCAGTATGCTTTGGTGGTTGTGAAGAATGTCCGCCTTTTGCATTTACGCTAACCTTATAGTTAACGCTACCTTTTTCGGCAATACCGACACCTGTAAGATTAATATCAAGAAGTTTACCAAGCTTAACTGGAAGAATTGCGCCACCTTCATCAAGGACTGCTTCCAGATGCACACCTTTTTCTTTAAGATATGCGGCAATTTGTTTTGCTCCGTTATCAGGAGCTGCAACAACCTCTTCATTATGACCAAGGCAAATATATACTGAGCGTTTTGGTTGAAATCCCTCGTTAATAAGTTCTTCCATACACTCCATAACCGCAATAAGATGGTTTTTCATATCCATAGCACCTCTGCCCCAGATAAACTCACCATCGTTATAACCGCTGAATGGCTCGTGCTCCCAATCACTTTCAGTGCCTTCAGTAATTGGCACAACATCTTGGTGAGCAAGCATTGCAATACCATCAAGAGTAGGGTCAATACCCTTCCACTCAAAAACAAGACTTGCATCACCAATTACGGTTTTAGTCATTGTTTTATGTACAAGTGGAAAACGCTCTTCTAAAAATGCGTGGAATTTTTCAAACTCTTTCCAATCAACAAGTTCACGGTCATAGTTAGAAATTGTCTTAATTTGAATAGCGTCACTTAAATCCTTACAATATTTTTCTAAATTCACCATTTCAGGCTCTAACTTAACATCATTATTCTTCTTTTCTTTAAAGAATGCGGCACGAATGAGCGTTACCACAATAAATAAGCCTAAAACAGCAAGAATAGTCCACAAAATTTCCATAACTTTCTCCCCTTATCTAATTAAAAACCAAAGAATGAGATTTGTGCCGACTCAGGAAGGTCATTTAATGCACCAATTTTTCGTAATGCCTCAACAACCGCACTTGATGCTCCAGTTTTTGTTTGGAAATCATCAACTGAAACAAATTCCGCACCACATTTTTCTCTACCCTCTACAATACCTTTTGCGGCATTTTCACCAACGCCAGAAAGTGCTGAGAATGGCATTCTAATTTTTCCATCTTCTACGTAGTATTCAGTTGCGCGAGATTTATAAATATCAACTGGCAAAAGTTCAACTCCACGAGCCATCATTTCATTTACAACCTGAAGGGCGGTAAATTGGTCTTTTTCTTTTGCACTCATTGGTTTTCTATCTTTCGGCTCAGCATTTAATGGGCCATGTAATTCAACCATTTTATGCTTAACCGCTTCTCTACCTAAAACTGCCGTAAAAGCGTCAAGGTCGCCACCACGCACTGTTAAAAATGCTGTGTAATATTCAATTGGTCTATAAATTTTATACCAACCAAGGCGAAGTGCAGCAATAACATAAGCTGCAGCGTGTGCTTTAGGGAACATATACTTGATTTTACGACAAGAATCCATATACCATTGTGGAACACCGCAAGCTTCCATTGCTTCTACTGCACCCTCTGGGAAGTCGCTTTTTGCAACAATACCCTTACGAGTAAGTTCCATAATCTTAAAGGCAAGACCTGAATCTAAGCCCTTATGGATAAGATATGTCATAATATCATCACGAGTACCAATAACCTCTGAAATTGTGCAAGTACCATTCTTAATAAGTTCTTGTGCATTACCGAGCCAAACATCAGTACCGTGTGAAAGACCTGAAATTTGCAAAAGGTCAGAGAATTTCTTTGGTTGTGCCTCAGTAAGCATACCACGAACAAAATCAGTACCCATTTCAGGAATTGAAAGCGTACCAGTTTCAACACCAATATCTTCCGGTGTAAGGCCTAACGCTTCAGGACTTGTACAAAGACTAACAATTTTAGGGTCGCACACATCAACATCCATAACGTTAATGCCTGTCATATCTTCAAGATGCTTATAAAGTGTAGGCACATCATGACCGAGAATATCAAGTTTTAAAATTGTATCATGCAAGAAATGGAAGTCAAAGTGAGTTGTTTCCATACCTGAACTTGCTTTGTTTGCAGGGAATTGAACCGCTGTAAAATCATAAACATCAAATTCGTTAGGCACAACAACCATACCGCCCGGATGCTGACCTGTTGTAGTTTTAATACCTGTACAGCCTTTTGTAAGACGGTCTTCTTCAGCACGAGTTACAATCTTGTTATGTGATTCAAGATATTTTTTTACATATCCGTATGCGGTTTTGTCGGCAACTGTTTGAATTGTACCTGCCTTAAACACGTGGTCACGGCCGAACAATTCTTCAGTGTATCTATGTGCTTTACCTTGATAATCACCTGAGAAATTAAGGTCAATATCAGGCGCTTTATCACCGTGGAAACCAAGGAAAGTTTGGAATGGGATTTCGTGACCGTCACGAATCATAGGAATATCACAATGAGGACAATTCTTTGGTGGCATATCAAAGCCGGAGCCGTATTCACCGTGCAAGAAGAATTCGCTATGCTTACACTTCGCGCAACGATAGTGAGCGGCAAGAGGATTAACCTCCGAAATACCTGCCATTGTTGCAACGAAGGAAGAACCAACAGAACCACGAGAACCAACATGATAACCATGTGCTTCAGAGTCCCAAACAAGCTTTTGTGCGATAATGTAAAGAACCGCAAAGCCGTGCTTGATAATAGATTCTAATTCCATTTCTAGACGCTCGGCAACATACTTAGGCACTGGGTCACCATACCACTCTTTTGCCTTTGCCCAACAAATGTCACGAAGCTCTTGCTCTGCACCTGGGATTGTTGGGTTGTATGTTCCTGAAGGAATTGGTGTTACCTGCTCAATCATATCGGCAATTTTGTTTGTGTTTGTAACAACTACTTCATATGCTACATCTTCACCTAAATAAGTGAATTCATTAAGCATTTCTTCAGTAGTTTTAAAATAAAGAGGTGCTTGCTTATCGGCATCGTCAAATCCCTTACCTGCCATAAGAATTGCACGGAATTGGGCATCTTCAGGGTCCATAAAATGCACGTCACCTGTGGCACAAACAAGTTTGCCTAATTTATCACCAATATGTATAATCTTACGATTAATATCACGAATATCTTCAAGCGTTTTAATATGGTCATACTCTTTATTTTTATCAGGATTTTTAGCTGTTGAGCCAGAGTGTGACTCAATCATAAACTTATTATTACCATCTGGTTGAATTTCAAGATAGTCATAATAGTCGGCAATTTTAAGAATTTCTTCGTCACTTTTCTTAAAAAGAATTGCTTTAATAAGTTCACCTGCTTCACAAGCAGAGCCCACAATTATACCATCACGATGCTCATTAAGTTTTGAGCGAGGAATACATGGTCTTGTGTGGAAATACTCCGTATGAGAAAGTGAAATAAGCTTATAAAGATTTTTAAGTCCTGCTTTGTTTTGTACAAGCAATATAATATGATAACGAGGAAGCTTTTCCCAAGGTGTTTCAGGCTCACCAATATCATCTATAAGATAACCCTCTACACCATAAATAAGCTTAATATCATCCTTACCTTTGCCCTTTACTGCATCAGGATAACCTTGAGCGTTACCATGGTCAGTAATTGCTATTGCGGTATGTCCCCAAGAAATTGCACGTTTAACAAGCTTGTCAGCTGAGGTCATACCATCCATTTCGGACATATTTGTATGTAAATGCAATTCAACGCGCTTAATTTCGGCATTGTCTTGCTTTTTAATTGCTGTAACTGTATTTACGGCTGTAGCCGCAATAATATTTTCACCTGAATATTTATCGTAACTCACCTTACCATAAACAATTACTGCCATACCCTCTTTTAAAGCATTAATAAAGGATTTTGCGTTTGCCACAGTTTCAAAAACCTTGACTGTATATGAGTAGGTTTTATCTGTAATATTAAAGGTAATAATGTTGTTACGACCATCACGAGTTGTGCGCACGTCAAGTGAGAAGACCTCACCCCAAACTGCAACTGCACCGCTTTCAATAGAAATATCGCAAAGTTTTTGAAGTTTTGAGGTCCTTACAAGGTTACCATAAATCGCCTTTTGTGTTTCAAGATAAAGTGGAAAACCTTCTTTCACAATATGTGATTGCTTTTCACCCTGAGGTCGTTGCATTTCATTTTGGCGATTATATAATTCTTCCATTTGCTTTTGCATTGAATCAGTTGCAACCTCAACATCAAATTCATTTTGATGAAGAGTTACAGTAAGTGCACTGCCAAAAATAATTCTAATTGTTTTTGCAATTTCAGTGTCAACACCTGCTGCACAAAGAATATCCTTACCGCCCTTTTTAAGAAGGATTTTCAATTCACCGTTTTCAATTTTAAACTCAGCATTATTAAAATAACCATTTGCGAGTGCCACATTGTCTTTTATAACACCCATAACAATGTCAACATAGCCGATAGAAAAACCTGCTCTTGACTCATCACAAACAATTTTAAAGTTAATCTTTGTAGCCGCTGAAAGTTCTTCGGCAAACTCGTTTATTCTTACTTGTTCAATTTTTTTATATGGCTTAATAGTGAGTTCAGCTCTATTTTTCTCTCTTGAAATTACAAAATTTATAATTTCAGCAAATGCAAAATCAAGATATTCATCACAACTGAAAATCTCACCAAAAAGTGTTTTTACTGTTGTCATATGTATTACACCACTATATTTTTTCTATTTCTTTTAATAACTCGTATACTATTTCATCTTCGTTTACTTTTTTAAGCACTTCACCATTTTTAAAAATAACACCACAACCGTCGCCACCTGCAACGCCGATATCAGCCTCTCTCGCTTCACCTGGGCCATTAACAACGCAGCCCATAACAGCAACCTTAATTGGCTTGTTGTAGTTTACAAGTGCTTTTTCAATTTTATCGGCAAGTCCGATTAAGTCAATTTTTGTTCTGCCACAGGTTGGACAAGACACAATTTGTGCACAATCGGTTTTAATACCTGCACCCTTAAGAATATCATAACCTGCTTTAACCTCAGTTACTGGTTCAGCCGTCATTGAAACACGGATTGTATCGCCAATTCCGTCAAGTAAAAGTGAGCCGATACCGATGCTAGACTTTACAAGAGCCATATTGTGAGTACCTGCCTCAGTCACACCTAAATGCAACGGATAATCACACATATCTGCTACAAGGCGATATGCTTTAACCATTTTTTGAACATCTGATGACTTAATTGATACAACAATATCGTTAAAATCAAACTTTTCAAGAAGTCCTATATGATACATAGCACTTTCCGCCATTGCCTCAGGAGTTGGTGAGCCATATTTTGCAAGTAAATTCTTTTCAAGCGAACCTGAATTTACACCAATACGGATTGGCACATTATGAAGACGACAAGCATCAGCCACTGCACGAACTTTTTCGTCATCACCAATATTGCCTGGGTTGATTCTAATTTTATCAACACCTGCAGCAACGCTTTCTAAAGCACAACGGTAATCAAAATGAATATCTGCAACGACAGGAATATTGACTGCATTTTTAACGGCATAAAGAGTCTTAACAGCCTCTTTATTTGGCACAGTAAGGCGGATTATTTGACAACCTGCTTCTTGGAGTTCTATGGCTTGTCTAACATTACCTTCAACATCTTCAGCCACTACATTGAGCATTGACTGTACTGAAATAGGGTTATTGCCACCGATTTTAACATTGCCAGCCGTTACTACACGACTCTTTCTTCTTTCAATCATTTTTTAATCACCTAATTTTTAACAAGCGTTACAATATCATTAAAGGTTACTACCAACATTAAGAGAAGTAAAAGTGCAAGTCCTGCACCGTGCACATAACCCTCATATTTAGGGTTAAGAGGTTTTCTACGAATCCCTTCAATTATAAGGAAGAAAAGACGACCACCATCAAGCGCTGGTAAAGGCATAAGATTAAATATACCAATATTGATTGATATAAACGCCATCATTGTAAGGGCAGTCATAAGACCATCTTTACTCTTTACAGCACCTGCTGCAGCATCCGCAATAACATTTACTGTGCCGACAGGACCTGACAAATCAGTAAAACCATATCTACCTGTTACCAAGTCAAAAAAGCTAAGCCACACAAGTCGCGCTATTGATGCGGAGCGTCTAAAGGAATTTTCTATAACATTTAAAAAGGTTGTTTCTTCACCTAAAATTATGAAATCATAAGTGATAAAGGTGTATTTGCCATCCTTCTCAGTCTTAAATGTGACATCTTTAAGATGGACCTTTTCACCATCACGAAGCACAGTCATATCAAAGACGCCATCATCACTGCGTCCCATAAGGAATGAAATGTCAGTGTCAGAAAATACACGATGACCATCAATTTCAAGGAATTCGTCACCTACTTTAAGACCTGTTTGTTGACTTATTGCATCTTTATGAAACTCTAAAATTGTATTTGTTCCAATTAAATCTTCCATTGAAAGCACAGTTGCAACAATTACAACGCCAAGTATTAAATTCATAATTGCACCAGCGGCAACAATTATTATTCTTTGCCACACTTTTTTACGATTAAAGGCATTTTCATCTTGACTTTCTTGGTCTTCACCCTCCATACTTACATAACCGCCAATAGGTAAAAGGCGTAGTGCATAAAGAGTTTCACCCCTCTTCTTTTTAAAGATTGCGGGGCCCATACCAAGAGCAAACTCATTCACCTTTACTTTAAATAATTTTGCAAAAGTAAAATGGCCTAACTCATGTATTGAAATTAAAAGTCCGAAGAATAAAATTGCCACTAAAAACGGCCATACTTTAGACCAAATTTCCAAAAAAATCACTGCTTTCTTGAATACTTAATTACCAAATTTCGCGCTACGACATCGGCATTATAAACATCATCAACTGTATATGTTTCAACCTTTGGAGCATCATTCATAACGCGCTCAACAAGTTCACCGATTTCTAAAAATCCGATTTCGCCTTTTCTAAACATTAGGTTTGCCTGTTCATTTGCACTATTTGCAAATGCTGGGTAAAGTCCGCCACGAGTAATTGCCTCACGGCAAATGTTCATACACTTAAAGGTTTCATAATCGGGTTTATAAAAGGTTAATGTTCCGAGCTTTGTTAAATCCAACTCCCCTGTAAGTGATTCAATTCTTTCAGGGTATGTAAGTGCATACTGAATTGGAATTTTCATATCGGGAATACCTAACTGAGCAATAACTGCATTATCGGTATATTCAACTGCAGAGTGAATTATACTTTCTCTATGAACTACAATTTCAATTTTAGATGGATGAACATTAAAAAGCCACACGGCTTCAATAAGTTCAAGCCCCTTGTTCATCATTGTAGCAGAGTCAATGGTTATTTTTTGTCCCATACTCCAGTTAGGATGTTTAAGAGCATCAGCAACTGTAACCTTTGCTAATTCTTCTTTAGTTTTGCCAAAGAATGGTCCACCACTTGCAGTTAAAATAATTCTTTTAAGTGCACGATTTGTTGGTTGACCTTGTAAGCATTGGAATATTGCGGAATGTTCAGAGTCAACAGGTAAAATATCAACACCCTTTGCTTTTGCGTTGGTTGTTACTAAAAGTCCACCTGCAACAAGAGTTTCTTTATTTGCAAGAGCAATTTTTTTATTTGCTTCAATAGCGGCAAGCGTAGGCTTAAGACCTGCCATACCAACAACTGAGTTAATCACCGTGTCGGCATCCTCTGACCTTGCGCACTCGCAAACGCCCTGAATTCCTGAAAGCACAGTTACCTTTAAATCACTAACACGATTTTTAAGCTCTTTTGCGGCATCTTCATCAACTAATGCCACAAGTTTTGGTTTAAATTCGCGTATTTGCTCTTCAATTAAATCTACATTAGAATATGCCGAAAGCGCGGAAACTGAGTAACCGCACTTTCTTGCTGTTTCAAGGCTTTGTGTACCGATTGAGCCGGTTGAGCCTAATATGCTTAAATTTTTAGTAGTCATTAAATCACAACTCCGAAAATATTAATAATCGCATAAAGTGCTACAAGCACAAAAACTTCACTGTCAAAACGGTCCATAACGCCACCGTGACCAGGCACTAAATTACTGAAATCTTTAATTTCATAATTGCGCTTAAGTGCTGAGAAGGTTAAGTCACCGCACACACCAACTAATGATAATGGAATAGTCATTAAAATAATTACAAGATAATTGTTATGTGGCTCTGCAAAAACTAAATTATCAAACACCGCATAAAGAATTACATTTGCAAAAACACAACCAAGAGCGCCACTAATTACGCCTTCAATAGTTTTCTTTGGGCTGATTTTTGGTGCTAACTTATGTTTACCAAAAAATCTACCGCCAAAATATGCAAAAACATCACTCATCCAAGCACAAAACATTGCAAACAAAAGCAAAAACAAGCCGTGCTCAGTTGTGTAATTTTGTTGCGGAAAATGCTTGTGAATATCTCTTAAGAATAATAGTACTGTTACAGCAAGTGGAATTCCCAATGAGCCAAGCAACACCATTCCCACATCATAAAACTTTGTTTTTTCAAAACCTATAAGCATTAAAATAAACAATGCAAGAACATAAATCGCAATAAGATATACAGGCTTTAAATTCAACGATAGGTTCTTTAACAAATATCCGTATTCATAATATAATGGAACTAACGCCGCCACTACTACGCTTAACACCATCATTGGCTTGTTTTGAAGTTTAATTGCCTTGTTGATTTCAATTGCTACCATTACACAAACAATTGTACCCATTATTACAAGAAGTGGAGTGTTGCGAACAGCAAGGGCGAATACGCCACCGATAGTACATAAAAGTCCAAAAATAAGTCTTTGTTTCATTTTAAAAATCCTTTTTTAAATTGGTATTATTATACCCCACCAAAGCGTCTATTACGCTTTTCAAACTCTCTTAATGCTTCGCAAAGATTTTCTTCAGTAAAATCAGGCCAAAGCACATCAGAAAACCAAAATTCGGAATAGGCCGACTGCCATGTTAAGAAATTTGATAATCTATACTCACCGCTTGGTCTTATGATAAGGTCAGGGTCGGGTGAGCCCGCAGTATATAAAGAGTTTGAAATCATATCCTCAGTAATATCATCAATTGTGATGTCGCCATCTTTAACTTTTTGAGCAATACTCTTTACGCCCTCAGTTATTTCGTGTCGTCCACCATAGTTGATTGCAAGGTTTAAAACAACCTTTGTTTCATACTGTGTGCCATTTTCAATTTGGTCCATAAGAGAAAGAATGTCTTCCGGAATACCCTTACGGTCACCTAAGAAGCGAAGCTTAATGCCCTTCTCTTCATTTTCCGCCTGACGCTCTTCCGCCTCATAAAGATACTCGCGGAAAAGTTGCATTATTGCATCAACCTCTTCTTGAGGTCTTTTCCAGTTTTCAGTTGAAAAGGCATAAAAGGTCATACACTTAATTCCTAAATCAGCGGCATATTCACCGATTTTGCGGAAGGTTTTTGCACCCTCAATATGACCTTTATATCTTGGTAAATTTCTTTGTTTTGCCCATCTTCCGTTACCATCCATAATAATTCCTATGTGTTGTGGTAAAACGGAGAAGGTTGGAATGTTTTTATTACTCATAACTTTTCATAATGGCAAATTATGGGCGAGTCACCTCGCCCATAAAACCAATTATATCTCCATAATTTCTTTCTCTTTTTTGTCAGAAACTGTGTCAATTTCTTTAATGAAGTCATCAGTGATTTTTTGAATTTTTGTTTCAGCATTCTTTTGGTCATCTTCAGTAATTTCACTGTTTTTCTTCATATTCTTGATTTTATCCATTGCATCACGACGGATTGAGCGAATTGCAACCTTGCTGTCTTCAGCAATTTTACTTACATCTTTGCAAAGTGCCTTTCTACGCTCTTCTGTGAGAGGTGGGAATGTAAGGCGAATAACCTTGCCGTCATTCATTGGGTTAATGCCGATATCTGACGCTTGAATTGCTTTTGAGATTGGGTTGATTGTGCTAACATCCCAAGGTTGAATAATAAGGATTCTACCTTCGCTTACTGAAACAGCAGCCATTTGTTGAATTGGTGTTGGCACACCGTAATAGTCAACTACGATTTTGTCAAGGATTGCAGGAGTTGCTCTACCAGCGCGCATACCTGCGAATTCTTTTTCAAGAGCGTTTACTGTTTTAGTCATTTTTTCTTTCATTGTATCAAATACTGTATTCATAAATCTATCTCCTTTATTCTTTTTCAGTAACTACAACTGTACCAACATTTTCGCCTTTAACTGCTTTAACCATATTTTCAGGTTGTTGAAGGTTAAACACGAGAAGTGGAATATTGTTATCACGACAAAGTGATGCAGCAGTACTATCCATAACTGCAAGACCTTTGCTTAAAATGTCTTGATGTGTGATAACGTCATACTTAATTGCATCAGCAAAACGATTAGGGTCTTTATCATAAACCCCATCAACATTTGTTGCTTTAAAAATAATGTCCGCACCAATTTCAGCAGCACGAAGAGCAGCTGCGGTATCAGTTGAGAAGAATGGGTTACCTGTACCACAACCAAAAATCACAACACGACCTTTTTCAAGATGACGCTTTGCACGATGACTGATGTATGGCTCAGCAATTTTGTTCATTTCAATTGCAGTTTGAACACGAACAATTACACCCATTTGTTCAAGTGAGTCAGCAAGTGCTAATGAATTCATAACGGTTGCAAGCATACCGATATGGTCAGCACGAGTTCTATCCATATCGCCACTTGAACGACCACGCCAAAAGTTGCCACCACCAACAACAATACCGATTTCTACGCCCATTTCAGCCATTTCTTTAACTGCTGCACAAACGCTGTTTACAGTATTAAAATCAAAGCCGTGCTTGTTTTCACCTGCAAGGACTTCACCGCTGATTTTTAAAAGGACTCTTTTATATTTAGGTTCCATAAAAACACCTCCGTGGTAACAAATTTAAACAGTTACCATATTTAGTATATTTTACATTAAAAACCCGGTTATGTAAAGTATAAATTTAAACAATTACAGTATAAATTATTCTACAAAATAAGCATTGACTTAAATGTTTGTTCAATATATAATTAAATAGTATGATTTCGTAGAAAAATAATAATGGAGTGTGAAAAATGTCTGTACTTTTTGACATTGAAACCATTCGCCATATTTTTAATATTCCTGGCGAGTTTATAGAATACAAGCAAAACACTAATGGTCACGTGAACAGTACTTATATTCTTAAATTCCGTGAAAATGGTAACATAAAAAAATATGTTCTTCAAATGATTAGCACTGAAATTTTTAAAAATCCTGATGGACTTATGAGTAATATCGTCGGTGTTACAAATCATATCCGCAAAAAGAATAAGACAATGAATACCCCTTGGCTTGATAGATGTACTCTTACATTTTTGCCTACTATTGAGGGTAAATATTTCTACATAGATGAAACAAATAACTGTTGGCGTGTTTATGAATTTATTGATGATGTTTACACCTGTAACATCATTGACAACGCTGAAGTTTTTTATAACGCAGGTAAGGCATTTGGTGATTTTCAAAATCTTCTTGCCGATTATGATATTACCTCACTTTACGATACTATTGAAAACTTCCATAACACAGTTTCTCGTTTTGCTGACTTCAAAAAGGCAGTTCAAGAAAATTTATCTGGCAGATTACAAAATGCACAGGAAGAGGTTAATTTTGCACTTGCAAGAGAAAAAGATGCTCATGTGCTTGTTGATATGATTGCTGAAGGTAAATTACCGCTCCGCGTTACTCATAACGACACAAAACTTAATAACATTCTTTTTGACAACAATACAAATCAGGGCATTTGTATTATTGACCTTGACACTGTTATGCCTGGTCTTTCACTTTATGATTTTGGTGACAGTATTCGTTTTGGTGCAAATACTGCCGCTGAAGACGAAAAAGATGTTTCAAAAGTTTCATTAAGTCTTGAACTATATGAAGCGTATGTTAAAGGATATCTTAGTAGTGCAAAAGACGCGCTTACCGACCTTGAAAAAGAAATGCTTCCGTTTGGCGCAAAGCTTATGACCTATGAATGTGGCATTCGTTTTCTTATGGATTATCTTAATGGTGACAAATATTTCCACACAAGCTATGATGACCACAATCTTGTTCGTTGTCGCACACAATTTGCACTTGTTGCCGATATGGAAAAGAAAATGGACAAAATGAAAGAAATTACAAGAAAATATTGCTAAATACAAAAACTAAAGCCGACCATTAAGGTCGGCTTTTTTTACTGTGTTTTTAATATGTAATTGTGTAATCTTTTTCAAATGACATTTCCATTGAAGCTTTAGATTTACCAATTGTTACATTAAGTTTCATTGGTGTCATATAGTTTGCATGTACCATTCTATTAGTTGATTTTTCAAATTTTGCTACAACTACACAATCATGATATTCTGTTGAAAAATCATCAACCAAACCTTCAGCCTTTGCTTCAACCTCTTCTGCCTCAACAACATCAAACATCGCACCAGTACCCTTACCTATAACAGGGTTGTTCTGGTCTTTGACTTTAATGGTAATTATATAATAATTGCCTTCTTCTTTACAAGATGCTGATTCAACATCATTAACTGTAATACAGCTTACATAACTCTGTTTTGGCACTTGGAAATTTTCAACAATTTCTTCACGGGTTGTAAATTCCATTGGCTCAGTATCGTCAGCCATAATTTTTTCTATGTCAATTACTTTTGTCAAGTACATAAGTGCAGTTGGTGCATCAATTTCACCAACCTCACGGTCCTCGTAATTCTTAACTACTTTTGTTGCTTCAGTTTTTACACGATTAGCATTCGTATTAAAATATGAAACAATTTCTTCAGTTGTATCCATTACATTAGGGTCATCATTTGGCTTTTGAGTTGTTGATTCATTACCTATTCCGCCGTTATTTGTTGTGCTTTCGCTTGAATTTGTAACTGTTGTAGATTCACCATTATTTGTTGTTGTGGTGGTATCGTCCTTATCAGGCTTTGGAATAAGCACCCCAATAAAAACAACTACAATAGCCATAAATACTGAAAGTATTGATGTGATTAAGGCGTTTCTTTTATCTCTTTTTTGCTTTGCTGATAATTCTTTTTGCTTTTCTTCTGTATTTGCGTTTTGATAAAGTTCTTGTTTACAATATGCACACACGGTTGCATATTCATTCATATTCTCTTTTTTACAATGTGGACAAATCATTTTCCCATACCCCTTTGTTATTATATATCAAGCGTTGCAAGACCGCCTTCACTTGTTTCACGATATGCCGAGTGAATGTCAAGGCCTGTTTTTCTCATTGTTTCAATTACATTATCAAGAGAAATTTTTCTTGTTTCGCTTAAAAAACTTGCTAAGTTTACCGCATTAATAGCACGCATTGCCGCAACCGCGTTTCGCTCAATGCAAGGAATTTGCACAAGACCACAAATAGGGTCACAAGTAAGCCCCAAATGATGCTCAATTGCGATTTCGGCGGCATATTCAATCTTACCCCTTTTAAGACCGAATAATTCGCCAAGTGCCGCAGCTGCCATTGCACACGCGGTGCCTACCTCAGCCTGACAACCACACTCCGCACCTGAAATTGAAGCATTTGTCTTTACAAGGTTACCTATAAGACCACCTGTTGCAAGTGCTTGTAAAATTTGACGGTCAGTGTAGCCGTGTTTTAATTGCATATAGTAAAGCACTGCAGGTAATACACCTGACGCCCCACAAGTTGGTGCAGTTACAATACGATTGCCTGAAGCATTTTGTTCACTTACCGCAAAAGCATAAGAACAAACCTCACGATTTTCGCGAGTTTCGGCACTTTCGCCAATATGCTCCATATTATATAAATACTTTGCCTTTTTTTGCACTTCAAGCCCGCCAGGAAGAACACCCTCGTCTTCAATACCACGCTCAATGGCATCCTTCATTGTTTGCCATACTTTTGCGAGATAATCCCAAATGTATTCGCCCTCTATTTCATCAACATACTGCCAAAGACGATATTTTTTCTCTTTGCAATATGCTTTAATGTCAGTAAAAGTACTTAATTTGTAAACAATTGGCTCTTTTGCTGATGTGCTACCTTTAAACTCAATTCTTCCGCCACCAACGCTAAAAACCCTTGCAAAATCAATTTGCTCACCATTTTTATATGCGAACATATCCATAGTATTTGGGTGGTCAATATCGGTTTTTAAGTAATCAAACTCAACGGTACATTTTGCTGGTGCTAAAGTACTTTCAATAACCGAATCAGTACAATGCCCCTTGCCTGTTTTTGCCAGTGAGCCGTACAAAATTACTTTAAAATTGTCGGCATCTGCGTTCTTTTCTTTAAAGAGTATACACGCTTTTTCAGGCCCCATTGTATGTGAGCTTGATGGACCGCAACCAATTCTATAAAGTTGGTTAAGAGACTCCATTCCGCTCATTTTAGGCTTTTCTTTTTTGTGTTGTTGTGTTTCAAAAAAGACATCCATTGACACATCAAAAAGCTTTGCCATTTTATAAAACTCTTCAGCGGTAGGCACAAGCGTACCATTTTCCCACTGTGTAACGATTTGCTCGGTAGAATTTACTCTATCAGCAAGGCCTGACTGTGACATACCTGTTTTTTCACGAAGTTCAGTTATCTTTTTTGAATAAATATCGTTTATCATAAACGAACCCTCTTGAATTTTCTTTACTTTCTGCCTTCAATCAACTTTTCATAAATACGCTGGCAGTTATTTTGGTCGCTGAACATAAAGAAATCATCAATTCTTTCACGATACATTTCTTTCAACTGACAACCATTTTCTATGTACTCAATTATGCGATTTACAGTTGACTCCAAATCATACTCAACCTCGCCGAAACCATCACGCTCATACTCAAAATAACCTGTTTTACAAACATGACTTCCGCCAAAAAATTCTTCCACATCGAAATGTGCATATACAATAGGTTTTTTCAAGTATGCGAAGTCAAAAACTGCTGATGAATAATCAGTAATAACCAAATCGCTGTGTGCATATATGTCCTTATATGCCGTTTTTGAATCCAAAAACTCAATTGCTTCATTTTGGTCGAACAAATTCAAGTATGGCTGAAGCGTCGGATGTGGGAAGAAAGCTATTGTGTAACCATATTTTTTTGCTGCTTCCAAAAGCTTTTCATCGTTGATTAGACTATTATAAAAACGGAAAAACGCACTTTCTTGAAAATCGGGAACAAGTGTCCATCTGTCTGTTTCTACATCCCAACTACCTGCCAAATATCTTCTCCAAGTAGGCATAACAACAATTTGCTTTTTAGAGTCATTATACAAGCGGTCAAAGCGAGCGAAGCCCGTAAGCCAGATATTATCTTCATTGTAATGATACTCATCCTGTAAAAACGCTTTGTATTCAGGTTTTGTTGCTGAAACCAATCCAAAAAAGTTTTTATTATATTTTCCTAACCATTTTGAAACGTCGTTTTGCGTAACACCGTGCTGTAAAAATACAAATTTACACTCATTCCAAATATCACGATATGTGCAATTATATATTCCATTCGGATTAAAAATCTCATTTTCTGCGTGACTTGAAATAATATATTCGCTTATCAATGCCAAACGCTTATGCTTGATAGAACCTTTTTTTACAACAGGACCAATTTTCTTCAAGCGTTCAAAATCCTCGGAGGACGGAAGCAGTACAAAACGCGCATCAATTTCCTTGTGATTTGCACGCATATATCTGAATAGCGCTTCGCCATTATCACCCGCAATAGAAGCACGGTCAGAAATTAACCAAACTGGCTTACGTTTAAATGCTTTATAAATACGATAAGCTATTCTGTTTATTGCTGCTTTTCTGCCTCTGTAATGGTTAAAGACAAATAATTCCAAAAGATATTTTACTTCACGAGCAATTTTTCTTAACAGCGTGGCTTTTCGTAAATGAATTACATTCTTATCTGCAGAGATAACCCAATTTTCTTTACAACAATAAGAATACTTAAAAGAAACGCTTAGCGGTAAGAAATTCTTTAAAACCAATCTGCTTAAAGGAATAATTTTGCCGTTAATATTTGCTGCTATACGCACCCTATACACTTCATCTGGCAAGGGTATTTTAACAGAAAATCCCTGTACTTTCGAGATTGCCTCTCCCCAAGCCAACACAATCTTATCTCGTTCAACATATTGACAGGGGTATGCCTTGTCATTTACCAACGCAACCAATTCCAATTTGTCAAAAAGAAAAGCGTAGGTTGACACAAATCCTTCTAACTCCAAACAATTATTGCGAACATTCAAAAACTCCAAATTTGCACGGCACTTGGAAACCTTGAATTTTGCGTCATCTGAAAAACTGTACATAATGTCTTTTTCTAATTCAACAACTTCGGGAGCATTTTCGTATTTAAGCTTCAATGCGAAAATTTTATGTTCACGATATAATTTTTTCTGTGCCATAAGAATGTCATCGTCAATATATTGAAGCGTCTTTTTTACAAGGTTAATGTATTCTTCAACCTCTGAGTCCGATAACAAACCGTAGGGAAGCTCTGTTTTTTTTACTCTCCATTGTAAGTCGTACATAAGCACATACTGCAAGTAACGAGGCACATAACCCACTTCATTTAGCGCTTTTTCTACCAAGTCGCGATGAAAATACTTTAATACTGGCAGATACCACTGTGTCTTTTGTTCACCACTTTGAATTGCAGAAGCAGGTCCTGCTTTTCGGACACGATAACGATAGTTACAGCTTGAAACCAAGCCCAATGTCTTTTTACCCATTATAATCTGCTGTGCAAAAAGAGCATCTTCAGCGTATGCCAATCTGGTTTCAAAGCGTGTTCCAGATATGGCTTCACGCTTAATAAACACACTTGCAATGTGCATTTGGACGTTGTCCGGCTCAGCTTCCAAATCTACAACACGATTTTCATTTGTGAATTTGTAATTCAACAAATGCTTGCCTCTTCTTCCTTCAAAATACATCAAAGGAATAGCAACTGCATCGGTTTTTTCATAGTTTGCCTCAAAGAAGTTCCAAATTTCACTAAATGTGTTGGTGTCAAAATAATCGTCCGAATCAATGAAATTGATATATTTTCCTTCAGCCAATTCCAAACCTGCATTTCTTGCAGAGGACACACCACCATTTTCTTTATGAATAACAACAATGTTATCAGGATATTTCTGAGCATATTCGTCGCATATAGCACCACTATTATCAGGTGAGCCATCATCAACAAGAATAAGTTGAACATTCTCAAATCCTATATCCTGTGCAATAATACTTTCTATTGTTTCTGCAACGAACAATTCAACATTGTAAACCGCGGTTACAATAGAAAACTTATATTTATATTCTGCCATATCCATCTTTCCTCTTTACAAAAGTTACTTCTCAAACGATGATTTTTCTGGGAATTTCTGTTCAAAAATATCAATTATCTGTTGCTTCTTCTCTTCAAAATCTTCTGTTTTTGCATTATCGTTAATACAGATAAGTGCATGTGTTTGATTTTTCAAATCTTCACAAAGACGATTGAAATTCTTTCTTTTTACGTGATAGCAAAACGCAAAATCACCACGGCGCACATTGAATTTGCCGTCTGCCAATTGCCAATACTTCATTACCCACTGGTTTACATCACCATTTTTACGGAATTTATGCTGACAAGTTTCATCAAGTATCTCAAATTCTTCTTCCCACACTTTTTCAAATGTAGATTTCAAGAAGTTGTTTGAAACGTGTTGATTATAAAAACCTGGGAACCAGAGCCAAGGATAAAGCAACACGTTTTTAAGCACATTCATATATCCGTTCTTTGGATGATACCACTTTTTCCAATGTTGCTTCATTACAACTTTTTTCTTGAAATGAGAATTGATAACAACCAAATCAGCTGCGTGGAAAAAACCTGCGCTGTCTTTACCAAAATAAGTGCAGTTAATTGCACCTACATCAAGTGGCAATCCGTTCTTGAAGAAATCCTCAGGGTTTACAGGTCTGTTAATGAAATTATCATCATTAAAATACACAAACTGTTCTGCAAGACCTTCAATTCTGTGCAAGTTAAGTTCAATAGTATGTGAACTGAATGTTGGAAGATATTCTTCAGGAATATAGTCCTTATGATTAACAATATTGAGCTTCGGATTAGTTGTATCAAGCCATGGTGGTAAGTGCCCCCAGGTTACAAAATGGATTTTATTAAGCCAAGGTGCATATTTTTCAACTGCTCTGAACCAGTACTGAAGATTGTCCCAGTCTCTGTATCTTACTTCACTATTTGAGCTTGTAACAACGCTACCATCATATTGTGCTTTTTCTTTGCGCCATTCAGGGTCAGCACCGTCAACCCATATCATTACAAAATCTATTGGTTTATTCATATCAGGTTTCATTAAAATCCCCTTTTCATTTCTCGTATGATGATTTTTCTGGGAAATTGCGCTCAAAAGCATCAATAACGATTTGCTTTTTGCTTTCAAAATCTTCTGTATTTATTGTGTCATTTATACAAATCAAAGAATGATTTTTTTCTTCAAGTTCTTTGCACAAATCCTTAAACATTTCGTTATCAATGTGATAACATTGTGCAAAGTTCGCATCACGCACCACAAACTTACCTTCTGCCATCTGCCAGTATTTCATTACCCACTGGTTAACATCACTTTTTTGGCGGAATTTGTGCTGACAAGTTTCATGAAGTGTATTATACGCTTTGTCCCAAACTGTTTCAAAAGTAGATTTCAAAAAACTGTTTGGTGTATGTTGACAATACATTCCCGGGAACCATGGCCAAGGGAACAAAAGCGCTGTACGGATTACATTCTTAAATCCGTTTTTAAGATTAAACCATTTTTTGAAATCCCGTTTCATACACTGATGCTTATTGAAATTATCATTTATAACTTCAATATCTGACCCATGAAAATGGCCTGCACTATCGTCTGCAAAATAGATACAATGTACTGCTGCAGTGTCACAAGGAAGTCCATCTTTGAAAAAATCTTCGGGTAAAACAGGTTTATTTAAAAATGTGTCGTCATTGAAATAAACAAACTGCTCTGCAAGACCTTCAATTCTGTGTAAGTTAAGTTCAATAGTATGTGAACTGAATGTTGGAAGATACTCTTCAGGAATATAATCTTTATGATTTACAATATTGAGTTTAGGATTTGTTGTATCAAGCCAAGGTGGTAAATGTCCCCAAGTTACAAAATGGATTTTATTAACCCAAGGGGCATACTTTTCAACAGCTCTAAACCAATATTGAAGGTTGTCCCAATCTCTAAAACGAACTTCGCTATTGGAAGTTGTAACAACGCTACCATCATATTTTGCTTTTTCTTTGCGCCACTCAGGGTCGGCGCCATCAACCCATATCATTACAAAATCTATTGGTTTATTACTCATAATTTATTTCATAAATTCGTCATACTTTGGAAGGACTTCCGCAGTTGTACCATACATTTTCATTTCGCCATCATGAATCCAGAGAACGTTATCACAAAGATTTTTAATTGTATCTGAACTGTGAGAAACAATCAAAACTGTTCTATTTTCGTTTGATATAAGCTCTTTCATTTTTGCATAGCTCTTTTTCTTAAACTTAGCGTCACCAACACTCAAAACCTCGTCAATAAGCATAATATCGGTTTCAAGAATAGCTGTGATTGAAAATGCAAGTTTTGAGTACATACCACTTGAATATGATTTTACAGGACGGTCAATGAAATCGCCCAACTCTGAAAACTCAATAATTTCTTCAAGCTTTTCGTCAATAAAATCTCTTGAAAAACCTAAAAGCATACCTGAAAGATAAATATTTTCACGACCTGAAAGAGCATTTTGAAATCCCACACCGATTGAAAGAAGAGAAATTGAGTTGCCGTGCAAATCAATTTCGCCCTCATCAGGTGAGAATATACCTGCAATAGCACGGAGAAGAGTTGATTTACCGCTACCGTTTTTACCAACGATACCTAAAATCTGCCCTTTTTCTACATCAAAGGACACGCCCTTTACCGCTTCAAAATATTTTGTTTTTGAATAAGTTGAACGAGATACTAAAGCCCTAAAAAATGAGACCTTATTCATCATACGATATCTGATTTTTACGTCTTTTACTGAAATAGCAACTTCGCTCATTTGTGTCCCTCCTTTTATATTACTTTAACGTATGTATTTTCGTGTTTGTAAATTGTTCTCAATCCTATTGCTGAAATCACAATTGAAATTACTGCCCATATTGCAAGAGATACATAATGTGGCTCTTGATTATAAATTAAAACTCTTCTTAAATCAGTCATAATAAGAGCAACTGGATTACAATGAATTAAGATATTACCAATAATTTCGCTCTTTGGAAGAATCTTTGTTTCAATTGAATAGAAAATACCTGAAACATAAAAGCCTAACTGAAGTGCAACTGTAAGCACATTCATAAGGTCCTCAACAAAAACGCCAAAGTGGGTAATAATTGTTGTGCAAGCAAAAGTTATCATAAAAAGAAGCAACCAAAGTGGAATTACCCAAAGTGCCTTCCAACTTACTGGCACACGATAAAAAATCATAAATAATACTGTAAGTGCACAAGAAACAAACATTTTAATTCCAAAGATTGTTTCCTTTTCAAGAATGAATATAAACTTAGGTATGTAAACCTTAGTTACAATACTTTTCTTTTCTTGAACAAGCTTTACACCTGCTTTAACTGTTTTGCTAAAGAAAGTCCATGTATTAAGACCTATGAAAACAAACACAGGAAAATATTGCTCACGGCTACCAAAAACATATACAGCAACGAATGAATAAACAAGCATATAAAGCAATGGGTCTAAAATCCACCACATCCAACTTAAAAACGAACCTGCAACTTCAGCCTTCATTCCTGACTTTGCTGCATAAAGCGTATAACTTTTGAATTTTTTAATGTCATTTATAAATCTTTTCATAAAAATTCTCGCTTTCTTGAGCATAATTATATACGCTATTGATTATATCACTAAGTTGCAACTTTTTCAAGTATTGTAATTAGTTTGTTACACCTTAAATCATTGACACAAACACCATTGTAAAGTATAATTAAAATCACAAGGGAGGTGCAGTAATGACAAGACCTTATATTAGTATAATTATGCCTGTATATAAGTCTGAAAAATACTTAAATAAAAGCATTGAAACTGTGCTTTCACAAAACTTTACGGACTTTGAGCTTGTGCTTGTTGATGACTGCTCACCCGATAATAGTGGCGCAATTTGCGATGACTACGCTAGTAAAGATAATAGAATAAGAGTTTTACATCTTCCGCAAAACGGCGGAGCTGGTAATGCACGAAATGAAGCCATGAAGATTATAAAAGGAGAATATCTTTGCTTTTTAGATGCCGATGACTATTTTGATAGCAATATGCTTGAAACTCTTGTAAGCTCAGTTAGCGAAAATCCTGCTAAGGTTGTTATTTTTGGACTAACTGAAGAATATGTTAACCGCAAAGGTAAAGTTGTAAACACAAAAAAGGTAACTTATGAAAATAAAATACTAAAAGATAAGCAATCAGTAAGAAATGAGGTTTTGCCTCTTGAATTAGTTGATTTGTATGGTTACCCCTGCAACAAAATGTATAATGCTGAGTTTTTAAAATCAACCGGCGCTCTTTTCCCTAATATGAAATTTAATGAAGACATTATTTTTAACATTGATGTTTTTATGGATATTGATAGTTGTAATATTATAGATTTTGCGCCATATCACTATATTAAGCATTCAGGCAGCACAACAGGTAGCTTTATACCAACATATTTTAATGATATTATGATGAAAATTGACAAGCTATATGACCAATTTAGATATTGGGATATGCTAAACAATGAAAATCTTAATATTATCGCATTAAGATATGTGCGATGCATTTTTTCGGCACTTGAAAGAAATCTTGACAAGCGCTCGCAAATGAACTCACAACAGCAAAAAGATTTCTTGGCAAAAGAATTTGACAGTGAGCGTTTTAAAAACTTTGAAAACCACCTATATGGTGGCGGACTTATTGGAATTATGGCAAAGATTTATAAAACAAAAAATACTACTCTTTGCATAACACTTGCTAAAATAATTTCATTTGTAAAAAAACAATTACCAACCCTTTTCAGTATAATAAGTTAAAAAACAAGACCATTGAAATTACTCAATGGTCTTTATTTTTCGTTCTTTTTTGTTGTAATTGCAGCAGTAGCACAATACACCTTTTCAGCACCACGAATTTTCATAATAAGTGCACAGTTATTAAGAGTTTCGCCAGTTGTTACAATGTCATCAATAAGCAAAACAGTTTTACCTTTTATGTCAAAATCATCTTTAACATCATAAATTCCGTACACATTACCTTTTCTTTGTTGAATTGTCATATCGTGTTGCGTTTTAACATTAAAGAGCTTTACAAGTGCATTTTGTAGCGGAAGATTTAACCTTTTTGAAACCTGTTCGGCTAACAATTCGCTTGAATTGTAGTTTCTTTCTATTTTTTGAGTAAGTGTAAACGGCACAAAGCAAACAAAATCAAACTTTACATTCGCAAAATCCTCTTTAATGCACTCTACTATATCGTTTGCAAAGTTACTTGCAAAATAAGTTTTACTATTGAATTTAAAAAGCTGTAATCCCTGTTTAACACCTTTCTCATAATAAAAAGGTGCAGTGATTCCATCATAATTCATACTATGTTTTTTACAGACGCAACGGTCTTTTCCCGCACCGCAAAATTTACATCTTTCACCAGTAATGCGAGGTAAATCATTTTTACAAGTTTCGCACAAATCCTCATCTTTTGAAATGAGCGCATCACAATATTTACACCGTTTTGTAAAAAGAATCCACAAAATAAAATCTTTAATTTTACTAAAATCTTTCATTTTCATTGATTTTTTAGGCATATTTTATATGCAATTTCTTGAAGCTGGTCAAGACTTTCAATAGTGCCTAACTCTTGGCGATATTTCGCAGCACCATGAAGGCCTTTCGTATACCAACCCGCGTGCTTTCTTGCCTCGCGCATACCAACATAGTCGCCCTTATACTGACACAAAGTTTCAATATGTTTAATCATTACTCGCATACGCTCACTAACTGGCGGTGTGGGAATCACCCTACCATATTCAAGATATGCGTTAACCTGTGAGAATACCCATGGGCAACCGAGAGCTCCACGGCCTATCATAATAAGGTCACAATTTGTTTCTTCAAACATAAGAGCTGCGGATTGCTCGTCAATTATATCACCATTACCGATTACAGGAATTGACACGCTTTTTTTCACTTCAGCTATAATGTTTTTATCAACAGGCGGTGCATACATTTGCTTTCTTGTACGACCATGAATAGTAATTGCACTTGCCCCTGCATTTTCAGCACGTTTTGCCATCTCAGTGGCATTTATAGAATTTTCGTCCCACCCTGCACGGATTTTTACAGTTACCGGCACAGGTGATACACCTACCACGGCCTTAACAATTTCTTCAGCGAGTTGTGGATTTTTTGCAAGACTTGCTCCCCCACCATTACCTGCAATTTTAGGTGCAGGGCACCCCATATTTATATCAATAATTTGTGGTTTTGCTTGCATTACAGCTTCAACGCTTTGCGCCATAACAAGTGGGTCACTACCAAAAATTTGTACCGCTGCTGGACGCTCTTCTTCTGACAAAAACATTAAGTCCTTAGATTTACGGTCACCCATAGAAACACCCTTAGAGCTGACCATTTCACTGACAACATACGCAGCACCATAGCCCACACAAAGCTCACGAAATGCTCTATCTGCCACCCCTGCCATAGGCGCTAAAACCACTTTACCATTTATTTCAACGTTACCGATTTTCACAATAATACCTCGTTTAATTTGATATTAAGTATTTTATCACACAAAAAAACAACCGTCAACTTGACGGCTGCTTTGATTATAATTATTTAGTTCAATAAATATATTCCAAAATTTAAATACCCTGCAAATGTTACCCATATAAGATATGGAATTAAAAGTTTACCTGCGGTTTTATTGATTTTATAAAAGAAATAAATATTCGCAATAATTGCAACCCACAACAAAACAAGCCAAATAAATGCAAATAAATATGCCTTTGCATTAAAAAAGATAATTGACCAAAAGAAATTAAAAAACAACTGCACTCCAAATGAAATATATGCAGTTAATGTTTTGTTGCGGTCTTTTGCTACAACTATAAGATAAAGCGCTATGCCCATTAAGATATAAAGAATTGTCCACACCACGGGAAAAAGCCACCCAGGTGGCGATAACGGTGGTTTGTTGATTTCTTCAAACATTTGCATACTGTTAGATGTAAGCAAAGCTGATAATCCACCTACACCCAACGGAATAGCAAGACATAGTAAAAACTTCTTCCACATAATTATCATAATAAATCCCCCCGACATATTTTATGCCGAGGGGATTGTACTTATACCACTACAAAAACTCGCGCATTTGAATAACTAAATCTTCTTCAAGATTAATTAATCGTTTGCAAATATCTTTTGATTTTTCATCTGCCGCAACGTACTGATTAAGATATTTATTAAGGGATTTTATACCCATATTGCTACCTTCAGTTATTAAGTCGGCAATTGTGTGGTCGGACTCATTCATAACGAGCTTCATATTAGTTTTAAGCCAAGACATACCCTTTGCCATTGGATTTGGCTCTTTGCCGTCATCACGATAACGGTCAAGTAATTCTTGCAATTCACTGTCTAATTTTTTATGCTCGTCTTTAGAGTCGTTTAGGTCTTTTTTAAGCTTGTCGGATTTCACATAACTGAGCACATCATCAATAGATGAAACGCCCATTTTTATTCCTGCATCACACTCACGCAACAATTTTATTGTATCTTGCTCAATCATAAAAACACTCCTTTACTTTTTAGTAGTATTTACAAAAAAGCAAGGAGTATTATAAATTTTATTTAATTTCATTCGCACGTGCAAGAGCATCATCAATATGTGGACAAAAATTTTCAATGCCTACTTTTTCGTAAAAGCCCGATTTTTGCATTGCGCGTAAAGGTTGTTCATTTACATGAGATAACACAAGTGTAACATTTTCGCTTTTACATTTTTTCAAAAGTTGGTCAAGAGCATTCATTGCAGTTGCATCAATGGCCGAAACAGCTCTCATTCTTAAAATTAAACAGCTTGTGTATTCCTTCAATTTAATATCAAGAATTTTATCAGCAACACCAAAAAAGAGTGGTCCACTGATTTCGTAAACTCTCACATGCTGTGGTACTGTTTTAAATTCAATACTATCAGAGTCTTTCTCACTATCAATATATTTCCAGTTTTTAACATTTGTTTCCTCACTCATACGTTTCATAAAGAACATTGCAGCAAGAATCATACCAACTTCAATTGCAATTACAAGGTCAAAAATCACTGTTAGCCCAAATGTGATTATCATAACAACTGTATCACTTTTAGGTGCAGTTTTAACTGTCTTAATAAATTTTTTATATTCGCTCATATTGTAAGCAACCATAAAAAGAATTGCTGCAATTGTAGGCATTGGAATAAGCCCTGCAAGTGGCATAAGGAACAAAAGAACAAGCAAAAGTACAACTGCGTGTACCATACCGGCAATTGGTGTACGACCGCCATTTTTAGCGTTGGCTGCCGTTCTTGCAATTGCACCTGTAGCAGGAATACCACCAAACAGCACTGAAGCGATATTGCCAACGCCCTGTGCTACTAACTCCGCATTTGAATTATGTCGCGAATTCACCATACTGTCAGCAACAACACAAGAAAGAAGTGACTCAATTGCTGCAAGAATTGCAATAGTAAACGCGTCAGGCAACACTGCAGATACCTTTGCAAAACTGAATTCCATATTAGTCAATGCAAACTGAGGTAAACCCGATGGAATAGTATAAAGCTCCCCTATTGTGAAAACCCCATCATTAAGTCCAGGAATAAATTTTACCATAAGTGCACCAACAACTACGGCAATAAGTGATGGTGGAACTTTTTTCTCAAATTTGGGATAAATTATAAGAATAGCAAGTGATACAACACCTACTAAGAGTGCTTGCCAACTAAAAGTAGTAATGGCGTGAATATTTGCCTCAATTTTTTCAATAGTTTCAACAGGCTTTACGCCATCAGCATATTGAAGCCCTAAAAAATCTTTAATTTGACCTATAAAAATTGTAACCGCAATACCTGCAGTAAATCCTGTTGTAATTGTATATGGAATAAATTTAATAAGTGAACCTAATTTAAAAACGCCCATTAAAACAAGAAAAAAACCTGCTAGAATTGTTGCAATAATAAGTCCATCCATTCCCTGTGTCGCTACGACACCTGCCACAATGGTAGCAAAAGCTGCTGTAGGACCTGCAATTTGCACACGGCTACCACCTAAAAACGATACCACAAAGCCAGCAAATACAGCGGTATAAACACCACACGCTGGTTCAACTCCTGAAGCCAACGCCAATGCAATTGACAACGGCAAAGCAATAATTGCAACAATTACACCAGCAATAATATCTTTTATAATTTGCTCTTTATTGTAATTTTTAAGAACTGAAAAAAGTTTAGGTTTAAGATAAAAGCTCTTCATAAATACCACACCCATATATAATTCTTTTTAACAACGGTTAAAATATTAGCACTTTCGCACAAGATAGTCAAGAATTATTTGGTAGTTTAGCACATAAAAAATAACGAGGCAAAGCACCTCGTTATTTCGTTAAATATATTTTTTTACAAATTCATATGTGTCTTCAAAGCAAACCTTACTTTTTTTGAAAATTGGCATAATCGCCCAAGCGTGATTACCAATAATTCCATCAGCTTTATACTGTTTATTGGGTACACCTAGCTCATCTAACTCGGCACACAAATCAAAGGTTTCAAATCTCAGCTTATCATTTGTTGACCATATAGCATAAGTTGGTGGAAATTTGTCGGTGAATTTTGGTGAACAGTATTTTGCCTCATCAGTCTTAAGAAATTCACGAGTCTCGTCCAAAGGCTTTCCTATAAAAGTTGCTGCCATAACCTTTATATCAGGGAATTGTGACTGTTCTTTACTATCATCAGTAAGTCGTTGCAAGTCATAACAGCCTGAAATTGACACTAAAGCTTTAATTTTTGCCTTATCAAAGTGTTTAAATTCAATACCAAGAGCGTCAAGAATGGACTTGTCGTTTAAGCAAGATGCAACATATGTGATATAGTACCCACCTGCACTCTCACCCGCTATAACAATATTTTCGGTGTCAAAGTTATTTTCTTCAGCCGTGTCTAAAATTTGGTCAAGTGCTTTAAAAACCTCATAAAGTTGTGTAGGGTAAGTGGCTTCAGGCGCCCAAGTATAGCCAATTGATGCAGTATAAAAACCTTTTTGCGCCCACTGAGAAATATAGCGATTTCGCATAGGTGTAATACCTGACAACCAGCCACCACCGTGAATATAAATAAAAAGAGGCTTTTTCTCAGTTTTTAAGTCCTTACGGCAATATGTATAAATTTTATTTTGTTTGCCATTGTCATAAGATGTAATGTTGTACTCTAAATTTTCAGGGCAAGGTCGCACAGTAAGTGCATAAACAAGCAATTCAGTAAAATTATACCAATACTGTGCCAGTTTTCCACGTGTGTAAACTTTTTTCTCCATAATATCACCAAGAAAAGTTTAACACAAACCCCAATAAAAAACAATGCTTTAAATTTAAAACGCACATTCAAAGTTTTCATTTACACTATTTCTTTTACACCACTTCTTAAAGGCTGCGAAAATATCTTCATCTTTTTCAATCGGCTCGTTTTCAGCTAAATATGCTTGTACTACAAACATATCCGGCATACCAACCTCAATAGCCGCAACATAACGGCCATATTTCATAACTCCAATTACAGGGTCTCTAAAGCTATTTCTACCAAGGCAGTTTTGTAACTGTCTACCAGCCGTTACAAATTCGCATCTTGTTTTAAGCGCAACAAATTTGTAGCCATTGATGCATTGCTCATTAAAGTGCTTTATTTTTTCCATACTTGGCAAGGTCAAAAATGCTTGTTCAAACTGTCTTGTAAAGTTTAAATTATAATAAGATTCAATAAGAAGCTCTTTAATTTTTCCCCAACGCTTTTGTGCATCTAACTTATGACGCTTGCTGAATGCTGAATAAGACATACCATAAATATACGCTTCTTTACCTAATGTTACAATCATATTCTTAAGCTCCAACGGAGATTTAACTCTTGCAAAATCAGTGTAAAAATCTATAATTCCAGGATATGTATAAAGCGTCATTAAATTTGCACAGGCGTTTTCAGCTGTCAAAAAGCTTACTAAAAGATTATGGTCGTGGCGGAAAAGATTCCACAAGATTTCTATTTCTTTAATATAAAATAAGAAATATAAGTTCTCATAGATTATTGATTTTACAGACTTTGACTTTGGTATACCAGAAGCTTCTATTAACGCTATGCAATTATCACTATAATGAAGTCTTTTTCTTGTTGGCTTAAAGGTTTCCTCTAATGTGCCTTCCTCGCTAACATCAGGAACATTGTAATAAAAATTCACATTTGTATAACCAACATAAGTTGTAAGAAGAGTCGCTCTATAAAAATCTAACTCGTTAATTGAAAATGGAATTGAACCTTTCCACGCTTTTTCAAAATATTCAATTAACTTTCGTTTAACATACAAATTACTGTTAATAAGGCGAATCATTTTACTTACTTTCTTACTTACAGGGAGTCCATTTGTAACATCTCTAATAGATAAAAGTTCTCCATTAGCATTATGAAGTTCAAAAAAGGTTGTTCCTTTTTTCATGTTAAAAGTAACACTTTCAATTAAGGGAAGTGCTGCAACTTGAATTGTAGGAGCCCAGTCAATATTGATAACATCCGCAATACTGTCAAGCATACAAGTAAGCTTGATAACTCCCTTATTATATTCAATAAGAATATCTTCAACAAGCTCAGAGGTGCTTGACATTTGACCACAAACCGGACATTCTACTTTCTTCACATCCTTAACTGGCTCGTACAAATACAACTCGTCATTTTCTATTGCAAAAAATGGTCGCAAATCATAACACCATCGTCTTGCATAACTTGCTGATATTTGCTTGGGCAAGTCATAGTCGTAAATAAAATGCCTATATGCTGGCTTGTGAGCATTACAATGTGGGCAAACCATGATATGTTTTTTTAAAATCACCTGTTTTGTGTCCACTAAATATTCAGCACTTGTATATTTAAACTGTTTCTTTGTTGAAAGTATTCCATAAGCAATAGGAGCATCCACAGTTGTTGTCTGCTCCATAATTTTGTACCCCTTATTTATAGTGATAATTTCCTTTAACATAAATTTCATCCTTTATTTATAATAAAACATCCGTCCCTTCATAAAGGACTTTGATGTTGTCCGAATTTGTTGCATATCTATTCACATGAAAGTGGCCACAAAACCACTTTTTATACTCTACTTTACATCTTACCTCGTCAAGATAATCGGTAAACGCTCTATCAG
>JAZLET010000177.1:0-1951 GCA_045615405.1 Candidatus Fimenecus sp.
CAGAGTGAAACTTATCACTATGTAAATGGTGAAAAAGAATGTGACGCTGACGGTGTGCCTCTTGCAGGACCATTCTATGTAAGCATTTCAAAAGAGCTTATTGCAACAGCAGTTACAACAGCACTTCTTCCTATTACAAAAATGTTTATTACTCAACAAGACAAGGACCAGTTAGCAGCTAAAGCGGTTTCTAACATTCTTAGTGATGTTCTTATGGGTAAACAGTCAAGTGATGCTAATGGTAACCTTGACCCTGATGTTCGTCCTGAGGTTTATAACGGTTCTTTTGCAACTCTTACTGATGTTCAAAAAGAGCATGTTCTTAGAAACTTCCCAGTTGAAGAGTATTTTGACCTTGCAGGTGAAGAATACCTTTATGTATTTAACTATGTTTCAACAGGTAATATGATTCAAACTGCAACAGCTCTTTATAATTACATTCAGTTCGTTAAAGAAGATACAGGCGCTAAAAAGGTTAACCTTGTTCCTGTAAGCCAAGGCGGTTCAATTACAAATGGTCTTTTCAAGATTTATGAAGAAAAGGGCATTTCTATTGCAACTGATGTTAATAGAATCGTATTTACAGTTCCTGCTTTAGACGGTGCATACCTTCTTGGTGATGCTTATAAATACGGTCTTAATGACGAAAGCGAAGCACTTTACACAACAATGTTTACTTCACTTTTAGGTGAAAATAATGTTCTTAGTTATGTGCTTAGTCTTGCAGTAAGACTTATGCCAAAAACTGATGTAAGCAATCTTTTAGATGTTCTTGCTGATACACTCATTAATAAATATTTAAGATATTCAACACTTATGTGGGGTCTTATTCCATCAGCTTATTATGCTGATTCTTGCCGTGATATGTATCTTTCTGATGCAGGTATGGAAGAAATCCGTCGTCAAGCTGACTGGTATTATGACGCTCAGTTAAGGTCAGATTATTTCATTTTAAATGCAAAGAGACAAGGCGTTGAAATTTTTGATATTGTTGACACTAACGTTCAACTTTATCAACTTGCAGCAACTTATAGAACAACTCAAGCTGACGGTATTATTCAAGTTGATTCAACATCAATGGGTGCATACAGTGTAAATGTTAACACTCCACTTCCTGAAGATTACAAGAGTGGCTTCGGCAACTGCTATAACCCATTCCACGACCACGCTGACCCTGAGGGAATTATTGATGCTCGTGCGGGTCTTCTTCCTGACCACACATTCTATTTTAGCGGACAAAATCACGCTACAACAGCATCAAACGACGTTATTATGAGCCTTATTATTCATCTTCTTACTGATGAAAGCTTTACTGACGTTTATTCATATCCTGATAAATTCCCACAATTCAACAAGAGCCGTGAAACATTACAACTTCGTAAAGATGTTGACACAATGAGAGCTTATAACACAGCATCTCTTTCAAGTGCAGACGCTACTGAACTTGCAGGTGCAATTAAGCAGGTTGATGATATGCTTGCAGTTACAGTTATTGATACTGAAGCATTTAAGGCAGCAAATGACCGTTTCTATGCTATTTATGACAAGATTATGGGTAACGAAAGTGAAAATGCATCTGCAATGCTTTGCACAGCAACAAAGGCAGTTTGTAGTGCACTTTACACCGTATATGGTGATGCTGCATATAGCGAAATGCCATTAGCTACATTACAATTAATTATGCCAATCGCATAAATAAATGAAAATAAAAAGTCCCTTGGAAAACCAAGGGATTTTTTTTATTTAATGAATAATGAATGATGAAGAATGAAGAATTAAGTACCTGCGTTGCGATTATAGAAATATTCATTTTGCATTTTGCACTCAAATAACATAATCTTTATACTTATCAGCCAATTGGGTTGGTAAAATAACCTTAAGCTTTGTGCCGTCAGCGGTAAATTCTTCACTTAAAATTTTACCATTATTACGAATAAAATTAACCTCACTA
>JAZLET010000178.1:0-3444 GCA_045615405.1 Candidatus Fimenecus sp.
TTTTGCTGATAAGCTTGATCCTATGTTTGAACAGACAAAAGCTGAACTTGGTGATACAGCTAAGTCTGATGAAGATGTTCTTTCATACATCGCATTCCCTCAACAGGCTGAAAAATTCTTTGAAGCAAGAGCTGAAAAAGAAAAGAACACATTCAAATATTCAATTAAGAGAGTTGACTAAGGAGGACATAAAATGACATTATCAGAAATTTTAAGTGTTTCTGTTACTGGATTTATTGTCGTTTTAATCGTTCTTATAGTTCTTGCAGTTATTATCGTTTTACTCTCAAAAGCAATTCAGACTGTTGAGGGTGGAAGCAAAAAGGAAACTAAACCAGTTAAAAAAACAGAGGATAAGCCTGTTAAAAAAGTTGAAAAGGTTACTACTCCTGTTTCTACTCCTGCTCCGGTAGTTTCCCCTGCTCCCGTACACTATTCAAACGGTGTTACACTTTATAAAACAGATTATAAGACTGCAGCATCAATTATGGCTATTATAAGTCACGAAAGTGGTATTCCACTAGAAAGACTTAACTTTAGTTCAATCAAACTTGACGACTCTCTTGAACTTTATAAAACTGACTATAAAACAGCAGCATCAATTATGGCTATTATTAGCCATCAAACAGGAATTCCACTTGATAGACTTGTATTTAAATCAATTAAGCTTTGTGATACCCCGGAACTTTACAAAACAGATGAAGAAACAGCTGTTAAAGTAATGGCAATAACAAGCAAAGAATCTGGAATCCCACTTGATAGACTTGTATTTAAATCAATTAAACTTATTGAAAAATAAAGGAGAATATTAAAATGAAATATGTAGTTACATTAAACGGAAATGATTACGAAGTTGAAGTAAATGAACTTAACGAGGCAGTTGTTACTGCTGTTGTTCCATCAGCAGCTCCCGTTGTAGTTGCAGCTCCTGTTGCACCTGTTGCTGCACCTGTAGCAGCTCCAGCACCTGTTGCTGCTCCTGCTGTTGAGGCAGCTCCTGCACCTGCAGCAGCACCTGTAGCAGTTGGCGACGGTACAAAGGTTACTGCTCCAATGCCTGGCACAGTTCTTTCAGTTAATGCATCAGTTGGTCAAACAGTAAACGAAGGCGACGTTCTTTTCGTTCTTGAAGCTATGAAAATGGAAAACGAAATTGTTGCTCCTTGCGCAGGTACTGTTAAGCAAGTTATTGCTACTAAAGGTGCATCAGTTGCCACTGACGAAGTTCTTGCAGTTCTCGGCTAATTGAGGTGCTGATATGCAAATAATAGATGCTCTTGTAGAGCTTTTTAATCAATCCAACTTTGTTAATTTGCCATGGCAAAACTGGGTTATGATTGGTGTTTCATTTTTCTTCCTCTATCTTGCGATAGTTAAAAAATTTGAACCATTGCTCTTAATCCCAATCGCTTTTGGCATGTTGCTTGTTAACATATACCCTGAAATAATGGCTGACCCTACTAACATGTCATTTGTGGGTGATAATAATCCATTTTTAGACCCAAATGCTCACTGGTATGATACTGGTGTTTTAAGACTTATCTACGCAGGTGTTAAGTCAAGTATTTTCCCTTGTCTTATTTTTATGGGTGTTGGCGCAATGACTGACTTTGGTCCACTTCTTGCAAACCCATCAAGTCTTTTACTTGGTGCTGCAGCACAGTTAGGTATTTATGTTGCTTTTACTATTGCAATGCTTTCAGGTGAATTTACACCACAAGAAGCAGCTTCTATTGCAATCATTGGTGGTGCGGATGGTCCTACTGCCATTTTCCTTACTGGCAAGCTTGCACCACATATGTTAGGTTCAATTGCAGTTGCGGCATATTCATATATGGCTTTAATCCCACTTATTCAGCCACCAATTATGAAAGCACTTACAACTAAGAAAGAAAGAGAAATTAAGATGAATCAGCTTCGTACAGTTAGTAAAGCTGAAAAGATTATCTTTCCTATCGTTGTTACAGTTATATGCGTTCTTATTCTTCCTTCAGTCGCTCCTCTTCTCGGGTTCCTTATGCTTGGTAACCTTTTTAAAGAAAGTGGACTTACTGATAGACTTTCAGATACAGCACAAAATTCACTTTGCAATATTGTTACAATTTTACTTGGTACAACAGTTGGTGCTACTGCTGAAGGCTCAGCATTCCTTAATAAGAAAACACTTCTTGTTATTGGAATTGGATTACTCGCATTTGCAGCCTCAACTGCAGGTGGCGTAATCTTTGCTAAGCTTATGAACATAGCAACAAGAGGCAAAGTTAACCCACTTATTGGTTCTGCTGGTGTTTCAGCCGTTCCAATGGCAGCTCGTGTTTCACAGGTTGAAGGTAGAAAATACAATCCTTCAAATTTCCTTTTGATGCATGCTATGGGTCCAAATGTTGCGGGTGTTATCGGTTCAGCCGTTGCAGCTGGTTTCTTACTTTCAAAATTTACTATATAATCCAAACACACAACCATACAACAAATGCCGTAGTCTATTGACTACGGCATTTTAATTTTTATTTTGTTATTCATTGTTATTTCAGTAGGTGTTACACAACTGTCATACACATATATTTCAACACCATTTTTATGAGCGTTTTTAAGTTCACTTGCAAATTCAAAGTGAGTTTCATAATTAGGTTCAAAATATTCCACATCATGCATTTGAACAAGAAACACAATACACGCCCTATAACCGTCTACAACTGCTTTTTGTAACTCTTTAAGGTGTTTAATTCCCCTTTCAGTAGGCGCATCAGGGAAACGGACTACACCATCATTTTCAAGGGTCACACCCTTAACTTCAACCAAGATTTTATCATCATCCGTTTCAACATAAATATCAAAACGAGAATTTCCGTATTTATACTCTTGTTTAACGTATTTTATATTATCAAAAATCTTATTTAAGGATTCAACAACAACATAATTTGGTATTTGACTGTCCATATTAATTAACCTATCATTCTTTTGGACAGCAACAAGGTCAAATTTAGTTTTTCTTTTTATGTTGGAACTTTTCTCAAGATAAACTACAGCGTCTTTTACGAGCAATTCTCGGCATCTACCAGTGTTTTTAACATGACATATTTCTTCTTTTCCGTCAATTTCACAAATAGCAATAAAGCGATTAGGTCTTTCAAGAAATTTTCCTTTGTAAATATTATTATATCTCATAACACATCAAAAAAAGACGGTGATAGTTACCTACCACCGTCCAATATTTTATTAAATGATTATTTTGTTGCTTTTCTTGCTTCAATTTCAGCAACCATTTGTGCCTGTTTCTTCTCTGTAATTGTGTAGAAGAGCATAGGAATGATTGTACCAACCATACTAAGAGCACCAGCAAGAACAAGAACGTTCCAAAGTGTTTGTTCACCTTCAGGAGTGATTGCAGGAGTTGCTTCAGGGTTAATTTTTGCCCAGCTAAATGCCATAACACCAACGAAAGCA
>JAZLET010000179.1:0-2376 GCA_045615405.1 Candidatus Fimenecus sp.
TTCCAATCATCACAATCTATGCTCTTTACATTCCAATGTTCATTAAGTTCATGATTAAAGAAAAGGGACTTCCAGCAATTAAGAGATTTGTTCTTCCAGCACTTGGAATTATCGGTTCTGCATTCATGGTTGTTGCTGCTATCTACTCACATGGTTACACACCATACATTACAGCAAAAGAAGCAGGCGCAGGTTTCAGCTGCCCAGTTCTTTTCTACCTTATCGTATTCGCAGTAATTATGGCTATTGCTGCTATCGTTATGAAGCCAAAGAAAAAGGCATAATTGAGTTAATACTTAAATTCAAAAAGCACTTGTTATTTTATAGCAAGTGCTTTTATTTTTTTGTTTTGTGTGGTATTATATAGAAAGTTTTGAAAGGTGGTGGAGTTATGTTTAAGGATTTACTTACAACTGAATCAAGCTGGGAATTTTTAAAGCGTACTCCCCTACCTATTGCGGTTTATGGCACAGGTAATGGTGCTGACAAAGTTTTTGAGGAATTCCACAAATTAGGCATTACTGTTACGGCAGTTGTTGCAAGTGATGGATTTGTAAGAAGTCGCACTTTCCATGGATTTAATGTAAAGAGTATTTCTCAACTTGAAAGTGAAATCAGTGATTTTGTAGTAGTTTTAGCATTTGCTAGTCCCCTTACGGAAGTTATTAAAAATATTAAGGATTTATCGTTAAGGCACAAGGTAGTAATGCCATCAGTCCCTGTTTATGAAAGTGAAATTTTTAATAAGGATTTTCTTTCAAAACACTTAAATGAAATTGAATTGGCATATTCTTATCTCGCTGATGAGCAATCTAAAAAGGTATTTGAAAATATAATCCGTTTTCAAATTACAGGTGATTTAAATTACTGTTTTGACTGTGAAAGTGAAAAGTGTGAGGCGTTTAAAATCTTAAGTTTAGGTGAAAACGAGAGTTTTCTTGACCTTGGGGCATATCGTGGGGACACGGTTAATGAATTCTTGCAATATGCAAAATCCTATAAAAAAATTGTTGCAGTTGAGCCAGACACAAGGACATTCAAAAAACTACAACTTAACTGTGAAAATCTTAAAAACTGCACTACTCTTAACAATGCAATATGGTCACACAATTGTACTCTCACTTTTGACGGAAACAAAGGTCGTGGAGCATCGGCAAAATCGCAAGGAGAAGAAAAGAGTGCAATTTGCCTTGACTATATTACTGAGAAATATGGTGATTTCTCATACATAAACATTGACATTGAGGGTGCTGAAAGTGAAATGCTAAAGGGTGCATTTAACACCCTGCAAAACAAACCAAAACTTTGTATGGCGGTTTATCACAAGAGTGATGATATCTTCGCACTTATAAACAAGGTTAAAGAGATTAATGGAGATTACAAAATATATTTGCGTCATCACCCACACATTTCTTTTTGGGATACAAATATTTATTGCATATAGGTGAATTTATGGCTATTAAACTTGTTGTTGCTGACCTTGACGGTACATTTTTGAATAGTAATCACTTAACTATTCCAAAAGAGAATATAAAGGCGTTTAAACGCGCTCACGAGATGGGAATTAAGGTTGCTATTGCAAGTGGTAGAACTAAAATTCTTACTGATTATCTTATGGAGCAACTTCCATTTTTAGATTATCTTATAACATCAAATGGTGCTGTAACTTATGATTTACATACTGGCAAGGTAGTTTGTTCATTCCTTATGGGAAATACACAATCCATTGATATTTTTAACATTTTAAAAGACTACAACTTAATTTATGAAATCTATTTTGATGGCAAGTGCTTTATGAATAATGAAAGCTATGCTATGTTTGATACCGAGCATGTATCTCCTCATATTCATGATTTGCTTAAGGATTTTATTAAACCAGTACCTTCTCTTGAGGCTCTTATTAACGGACAAGGTATTGAAAAGCTTAATATTCTTTCATTAACTGGTGAAGAAAGACTGTCGTTAGAAGAAAAGATTTCAGGTGTTGCGTTTGCATCTTCATTCCCTATTATGAAAGGGGTAAATGGTAATCTTGAAATGACACATCCTAATGCTACAAAGGGTTTTGCGATTAAAGGGCTTTGCGACGCACTTAATCTTTCACACAAGAATGTTATGTGTTTTGGTGATGGTGAAAACGATTGCACAATGTTAAGCTTTGCGGATTATTCTTTTGCTATGGCTAATGGTAGTGACCTTGCAAAAAGCACTGCAAAATTTATAACTGACACTAATGATAATTTTGGCGTTGCAAAGGCAATTAACAAATATGTATTTGGAGAATAAAATGGACATACAAAATTTTAAAGGTGCAATTTTTGATTTAGACGGTACGCTTCTTGATTCTATGCACATATGGCATGATGTTGATGAAGA
>JAZLET010000180.1:0-2150 GCA_045615405.1 Candidatus Fimenecus sp.
TTCACCGCAGCCGCTGAAAAAGCAATTAAAGATATTGAAGAACTTGGTCAAGATAAACTTCCAGTTTGCGTTGCTAAAACTCAATATTCACTTTCAGACGACCCAACAAAGCTTGGTAAACCTGAAAACTTTACAATGACAGTACGCGAAGTAAAACTTTCAGCAGGTGCAGGTTTTATAGTTTGCCTTACAGGTGACATTATGACAATGCCAGGACTTCCAAAAGTACCTGCAGCATACAAGATAGATGTTGACAGTGACGGCAAAATTGACGGTTTATTCTAAAAATAATTCAATTTAACAAAATAGTTTTATATTTATAAAATACCGCGTGTCTTTCGGCTTGCGGTATTTTTATATGTTCATTTTGAATTTTGTACTTTGCTTTTTGCATTTTATTTGCTATAATTAATTCGGTGATATTATGGCTAAAACAAATTGCGAATCTTGTGTAAATTATTATTATGATGATGAGTTAGAAGAATACTGTTGCGACATTAATCTTGATGAAGATGAAATGGTGCGCTTTTTAACCTCGTCAAACTATCAATGTCCGTATTATCGGCTTTATGATGAGTACGGTATTGTCAAAAAACAAAACTAAAATTTGGTTATAGTGATAATTGCAATAGTATGTAATTATTGGTATAATTCTTTTATGGGAAATTTTTAGATAGGCAGGGGATTGGTATGTTAACTAATTTATTTGCAGGTGTTGTTACTGTAGGTACAATCGTTACAATAGTATTCTTGATTTTAAGAGTACAAGTTGGCGGTCTTAAAGCAATGTTTGTTAAAGCGTTGGCTTCGGCTTGTTTTATTGCAACCGCTTTCGTAGCATTCGCAATGAATAGAAAACATTTTGAATATTGTGTGCTTATGCTTTTAGGTTTTATATTTAGTCTTATGGGTGACATTTGGCTTGACCTAAAATATGTTTACAAGCAACATCAACACATTTACACATACGCAGGTTTTGTAAGCTTTATTATGGGGCACATTTTCTTCATTCCTGCAGTTATAAGTGAATATGAAGATTTTAAATGGTGGTACATTCCTGCAATTCTTGTTGCAGCAGTTATCTTTATGGTGTGTACTATGCTCACTGAAAAACCAATGGGATTAAAATATGGTAGATACAAGCCAATTGTTTGCTTCTATGCAATTCTTTTATCAAGCACAATGTTCTCATCAATTAACGGTATTCTCCTTTATGGTGCAAACAAAAAATTTATTTGTCTTGCAGTAGGTTCAGTGTTGTTCACACTTTCCGATTTAGTGCTTTCAAGCATCTATTTCAAAGAAGGTGGCAATACAAAAACAAATGTTATTGTAAACCACGTTTTGTATTATGCAGCACAATTTACATTCGCAAGTACATTATTAATGGATTAAGGTGAAAATATGGAAAGAAAAAAGTATGTACCTAAAAAAGAACTTTCCGCTTTTTGCGTGGCAGGTTTAGGTCAAGGTATGATTTATGCGCTTATGTCAAGCTACATAAGTGACTACTATTTGAATGTTTTACAGCTCACACCAATGTTTGTATTGCTTTTAATGCTTTTAGCAAGAGTGTGGGATGCTATTAATGACCCACTTATGGGTATGATTGTTGATAGAAGTAATCTTAAAAGTGGTAAAATGATTCCGTTTATTCGTTTTGCGCTTATTCCTATTGCAATTGTTACATTGTTAATGTATTTAAGCCCAAATCTTGACAAAACAGAAATGACGATTTATTCAGCAATCGTTTATGTTTCTTGGGGTATGATTTATACAGTTGGTGACGTTTCATTTTGGGGACTTCCAAATGTTATGACTCCTGATTCAGAAGAACGTAGTTCAGTTATTTCTATAAGTAAGATTTTTAACTCAATCGGTTCAGCAGTTCCTGAAGTTCTTTTCCTTGTGATTGGTCTTGTTATTATGGCTTGGGCAGGAAAACAAGAGACAGCTCCGGACCCACTTATGCTTCAAAAGAGAAAATATCTTATTATGGCAATTGTAACAGTTGGCCTTGGTATAATTATGTATTCTCGTGCTTGTACAGGCGTTAAAGAACACGTTAAAATGCCTGTTCGCAAGCGTCAACCTGGCGAACCATCACAACTTGCTCGTGTGTTCAAGTGCAAGCCACTCGTTCTTGTTCT
>JAZLET010000181.1:0-1706 GCA_045615405.1 Candidatus Fimenecus sp.
ACATACACTGCACAAAACTGTTCAGTAGAAACATTAATGGAAAGACTTGCAGGCGTAAGCATTGAAGGCGTAACATTCCAAACATATGACTATTCAGACCTTACAAACAGCATTATCGTTTACTGTGATGCATCCGTATGGAGCAATCAAGTTTATGATTTACTTGTTGCATTTGACACTGAACATACAGGTGATGAAACTTGGATTCCAATTAGTTCAGAAACAGGCGACAATCAAACAATAACAGAAACTCCACTTAACGATAAACTCAGCGTTATGAAAACTCTTTATCCTGAAGTATTTGATGGAGTAGAGTATAAAGTTGTATCTCTTTCAAAAACAGATGGAACTGAAACAAGTGTTAAGTCAGTTTTATACGCAAAAACAACATCAGACAAGGCAGCAAGAATGTGTAATCTTCTTGATGCTATGGAAAATGCATAAGCACTATTAAATAGGGGTGCGAATTTCGCACCCCCACAACCGCTTATATAAGTATTAAACTTTTTTAAAGAAAATGGGTTGAAAACAATGAGATTTTTTGAGAAAACAAGTCAATACCCAAAAACGCTAGAAGATTTACTTAGGCTTACCGTTGAAAAGGGCGGTTCCGACCTACACCTTGTCAGTGGTATTGAACCATGTATAAGAATTAATGGTTCACTTCTTCGCCAAGAAGAATGTCCTAGAATGTTTCCTGAAGACGTTGAGCAGGTTTTACGCAAATGTATGACTGATGCTCAGGTTCAAGAGTTTGAAGAGAATTGGGAGCTTGATATGGCAATTTCAGTTCCTCAATGTGCTCGTTTCCGTGGAAATGTTATCGTTCAACGCGGCTCTATTGCAGCAGTTTTTAGAGCAATTCCTTTTGAAATCCCCCCACTTGAAAAATTGGGTTTACCTGCTGACGTTAAGCGTCTTTGTAACTTGCCTCGTGGTCTTGTTCTTGTTACAGGACCTACTGGTAGCGGTAAATCAACAACTCTTGCTGCAATGATTGACTATATTAACACTCATTATGAAACAAACATTGTTACAGTTGAAGACCCTATAGAATTCTTACATTCGCATAAAATGTCTACAGTGCGTCAACGCGAAATTGGAACTGACACAAAGAGCTTTGCAAATGCTCTTAAAACTGTTCTTCGTCATGACCCTGATGTTATTATGATTGGTGAAATGCGTGACCCTGAGAGTATTCAAATTGCGGTTACAGCCGCTGAAACAGGACACCTTGTTCTTTCTACTCTTCATACACAAACTGCACCAATGACTATTTCCCGTATTGTTGACTCCTTCCCTATGGAGCAAAAGGGACAAATTCGTTCGCAGCTTGCGAACACAATTAAAGCAGTTATTTCTCAACAACTTATTCCTACAATCAATGGTCGTGGAAGAGTTGCTGCTATTGAATATATGGTAGATACTCCTGCTGTTAAAAACCTTATTCGTGAAGAAAAAGAGCATCAGCTTTATGCTACAATGCAAACAGGTACAATGCAGGGTATGCAAACTATGGACCAAGCGCTTCTTAACCTACTTAAACAACAAAAAATTACAAGAGAATCCGTTCTTGAATTTTGTGTTGACCAAAAAGAAGTTATGCGTCTTATGGGTACCATGGGATTATAATTACGAAATTTACTATTTTTTACATATAAAGGGGGCAAATTGCCTTGGCATCCTTTACTTATGACGGCCTTAAT
>JAZLET010000182.1:0-2662 GCA_045615405.1 Candidatus Fimenecus sp.
GATTATAATTGTCATTTACAATTTTACTTTCAATAATTTCAACAACTTCTTTTAGATTTTCAATTTCGCCCTGATATTCATCTAAATCATAGCATACAATTTTTGCAAAGGCAGAGGAGATAAAAAAGAGTAATGTTATCAATATCTTTTTCATTTTTTATTTCTTCTTCTTTTTAATTCTTCTTTAACATATTCTGTTATTTCTTTGTTCAGTTGTTTATGACATTCTTTTGTTATAATTTTTTGGTAATGGCAATTATTTTTTCTTTCTTCGATTTCTTGTTTTTTAGCATTAATAGCACTATCCAAAATGTTATTTCGCATTAAACTATCTAAAATAAAGTAAACCTCTTTTTGATAAGCGACGGAATCTTTCATTGCAGGACATTGCCGAGACTCTCTGCAAATTTGCTCAACAACCCTTACAAATAACGTTCTATCTTTGCCATAATTCCATTTTTTTATAAAATCTTTTTCAGCCCTATTAAAAGCTCTGGCTGCAACTAAAACAGAATCTTGTGGGTCAAAATCTCTTAACCTTACTATCCGTGATGTGTCTGGTATTAATAGGCGAGATTTGCGGGGTTCTTGTTTCACAAACTCCACTTCTTGCGCTATCTCTTTTTGCTCTTCTTTTTGTTCAGAACACCCTAAAATGGTTATCAGCAAAAAAGTAAGCAAACAAACAAATTGGATTTTCATCTTCTATGCCTTGAAAATTTTAAAAACGTTGAACAATTTGAATGTAATAAGTTGTGTAATGTTTGTCAAAAGTAAACTTTAGAGCTTTATAAAAAAGTTAAAAGAACCCAACGACAAAAAAAATACTTAATGCATAGTCAATGAATCCGGGCATTCTCCAACAAGCAAAGCATCTATTTTGTATGTCAAAGTGGTGTCGTTAGAAGAATTTCCTTGGCAAACAAAATTTGTTTTCCAAAGTAATTCAATTGATTTTCCAAAATAAGCTTCAACATCTTTTTTTGATTTTAAGTCAATAGCATAAAAGACTTGTTTTCCAACAATAGAACTGTCTAATCTTACCTTCGGTGGTTCAGGAATCGCCCCGATTTCTTTTTTTTTGTTTATCCAAGAACATGATGTCATAGAAAAGAAAGGGTAACTTTTCCCAGGCAAATTACGCAATGTATATGTTGGAGAAGTCCATACACCGCAATCACAAGAAACAGAATCCTTTAAAATCCATAATGGTTGCTCTTTTGAAGCTTTAACTCCTTTTATGTGAACAGCATAAGTATCGGCACAATTTTCATAACATTCATTTCCAAATTTAACGCACAATTCAACATAGGGCTCTTGGGCATAAATAAGACCGCAAAAAAATAGAATGAAAAATTTATACATAAAGATATTATTCCTGATTACATGAATTGGAAAACCAAATTAATTTTTGCTCCGCTACTTTATTTTCAATATTTATTCTTTCATGACTGATGTTGTTTTTATCTTCATCATCCCAAGCATTATGCATATTCAGCAATTCTCGGTAAGCACCTCCCATAACAGGCCAAAAATATTGCTTAACTATAGAACAAACCTCGTTCTTTTTTACTTGGTAATTTAAAATTATTTTTTCATTGTGCCAATATTTTGTACCATACATTTCATAGATATCTTTGTGCTTATTTTCATGTGCTAATAAAATTTGATCATCTGAATCTAAATTTATTTTTATTGACTCTTTTGGTGTTTCCATATATAAATCAAGCATTATTATTGTTTCTTGAAAAGAACAAATAAATGAAATATTTTCAAATCCTAAATATGTTTTAGCTTCTACATATCCGCTGATGGTTTTTAAAAGGACTTCAAATTGTTTTGATTTGTTTTTTGAGTTGCTTTGAAGCGAATTATATTGTTGTGATTTAATGTAAAGAGGTCTTTTAACAGCAAAAACATCTTCTTGCTTCAGCTTTCGTCCTAAAGCATCAAAATAATTATATGAAGTGTGTATTTGTTCTTTGTCGTCATTAATTATCAACTCTTTTGCAGTTTCTTTATACAAAACATTTTCTTCAGGACATACAAAATCCTCCTCAAATGGATCATAGCAATCCACTTCTTCGTACCACCAGCCAATATTGTGTATTCCGAAGTTTTCGCCAGTCCAAAGCCAATTGTGGGAGCAATTGACATAGCTGTTCTCGGATTTACATCTGTAGCATTTCCCATTGTGAGCAATGCATGCTTGTTCTGGATTATAAGGGGTGGTCTCCATCGGGAAGCCGGGACATTGCCCAATTCTATTGTTGTCTTTTCTTTCCCCACTTATGCAATCAATTTCCGTGAAGAAATATTTATCTGGAGTATAAGGGTATATCCACATCCACTCTTCGTCGCATTCATCTGCACGACGCGCGGCATTGCATCTATAGCATTTGCCATTGCTTTCAAAGCAGGTGCTCTTCGGGTCGCTGGGAATGTAACCAAATGGGAGTGACTGACATAGACCAAATTCACTTGAGGAACTTGATTCTTCTGAAGATGAGGAACCTGCGTAACTTGAAGAACTATAATAGGGATCTTCGCCTGGTTCGCATGTTCCGACCACACACCAACCGCGTTCAGAAAGTTCGGTTTGGTAATGTGGAATCCCATAACCTATTGAGCAATTATCAGAAGAATCTTGCATAGCTATATT
>JAZLET010000183.1:0-3571 GCA_045615405.1 Candidatus Fimenecus sp.
CTTGATGAAGGTGAACACATTATTGAAATGAAATATACTCCACAAGGCTTTACTGTTGGTGCTATTGTTACTGGTGTTAGTGTGGTAATCTTAATTGCTTGGGCGGTAATTTCAACAAAACGCTATAAAAAAGAGCAAGAATGTGTTACAATAAATGAAACAAATGTAAATGAGGAGTAAATTATGGATTATTTACTTATATCAATACTTTTTATAACATTTTTCGTATTCCTTATGGGTATTTGTATCGGCAGTTTTCTTAATGTGTTGATTTATAGATTACCTAAAGGTGAAAATGTTACAACTACAAACAGTCATTGTATGAGCTGTAATCATCGTCTTTATGCAAAGGATTTAGTGCCACTTTTCAGTTGGATTTTCCTTGGTGGTAAGTGTCGTTACTGTAAGGCAAAAATTTCAGCGCAATACCCAATTGTTGAGGCAATTAACGGCATTATGTATTCGCTTATATTCTGGTTTGTGTGTGGAGCCAAGCCAAGCCTTGCTCTTGTTGGCTACTGCGTGGCATTTTCAGCGTTGCTTGTAACAACAGTTATTGATTGGCGTACAATGGAAATCCCTGACTCTATGTGGATTGCAATTTTTGTTGGTGGTATTTTTACATACATAGATGAGCTTATTGCACACGGTTTTGAGGCACATTGTTTAATTGAGCGTGTAATTGGTATTTTTACAGCAAGTGGCGTGCTTTTCATTCTTGCGGTTATAACAAAAGGCGGAATGGGTGGCGGTGACATTAAGCTGATGGCTGCTTGCGGATTTCTTCTCGGTTGGAAGGTAGTATTCCTCTCACTTGTTATGGGTGGATTTATCGGTACACTTTATCTTATCTTTATGGCAATTAAAAATAAGGGTAAGGTACCAAGAAAAGTTCCGTTTGCACCGCATCTTTCACTTGCCGTTGTAATTTGTATGTTCTGTGGAACACATATTATTGAGTGGTATTTAGCACTTTGCGGAATTGTTTCACATCATAACCATATTCATTAATAAAAAGCATAAGGCGGGGATAATACCCCGTCTTTTTTGTTTAAATTTATCTAACTCTTTGTGAAGCAAATTTTAACAAACTATTAATTTTTACAAACTATCTTGCATTATTTAATAGTATGTGATATTATAATAGTGCAATAATAAAAAATAGGAGGGCAGGATATGAATACACAGTTCAAAAAAGGCGTATTAGAACTTTGCGCCTTAACGGTTTTAATGAATGGTGACCGTTACGGTTATGAGCTTAGTAGTATGCTTGGTGAAAAAATGGCAATATCTGAAGGCTCGGTTTATCCAATGCTTAAGCGGTTACAAAATGAAGGTTTCTTTGAATCATACTTAAAAGAGTCGCCAAATGGTCCTGCAAGAAAATATTATAGAATAACATTAAAGGGTCGTGAACGACAAAAATTGTTGCAAGACCAATGGAATGAATTTGAAAATCAGGTTAATACATTTTTTGAGGGGGTAACAAAATGAACAAAGTAGACTTTTTAAATGAATTATATTATTATCTTTCACCATTACCTAAAAGTGAGCGTGAAGAAATTCTTAACGATTTCCGTGAGCATTTTCGTGAAGGTGAAGCTGAGGGAAAAACTCAGGAGCAAATTTGCAAGGAGCTTGGCTCACCAATAGACTGTGCAAGGCAATATGTTGGTGATGCTATAGAAGAAAAAAGAATTGACCCAAACAAAGAGAAAAAGCCAAATAAAGCATTTTGGACAGTTGCATTAATTTGGAATATTATTCAGGCCTTTGTTTCAATTCCGCTTACATTCGGTCTTTTTGTGGCGTCAGCGGTAATGGCGGTATTCTTTATATTCGTAGTACCAGTAATCGGCTCAGTTGCATTTCTTGTATTTGGCATTTCTTCAACCGTTGCGGTGTTCTTACTTGGAATAATCACATTATTGTGGAGCGTTTTTGAAATTAAAACTTGCGTGAAAATGTTATATAAGTAAGGAGAGATAAATATGAAAAAAGCACTTATAACCTTTGTTATACTTTTCGTGATTTCACTCTTTACGGCAATTGTCAGTTTTGCTGTTTGCGGTGGTGAACTTATAAAAACAGGTATTGAATATGGAGTTGAACAGTATCACGAATACAAAGAAACTGGTGAAAACGATATAACAAAACTTATTGAAAATTCATAATTATAGGTATATAATAAAATTATTAAAATTTAGGAGGAACTAAAAATGTTCAAAGAGAAAAAATTATATAGAAGCACAAATAAAAAAATCAGCGGTGTTTGCGCAGGTGTTGCAGAATATTTTGAAATTGACCCAACAATCGTAAGAATTGTTTACGCGTTAGTAACATTCTTTACTTTAGGTCTTGTTGGTGTTATTGTTTATGCAATTCTTGCTTTCATAATTCCTGTACGCCCATTCCCTGAATATCAGTACAACGAATACGAAGAGAATAAAACTGATGATAATCAGTAATTGAGGGCTTGTTATGAAAGATAAAGAGCTTTTAGAAGAGCTTATGGAGCTTCGTGATGACCTTGAAGATGAGCTTGATGACCTTGAAGACCAACTAATGGATTTGGAAGATTTTGACGAAGACGATTTTGATGAAGCTATGAAGATAGAGTACGAAATTCTTCAAGATAGAATAGAAGTACTAGAAGATAGACTCAGCGAAATTGAAGACCAAATTAGTGAGTTAAAAGATAATGGTGAATCAGGTGCATCAATTAGCATCTCGTTTAAATTCAAGGATAAAGATTAAAAATAGACAGTCAATTCAATATTGTGTATTGAATTGGCTGTTTTATATTGTTATAATGGTAAAAATAGGAAAATGAGGGGATTTTTTATGTCAAAAGAATTACCAAGAACTTACAAAAGCTTTACTGAATGGCCTGAAAAATCAAAGCAAACTGAATATACTGAAGAAACTCCGCTTTTAGCAGAGGATGGTACTTTACTTGCAAAAGGTTGGGCAAGACACAATGTGTTTACTTATAACCGCGAACATTCAAAGCCTAATTGGCGTAAAAAAGAGTGGGATTTTTATGTAATTCGTAACGGAAATTATATTGTTGATTTAAGCTTTGCAAATATTTCTATTGGTGGTTATGTAAGTGCAAAGCTTACTGACATTAAAAACAAGTGTGTAATAGCAGATGCAAACTACATTTATGTTGGTGGGGCTAACAAGTATATTCTTCCCCCAAAAGGCGACGTTCCAAATACATTTAAGGCAACTGTAAGAGAAGCACAAGTTGTTTTTGACACTCACGAAACATATAGAACACTTTGGTTTAGAGCCCCTGTTAAAGATAAGATAGTGGAATGTGAATTCCATATGGATATTATGCCAGGACTTGAAAACATCACAACAGTTATTCCATTTAAGGATGCGCCAACTCGCTACTTTATGACAACAAAGCAAAATTGTATGCCTTGTAGCGGTACCTATAAATTCGGTGATGAAGTTTATGAATTCTCAAAAGAAGATACTTTCTGTTATATGGATTGGGGTCGCGTAAATACACCATTTAAGCTTGTGTGGTATTGGGGTAACGGTTCACAATACATTT
>JAZLET010000184.1:0-8552 GCA_045615405.1 Candidatus Fimenecus sp.
TACTTTTCACATTAGGAGCACGTTTCTGATAACTGTAAGGGATTTGAAATCTCCTACTATATTGTCATCCTGGGCAATGCTCAGGATGACAATATATGATAATAGGCATTTTGCACTAAGCCCCCTCTTTTTTAGAACAAACGTTTGATGGTTTCCACCAACGCCTCCCTTTCTTCTTCCGTCATATCGGAAGTGCGGATGTACTCGCGCACCAGCCGGGCGAAGGAGCCGTCGTAATACTGGGTCAGTATTTCCGACAGCTCTTGCTTGATTTGTTCTTTTTCTTGCTTCATACCCATGAGTCGTTTCTTTTCTATCTAGCTATCATCTTCATCTCAAAAATGGAGTCATTGACTGATGTACTGTCCTTTGCTTCCATCTTCATCAGAAAATCGGTGGCTAGCTGATGTCCTTGTGCTGATGCTTGTCTGAATAGACGTTCGGCTTCTTGGTCGTTTTGTTCTACTCCTTTCCCTAACTGATACATCCGTCCGAGGTTGAATTGTGCCGCAGGGAGTCCTAGTTGAGCGGCTGCTTTCAGGTATTCGGCTCTTGCAACACGCTCTGCATAATCTGCATCAAGTTCGTTATTGAACTTTTCAAAGAGCGCGTCGTCAATAGCACCGTAGTGCCATGTGTAGTCGCCTTCAATTGACTTAATACCTGCGCCCTTCTTTGTATCCATAAGAATACAAGTTGGTGCTTGAGGTGTTTTTGCTCTTTCAATAGCAACATCAATAGCATCACAAAGCTCACCAATGTTGTTACCGTCAACAACGATTGTGTTAAAACCGAATGCTGTCATTTTGTCAGCAAGTGGTTCAAGCTTCTTAATATCTTCTGTGTTACCGTCAATCATATTGTGGTTACGGTCAATGAATACGATACAGTTAGAAAGGTTGTAATGATTCATTGTCATAAAGCCTTCCCAACATGAGCCTTCGCCAAGCTCACCGTCACCAGTAACAACATATGTAAGGAAATCTTTGTTTTGAAGTCTTGCTGCAAGTGCTGTACCTGCTGCAATTGATGGGCCGTGACCAAGTGAACCAGTTGAAGCGTCAACGCCTACAACCTTATTTGAGTCAAGGTGCATACCCATTTTTGAACCTGAAAGGTTAAATGATTTAAGCATTTCAACATCATTAAAGCCCTTATCGCAAAGCACAGGAGCATAAGCGATTGCTGCGTGACCTTTTGAAAGAATAAATCTGTCACGGTCATCCCATTTTGGGTCTTCAACTTTAATGTTGAGATACTTGTGATAAAGAACTGTGAGAAGGTCCATTACACTCATACCGCCACCGAAGTGTCCGCTACCTGCCCAAACTGTTGTTTGAACGCAAAGTTTACGGAGTTCAAGGGCTTTCTTTTCAAGTGCAAGCCATTCTGCTTTTGATAAATTAGCCATAATTTTCCCTCCAAGAAAATTTTATTAGAAGTGAAGTCCCCACTTCACTATAATTTGTTTAATTAGCCTCTAAGCTCAGGGTGATTCTTTGCAACTACTGAGAATGCATCTTCAGCAATTTCAATAGACTTCTTAATGTCTTCCTCAGTAAGAGAAGCATTGATGAAGTGGTTGTGGTGAGATGTAATAAACAAGCCACGGTTAACACATTCAGCAACCCATTCTTGATGAAGCATAAGGTTGTCATCATTAGCAATTCTTAAGTAAAAGAGTGCAGGTTCACCAGAAACACGAAGGTCAAAGCCGTGCTCAGCACCAGCAGCTTTAAGACCATCAGTAAGCTGAGTACCCATTTTACGGAACAATGTTGGTGTGTCAAGAGCCTTCATCTTGTTAATACAAGCAACACAAGCTGCGAATGGAACACCACTCATCCAGTAAGAACCTGTATATGTAATACCTGAAACAGTTGCTTTCATATGTTCGCCACCGCAAAGTGCTGACATATTATAACCGTTAGCAAGCGCTTTACAGAAGCAGATAAGGTCTGCTTTAAAGCCGTAGTAATGGTCGCTACCTGCAAGGTCAAGACGGAAACCAGCACGAACGTCGTCAATAATAAGAACAACACCGTGGTCGTCACACCATTTGCGAACTGCTTGCCAGTATTCTTTAGAAGCTACTTCGTTATCTTTAAAGTTACCGTGGTCATATGGTTGAGCAATAAGACCTGCGATATCACCGTTGTTGTCATCATATGCCTTTTGAAGTGCATCTAAATCCCACCAAGGGCAAATAATGTTGTTAGCAACGTCTTCAGGAGTAATACCTGGGTAGTCAATTTTTTGTGCCCATGGGAAATCACCATGGTAGTAGTATTTTAAGAAGATAATCTTCTTTTTATGTGTATGTGCTCTTGCTGCCATTGTTGCAAGAGTTGTTGTATCTGAACCGTTCTTGCAGAAGAATGCCCAGTCAGCACAAGCAACTGTATCAACAAGTGTTTCAGCACATTCAACCATAACCTTTGATGGTGCAGTAACGCAGTTGCCAAGCTTTAACTGTGCCTGTGCAGCAGCGTCAACATCAGGGTCGTTGTAGCCTAAAACGTTAGGACCATAAGCGCACATATAGTCAATGTATTTGTTACCGTCAACGTCCCAGAAATATGAGCCTTGTGCTTTTTCTGAGAAAGATGGCCATCTATTAACAGGAATCCACTGACCTTCAGCAGGACCTAAATGACCGTAAATACCGCCTGGAATAACCTGTGATGCACGGTTAAACATTTCACGGCTTTTAGTTGTGTCAAATGTTGGGAATTTACTCATCTTTTTGTCCTCCTTATGCTAAGTATAATGCAACTCTATCAAGAATACGGTTAACGTTATCTACCATTGAGATAAGGCCACGGATTGTAATGTTTCCGTTACCAACGTGGTCAATTGAGTTAACTGTACCTGCGAAAAGTGCATTTGCAAGAGGAATGTCGCAAAATTCCATAATTGCACGTGGCTTTTCAGGAGCTTGTTTAATAGTTACCATATGGTTGTCTTTTACGCGAATTGTAGCATAAACTTCACCAGTAATACCAATTTGAATATCACCGTCAACAATATTTGATGCACTGAATTTACCAATAGCGTCTTGGTTACCAATTTGTGAAATAGCAACTGCTACTGTATAGAATGTGCAAAGAGTGTTAAGTCGGAAGAAGTCCATATCTTTAAGTGCTTCTTCGCTTGGTCTCATAACCTCAGTAAGACGGTCAGTGAGGGCTGTAAATGTTTTCAAAAGGAAGTTAACTTTTGTAAGACCTTTTGTTGGAATTGGTGTTGCCTTACCATCAATAATTGCATTAAATTTGTCACAATTAGCAACAGGGATTTTGATGTCGCAATCAGCGTTAACACCGTCATCCATACGGCAACCGTTTTTAGAGAATGTAAGTGTAGCACTTGGACCATTCTTAACATCAAAAGCAACTGAAATTGGTTTTTCAATAGTAGAAATAATTTCTTTTGCTTTGTCATCAAGTTCACAAAGATTTTCCAAAGTGCCGAGAACCGCATACATATTTATGTAAGCAAGAGTTCTTGAATCAGTCATTTTTCATTCCTCCTTATATGGAAAATTTCGTATATCGTGACTGAAAACTTGTATACATTATAAGAATACCAAAAAATTGTTGTTAAATCAAGGAAAAACAATGAAAATTTCACAAAAAGTTAATGATTTTTTTGAATATATATGGTATAATCTAAAAGACATAATGGGTATATGTGTAAAAAAATTAAACTTTGGATTAATTCCTTGAAAGGTAGATATAAAAATGTCTTTATTTAAAAAGCTTTTTGGTGATTATTCTTCTCGCGAAATTAAAAGAATAATTCCAATACAAAAGAAAGTTCTTGCTCTTGAAGAAGAATATAAGTCACTTGCCGATGAAGAGCTTCAAGCAAAAACACCACAGTTTAAAGAGCGTCTAAAAAACGGTGAAACTCTTGACGATATTTTGCCTGAGGCATTTGCAACCTGTCGCGAGGCATCGGCTCGTGTGCTTAATATGCGCCATTTCCCTGTACAAATCATAGGTGGTATTGTTCTTCATCAAGGACGAATTGCTGAAATGAGAACAGGTGAAGGTAAAACTCTTGTTGCTACGCTTCCTGCATATCTTAACGCACTTACCGGCAAGGGCGTTCATATTGTTACAGTTAACGATTATCTTGCTCGTCGTGACTCTGAATGTATGGGCAAACTTTATAGATTCTTAGGTCTTTCAGTTGGTCTTATTGTTAACGATTTAGATGGCGTGCAAAGACGTGAAGCATACGCTTGTGATATCACATACGGTACAAATAATGAGTTAGGCTTTGACTATCTTCGTGACAACATGGTTACCTATGCTGAGCAAAGAGTACAGCGTGGTCACAACTTTGCTGTTGTTGACGAGGTTGACTCAATTCTTATTGACGAGGCAAGAACACCGCTTATCATTTCAGGTATGGGTGATAAATCAACTGACCTTTACAAAATCACAAACGACTTTGTAAAACGCCTTAAAATGTGTAAGGTTAAAGAGATTGACTCTAAGGTTGGTATTGAAGATATTGCCAGTGAAGATGACGATTTTGTTGTTGACGAAAAAGCAAAAACTGCTTCACTTACACAAAATGGTATTAAAAAGGCAGAAAAATTCTTTGGTCTTGAAAATCTTGCTGACGTTGAAAACCTTACAATTCAACACCATATTGATATTGCTCTTAAAGCAGTCGGTGTTATGAAGCGTGATGTTGATTATGTTGTAAAAGATGGTCAAGTGCTTATTGTTGACGAATTTACAGGTCGTATTATGCTTGGTCGTCGTTATAGCGACGGTCTTCACCAAGCAATTGAAGCAAAAGAAAATGTAAAGGTTGAGCGTGAGTCAAAAACTCTTGCAACAATTACATTCCAAAACTATTTCCGTCTTTATGGTAAGCTTTCAGGTATGACTGGTACTGCTATGACTGAAAGTACTGAATTCCAAGAGATTTATGGTTTAGACGTTATTGAAATTCCAACAAACAAGCCAATGGTACGAATTGATGAAGATGACGTTTTATATAAAACTGAGGCTGCAAAATACAAGGCAATCATTGAGCAAGTTTTAGAGTGTAACAAAAAAGGTCAACCAGTGCTTGTTGGTACAACAAACATTGAAAAGAGTGAACTTTTAAGCAAAGCGCTTCTTAAAGCGGGAATTCCACACAATGTGCTTAATGCAAAATATCACGAAAAGGAAGCTGAAATTGTTGCACAGGCTGGTAAATTAGGTGCCGTAACTATCGCAACAAATATGGCAGGTCGTGGTACTGACATTATTTTAGGTGGTAACCCTGACTTTATGGCTCGTGCTGAAATGAGAAAAATGGATTTCTCTGATGAGCTTATTGCCGAGGCAACAGGTTTTGCTGAAACCGATAACACCGATATTCTTGAAGCTCGTAAGGTTTACCGTGAGCTTGAGAACAAATATAAAGAGCAACTTCGTGAAGAACAAGAAAAAGTTCGTGAGGCGGGCGGTCTTTACATTATAGGTACCGAGCGCCACGAATCACGAAGAATTGATAATCAGTTAAGAGGTCGTGCAGGTCGTCAGGGCGATAATGGTCAAAGCAAATTCTTCTTATCAACAGAGGATGAGCTTCTTCGTCTTTTTGCAGGTGACCGTTTCTATACAATTTTAGACACCTTCAAGAGTGTGGGCGAACTTCCTATTGAGGCAAAAATATTCACAAACACTATTGAAAGTGCTCAAAAAAAGGTTGAAGGTAACCACTATGCAATGCGTCGTAATGTTATTCGTTTTGACGACGTTATGAATGAGCAAAGAAAAAAGGTTTACGACCAACGCAATCAAATTCTTGACGGTTATGACATTCACTCAGCAATTCTTAAAATGATTGAGGGTTATATTACCGAAACAGTTGATTTTTATTGTCCGGAATCACAAACTCCTGAAGAGTGGAATATTAACGGCCTTATCAAAAAACTTCAATTCCTTGCTGATACTGATATTGCTGGTAAATACGATACAAACGACCAGTTTAAAAAGTACTTTATTGATAAAGCGATGGCTGTATACAACGCTAAGTTTGAAGAGTATGGCGAGAAGATTATGGCTGACTTTGAACGTAAAGTTCTTCTTCATAATGTTGATATTCGTTGGATGGACCATCTTGATGCTATGGAAGAGCTTAAACGCGGAATTTATCTTCGTTCTTATGCTCAACAAGACCCAGTTGTTGCATTCCGTATGGAAAGCTACGATATGTTTGACGAGATGAACGCTTTAATTCGCGAAGGTACAGTTATCACTCTTCTCACCTTCCGTCTTAAGAGTGAAGAAGATGTTAAGCGTGAACAAGCAGCAAAGATTACTGCAACAAGCGGTGCTACTGATGGTAGCGATAAAAAGCGCCCTATTAAAAAGGGACAAAAAATTGGTAGAAACGACCCTTGCCCATGCGGTAGCGGTAAAAAATACAAAAAGTGCTGCGGTGCTAATGCGGAATAAAAGGAGGAATAAAGTTGAGCGAAAAGAATAAGAAAAATAACGGGTCAAGCGACTATCGTGAAGAGATGGAAGAACTTGCGAGAATCTTTAAAGAAGAGCTTGACAAGACAATAGAAGAAGCCGAAGAGCAGGAAGACCTTGTAGAAAGCGAGGAATATGAGGTTGAGGGCTACGAGGTTACAATGGGTGACCAAAAGCCTATAACCGAGCTTACCGAAGACGAGCTTTGCGAATGCTGTGGCGAAAGACCAAGGGGCACAAAAAAAGACCCTAACAGTCCGTTTTGCTCAGATTGCGAGGCAATTCTTGAAAGGTATCCTTATGACTGGAAGGGTGCAACAACAGCAATTATTACTCTTTTTATAACACTTGCGGCGGTTATTTGCTTTATAATGAATGTGCCTATTTTCTCATACACTACTGAAGGTGAAAAGGCGCACAATGAGGGTAAATACTTTACAGCGTTACAAAAATACAATAAGGCGCTTACACATGTAAGTGAAGAAGATGATGGTGTTTATCTTTCTCTTTATGAAAAGAAACTTTACACAAATTATAAACTTCTTGATATGGATTCAGTGCTTACTGATACAAGCAAATATTTTTCGGATTTTGCAAAGAAAACACCAATGTATAAAGATGTTGCTAACATAGAAACTGAAATTATGGCAATGCAATCAACGGTGCTTGTTATTCAAGATATAATTGCACAGTATGAAGATATTTCAAAAAACAACTATGATGAAATAATTAATAAGCTTGATTCGCTTTCAGGCAAAAAGATTTATGTTACTAAAACTGATTATCACCTTGAGGGCGAAGAAGGCTTCACTCCATCAGGTAAAGAATCTGTATATGTATGTGATGATGCTTGGATAGATATGTATAAGTATTCAGCAGCTCAATATCTTGGTAATGATGAAAAAGAGATTGCAAAGCATCTTGCAAGTGCTGCTGAAAAGTCAGATTATCTTTCCGTTCTTGTAAATCCACTACTTGCGGCAACTTATGTAGGTATAGGTGAATATGATAAAGCGGAGGCACTTTTACCTGTAATTAAAGAAGCAAATGCTGAAAATATAGATTACCATATGGTTAAGTCTATGCTTTATCGTTATCGTGATAAAGATTACAATAAGGGCAAGGATGTGTGTATTGAAGGTCTTAATTTGCTTTCAAAAGTGCCTGATGGTAGTGATTTAATTGCAAACTTAGGTTACATTCTTTCAATGCAAAAAACACTTAACTTTATTATGATGGATGATTACAAGAGTGCTTATGAATCAGCAAAAGAGTGCTATTCATATCAGTCAGAATCTTATGCAATTTCAGTACAGGTAAGAGATATGTACGCTATGTTGGCACTTAAAACAGGTGATATGGAAACTTACGAAACACTCGTAGAAGAAATTACACAGTATGGTGATGCTGAGGCAGGTTTCTCACAAGATGTTAAAGATTTTAAAGCTGGTAAGGTTACCTTAAAAGAACTTGCCATGGACGGAGGTTATGATTTATTATGAGTATAATTTATGTAATTGTAAAAACGTTAACCCTTCCTGGCGCAATGCTCCACTCATTTTTTGAGCATATGAGTTGCCGTATGTCAAGAATTCTTGTTGATGATGCAAGGGCAATTCAGTTTAATGAAATGCTCGGTCACATTGACCACGAGTTAATAAAGAGAAAAGGGCCAAGCTTTGATGTTTGCTTCATTCCATTTTTCTTTAATCTTGTGTTAGGATTTTTAACACTTTGCCATGGTGCAACAACAGTTATTTATCTTGGAAGATATAACGACTGGTTTGCTTGGGTTTGCCTTTACCTTGGCGTTTCACTTTTAACAAACCTTTTTCCACAAATTGAAGATGTTATGATGCTTAAAGAAAACTTCTTTAAAAAAGGTAAAAACAAGATTTCAAAAATTCTTGTAGCACCATTTTATGCAATCTTTTTTATAGGCGCAAGACTTGAAAAATGGGGACTTACACTTATTACATCAATTCTTTTCGCATTTGCAACACCACATATTTTAGGCGTGTTTATTCCTAGCATTTATGAGTGGTTTAGATAATTAAA
>JAZLET010000185.1:0-10876 GCA_045615405.1 Candidatus Fimenecus sp.
GGTAGGGGAACAACCAATTCTTATTCTTATGGCAGGGGATGTTAAGGTTGATAACTCAAAATATAAAGCACAATTCCATACAAAAGCAAAAATGATGTCACCTGACCAACTCAGCGAATTTGTAGGTCATCAAATCGGTGGCGTTTGCCCATTCGGTATTAAAGATGGGGTAGATGTTTACCTTGACACATCAATGAAACGCTTTACAACTGTTTTCCCTGCAGTAGGTAGTAGTAACAGTGCTATTGAGCTTACAATAGAGGAATTAGAAAAATACTCAAACTATAAAGAATGGGTAGAAGTTTCAAAACCAATAGAATAATAAAATGCAAAGTGCAAAATTAAAGGACGGTTCATCACGAACCGTCCTTTTTGTATATCTTCAATAACTAATTACTCAATTATTTTTCATATTCACCAATAGAAAAAACAACTAAAAAATATTATAATATAATTGTATAATTCTATTTGAATTTCGGGAGTGAAAAAATTGTACGGACTTATAGAACATACCGATGAAATTAATAGACTTTTAGCACGATACGGTGTTAAATTCGGCATTTACAAAAATAATGTATTTAACGAGCGTCTTTTTCCGTTTGATGCTGTACCTCGTATTATCTCAAAGGATGAGTTTCAGTATTTAGAACGCGGACTTAAACAGCGTGTAAAGGCTCTTAATATTTTCCTTAAAGATATTTACACCAAAAAGCAAATTATTAAGGACAAAATTATTCCTGAAGAATTTGTTTACGGTGCGGCAGGTTATATGATGGAATGTGAGGGTGCAGTGCCACCTAAGGATGTTTTTGCTCACATTTCAGGAATTGACTTGGTGCAGGGTAACGATATGCGTTGGTATGTGTTAGAGGATAATCTTCGTGTGCCATCAGGCGCATCATATCCAATGATTGCAAGGGAATTGTGCCGTAGGGCTAGTCCTGACACTTTCCGTGCAAATGCGGTTGTTGATAATCGTAATTATGGTGACTTGCTCCGCAATACTCTTAACTATGTGAACACAGGTGGCATAAATGTAGTGCTTACTCCAGGTAGGTTTAATTCCGCATTCTTTGAGCATTCATATCTTGCTGAGAAAACTGGATCGGTTTTTGCTATGCCTCAGGATTTATTCGTTGAGGGTAATGTGCTTTATTATAGTGAATATTCAGGTAAGCGTCAGCGTGTTGGTGCTGTTTATCGTAGAATTAATGACGACTTTATGGACCCAATGACCTTCCGCGCAGATTCACTCCTTGGTGTGCCACATATTATGGATGCTTACCGTGCAGGTAATGTAGCACTTGTTAATGCACCGGGTAACTCCGTTGCCGATGACAAGGGCATTTACTACTATGTACCTGCTATGATTAAATACTATTTAGGCGAAGAGCCAATACTTTCAAATGCACCTACATATTTGCCATTCTATGAAGAAGATATGAAATATGTGTTAGAAAATGTGCATAAATTAGTTGTTAAAGATGTTGCGGAATCCGGTGGCTACGGTGTTGTATTCGGTAATGAGTTATCGTTAGAACGCCTTTATGAATTAAAAAAAGCAATTCAAAAAGAACCACGAAGATTCATAGCACAAGAAATTATAAAATTTAATGATTTAAAAGTAGTTGAACACGGTGTTGCAACTGAAAGAAAAGCTGATTTACGCGCATTTGTGCTTATGGGTGAAGAACCAGTTGTATGGCAATCAGGACTTACACGATTTGCAAAAGATGCAAATTCTTTCGTTGTAAATTCATCTCAGGGAGGGGGCTTTAAGGACACATGGGTATTATCTCAATAAAATCAAGTGATAATCTTTTCTGGTTAGGACGTTATGTTGAGCGTGTGTTTACAACTCTTAAGGCCTTTACCGAATGTTATGATATTATGATTGATATTAATGATGAAGAATATATAAACTTTTGTCGTCGTTTAGGAATAGCAAACAACTATTCTTGCCGTCAAGAGTTTATCAGTTCATTTTTGTTTGATGCTAACGACCCTGCATCAATTTATTCTTCACTTCTTCACGCTTATGACAATGCGGTTGAAATGAGAAACACAATAAGCTCCGAAACCTTGGCGTATCTTCAACTTGCAGTTGATATTATGGAAAAAAGCAGTAGCAGTAATGCACCTTTACTTAAAGTGCAAGAGGTTACTGACTGGATTTTCGCCTTTTGGGGTAGTGCTGATGATAATATTGAGGCTGAAGCATCACGAAATATCTTGAAGTTCGGTAGAAGTATTGAACGTCTTGATTTATACACTCGCCTTGACTACCCTCACGAATTGCTTAAAAAAGAGTTTTCAATAATGCTTAATCGGCTTTATAAGGTGGGAATTGACTTTAACTCTCATTCTATTGAGCGTCTTACTCGTATAATTTTAGAAGAAGAGGATTACACTCCTTATAAATTCTCAATTCAAAATGAGTTATCTCAACTTTTTGTAACAGGGGTGATGTAAAATGGCAATTTTAGATTTTACTTATAATATGTCAATTAAATTTTCATTACCCGTAATTAAACATTGTTATACTCTTCGTTGCATACCATTAGAGTGTGAAAGTCAGCATATTGAAGATATTAAAGTTACAGTTTTTCCTGAAAACGAGTTAACCTATTCAAATGATGGATTTGGCAATATTCTTGTAACTGACCGTATTGTTACAATGCATAATGAATTCACAGTTGATGTTGTGGGCACAGTAACAACAGGGGCGCACATTACACCTGAAAGTGACTTAAATCCTGTTTACAAATACCCAACAAGCTTTACAAAATGCGGAACTGAGTTAAATAAAATGTTTGACCGTATTCAGGTTGGTATTACAGAAGATGCCGTTGACACCGCTATGAAATTCACTCGCGCTATTCGTGCAAATATTGTGTATCGTGCAGGTGCTACAAGTGTTGTAACTACTGCTGAGGAAGCACTTTTAAATGGTGCAGGTGTGTGCCAAGATTACTCTCACATCTTGTTAGCGCTTCTTCGTAAAGCCGAAATCCCTTGCCGTTATGTTGTTGGTATGATGGTAGGTGAGGGCGAAACTCACGCGTGGGTTGAGGTGTATCATAACGGTAACTGGCATGGTGTTGACCCAACTAACAACCGCCTTGCTGATGAGAATTATATTATTATCAGCCGTGGTCGTGATTTTGCCGACTGTGGTATTAACCGCGGACTTTTAACAGGTGGCGGAATGCAAACTCAAACAGTAAATCTTAAAGTAACAAAAAGATAGGAATTTTTATGGATATAGGATTATCATCTGCTTGTTTTTACCCTTTAGAAACTGAAAAATCAGTGCTAAGGGCTTGTGAGGCAGGCGCAAAAACAATTGAAATCTTTATGAATGCTCACTCAGAGTTTCAACCTGAATTTGTAAAGAATATGGCAAATATTTGTAAAGATTACGGCGTGAAGGTAGCATCAGTGCACACAATGGGCTCGTTTACTGAATCTTTTCATCTTTTTAGTTCATATAAAAGAAGATTTTATGAGGCAAAAGATACCTCGTTTAAACGTCATTTTGATGTTATGCATACTTTAGGGGCTGAAATTCTTGTTATGCACGGAATCAAAAAGCCAGGTAGCATTACTGATGAAGAATACTTTGACCGCTTTGGCGAATTAATCCGTATGGGCAAGGCTGAAGGACTTAAGGTTTGCCAAGAAAATGTTGTGCATTACCGTAGTGAAAGTCCTGAATTGCTTCTTCGCATGGGTGAATATATCGGTGACGATTTCAATATGGTTTTTGATATTAAACAGTCAGTACGAACAGGCATTAACCCTTACGAATTTGCCGAAAAACTTCACAAATACATTCGTCATATTCACATAAGTGACCACAACCAAGAAAAAGATTGTTTTGTGCCTTGTCAAAATGGTGACTTTGATTTTAAGAAGTTCTTTGACCTTATGAAAAGTTGTGGGTACAAGGGTGATTATATAATTGAGCTTTATGAAAATGGCTATAAAAGTGACAAAGAATTAACATTTGCAATGAATGAGCTTAAAAAATTGCTGTAAATACTTTACATTGTGATTAAAATTGTGATACAATACTATATATAGAAAATATAGGAGAAGTGTTCTTATGAGATGTCCATTTTGTGGCTTTGAAGAAAGCAAAGTTATTGACTCACGTCCAACTGATGAAGGGGAAAGAATCCGTCGTCGTCGTGAATGTATTAAATGTGCAAAAAGATTCACAACTTATGAAATAATTGAAAGTGTGCCTATTGTTGTTGTCAAGAAAGACAAAACACGCGAAGTTTTTGATAGACAAAAACTCATTAAAGGTATGCTTACCGCTTGTGAAAAGCGTCCTGTTTCAATGGAAACTATTGAAAGAGCGGTTAGTGAAATTGAATCAACATTACAAAATTCACTTGACCGCGAAGTAACAAGCGTTCGCGTTGGTGAGCTTGTTATGGAACAACTTAAAGAAATTGACCAAGTTGCTTATGTTCGTTTTGCATCAGTTTACAAGCAATTTAAAGATGTAAACGCATTTATGGAAGAACTTTCAAATTTCCTTGACAAAAAATAAAAAATATAAATAAATAGAACGGAGTGTTGTTATGAAAAGAATGGGTTCAAAAATCTTGTGTATCATAATGGCACTTTGCGTCTTTTTAGGCGCAATGCCGATAATGTCGTTTGCCGAAAATAAAAAGCCTGACGGTTATGTAGTAGTAGAGGGTGAAGACGCAATAAACTTTTCACCTGAGGTTACACTCCCACAAAGAGATGTTGTGACTGATGACTTTACCGTAAACAAATTCTATGGCAATAGCACAGACCCTGATAGTGCATATCTTTTCTATGACCAGTTAAGTGATAATGAAAAGGTTATTTATTCAAAATTTTTGTTGTCAGGCGTTGTGGAAACATTTGAAGTACAACTTGAATATCAAGCAACGGGTGCAACTGTTGACGAAGCATTAACCAATGTTATGGCGATAATATCAAAAGAGGTTAAAGAAGCATTAACTGCAGCGGTTGAAGATAATCCTTATTATTTTTGGATGAATGGATATGGTTATTCCTTTAACTATTATCAGTATTCAACAACTGGTGGTTACGGTGTTGCTACCGGTACAATTAAAATTAAAATTAACATAGACACTAATTCTTATACTGACTATGCGGACGTTGAAGAAAAGCTTGTTGCTCTTGTTGAGGCGGTAGAAGCGGCACCGGTTAACGGTATTACCCGTTATGAAAAGGTAAAATCTATTCATGACTACATTTATAACATTAATGAATATCCTGAACAACAAGGCACTTTAGACGGCTCACCTTGGTATGGCCCAATGGCACACCAACCAACAGGTGTATTTTTAAAGGGCTTTGCAGTATGTGAGGGCTATGCTGAAGCTATGAAGCTTCTTTGTGACCGTGAGGGTATTCCTTGTATTACCGTGCTTGGTACAGGTAATGGTGGCGCACATAAATGGAATTATGTAAAAATGGAAGACGGCTTGTGGTATCTTATAGATGCTACTTGGAACGACCAAAGCGACACTGTTTATTACGACCATTTCCTTATTGGTGCCGACACAGTAACTCCACACTTTTCAGGTAGCTCTCCTGATAGTGCAGTTCATATTCCTTATGGTACAATGTTCAGTGGTGTAACTCCACTTGTATACCCAACACTTGCAAATGTCCATTACGGTAAAGTAATGTTGAATTATGATGCTGGTGACATTACTGTTGAAGATAGTATGAATGTAATTTTTGTTGGTAAAGATATTACAACAATACAAAACAAATTTGTAATACCATCAGGATTTACCGGCTCACTTTCAAGTTATACGGATTTAACTGGTGGAACTTTAACAACAACTAAAACTGCGACAAATACAACAAAAACCTATATATTTGCAAAGCGTGGAGATATTGACGGCTCAAACACAACAAACACAACTGACTACAACAAGGTTGTAGATGCAACAAAAATGGGCGCTTGTCCAATTAAATATACTGCCGAGCATTATGCAGGTGATATTAACCACGACGGTGTAATTGACGGCTTTGATGCGGTCACACTTGATTTGTATTTAAGTGGCACAATAGATTTTAATTAAACAATAAATTAACCGACTGAGAAAAATCCCAGTCGGTCTTTTTTATTTGTATTTATGAAATTTTCGTAGTGCTGTGGCTATTGGTAAAATCAAAATTCCTAACACTACATTGCCAACACAATGCATAATATCAAATGAAAAACCTGCAATAATCCAAGCAATCATTCCATTAAAATCAAGCCCAAATAATAACGCTTGTGCAGGTGCATAAAGTGTACCATATAAAAGTCCAAAAAGTCCTGAAATAATCATATAAACAGGTACCGCAACTTTTGGTTTCATTTTCTTTGGTAAAAGCATTATTAGTCCCCAAAGAATTGTCCAAATGTAAATATATGGAATCCACCAAATACCAAACCCATACACTATTCCTGAAAGCAATACAAATATGTAAATAGGCTTTAATGCATCTTTACGATATACTATTGTGTATGCAGTAACAAGTGTGCCAAGTAGGTGAAAATTCGGTAACGCTTCCATCAATATTTTTGAGAGTAGCATTATAACTCCCAGCATTGTGAAAACTAAAAGGTCAACTAGTTTTTTATGTTTTTCGTTTCTCATACTATGCCTTTGTTGCTACGAATGAGTATGTAGCGCCTTCGGTAATGTCAGTTGTGTCTACGCCACTTGTAGCGTATTCACCATTTACATAAAATGCCCAGTAAGCACCATCAGCGTTGTACTCATATTTAATACCATTTACCGTAACGACCATAAGACCGTATTGGTCTTGTTTACCTGAAATAAGTTTCTCGGCTAAAAGTGCTTCACCAACAGTGGTGGCTGTTGTTTTGATGATAAGGGATTTTTCACTTCCGTCAAGGTCAACTACCTTAAATACGAAAGATTTTGTGACCTTTGCATCATCATTTTTTACATCACTATCATTTCCACACGCTGAAAATGTAAGTGCCATAGCCACAATAAGCACCAGCGAGAGAATAGACAGTACTACTTTTGATTTCATTACATTTTTCATAACTGTAATCTCCTTAAATATTTTATTTTTGATACACGGCTTACTGCTATATTGGTTTTCGCAACAACAGTAACTCAAAACCGGGTATTCCGACTTGCAAACTAAAATGCAGTTTTCACCTTCTCGGAAAAATCCAATGGCTTTACTCTTGTGGCAAGAGTATGAAAATCACTCATTTGCTTACGGCGACGGACTCGTTCAGGATTTCCACCTGATTCCCCGACATTTTTAACCTATATCAAAATAATTATATACTCGCCTTTAAAATAAATCAACAAAAACTTGATTTATATAAAAATTAAGATTAAAATATTGTTATTAATTATGGGGTGAGATTTTATGTTAAATATCTTTTACAAAAAATATAAAAATGCAAAATTGAATTTACCTGAAGGTTTTACAATAACTGCACATACAGGTTGCTTGGGCACACAACAAAATTCTCTTGACTCAATGAAATTGGGTAGGGGGAATGGTGCAAACATTGTTGAATTTGACTTGCGTTGTGATAAGAATGGCGACCTTGTGCTTTCTCATGATGAGCCAATGGGTGGCGAAATCCCATTAAATGAGGCTTTCTCACTTTTAAGCAGTTTTGAAAATACAAAAGCCAATGTTGATATAAAAATGACTGACGAATTAGAAAAAGTGTATCCTTTAGCAAAAGAGTATAATGTGGCAGATAAAATTTTCTATACAGGCGTTAAAGATGAATTTGTTGAGCCGGTAAAGACAAAAAGCCCTGAAATTCCATATTTTCTTAATGTAAAAGTCAGCAAATTAAAGAACAAAAACAAAAACTACTTACTCACACTTGTTGAAAAAGTGAAAAATGCAGGGGCAATCGGCATAAACTTCAACTATAAAAGTGCTTCAAAAGAACTTGTTGATATTTTCCACGAAAACGGATTGTTAGTATCAATTTGGACCGTTGACAGTGAATATAATATGTATAAAATCTTGTCTTTTAGACCTGATAATATCACAACAAGACATCCGGACAAATTAGTAAAAATTATTGACCAAAAAAATTAAGGAAATTTGTCAAAATTGTTGACTTTTTTGTAAATTTTCTTTATATTTATCTTATACCAATTAGGGTGGGGCGGAAGCGTGTTTTTTCCGTCAAATCCCAACTATATCTATCGGTTGGAAAGGGGCTGCATAATTGAAAAACAATCCAGTTATTATTGACCTCAAAAACATAAGCGTAAGCTTTGACAATCAAAAAATACTTAATAACATTAGCCTTTATATCCGTGATGGTGAGTTTATCACCTTGCTCGGTCCTTCGGGCTGTGGTAAAACAACAACCTTGCGTATAATTGCAGGTTTTTTACAGCAGGATTCAGGTGATGTTATTTTTGAAGGAAAAAATATCAATGGTGTGCCTGCATACAAGCGTCAGGTTAACACCATTTTTCAGCGTTATGCTCTTTTTCCTCATTTGAATGTTTATGAAAATATTGCATTTGGACTCCGCCTTAAAAAGTGGAAGGAAGATGCAATTAAAGAAAAGGTTAGCGAAATGCTTACTCTTGTAAACCTTAAAGGCTTTGGTCCTCGCCGTATTGATTCACTTTCAGGTGGTCAACAACAACGAGTTGCTATTGCGCGCGCATTGGCGGTTAATCCAAGAGTCGTGCTTCTTGATGAGCCACTTGGCGCTCTTGACCTTAAGCTTCGTAAGGATATGCAAATTGAACTTAAAAACATTCAACAAAAATTGGGCATTACCTTTATATACGTTACTCACGACCAAGAAGAAGCGCTTTCAATGTCTGACACAGTTGTTGTTATGGATGGCGGTGAAATCCAACAAATTGGTACTCCGTTAGATATTTATAATGAGCCAAAAAATGCCTTTGTTGCAGACTTTATCGGTGAAAGTAATATTCTTGATGGTGTTATGCGAGAAGACTTTACAGTTGAATTTAATAACATTAAATTCCAGTGTGTTGATAAGGGCTTTAAGAAGAATGAGCCAGTTGACGTTGTAATTCGTCCTGAAGATATTGATGTTGTAGCGCCTGAAAATGGTATGCTTAGAGGTACAGTTACATCAGTAACCTTTAAGGGTGTGCATTATGAAATTATTGTTGATATTGATAACTTTAAATGGATGATTCAAACAACTGAAAAGAGCGAAGTTGGTGACTTAATTGGCATTTCTATTGACCCTGATGAAATGCACATTATGAAAAAATCACAGTATTCAGGTCTTTATGGTGACTATAGCTCATTTAGTGACGAGTTTGATGAGCTTTCTCAGGTGGAGGAGGAATAATGAAAAAATCCTCATTCCTTCAAAAGATGCTTAATGCACCTTATATGCTCTGGTCGGTGTTATTTATAGTAGCACCGCTCATAATGGTTATGTATTACGCTTTTACTGACGCAAACGGCAACTTTACACTTAACAACATTTCACAAATTGGTGATTACACAACCACCTTTATTTTGTCAATCAGTTATGGTGCAGTTGCAACTGTAATTTGCCTTATAATTGCGTATCCTTTTGCCTATGCTCTTGCACAAACAAAGGCATCATTTCAGCGTGTTGCAACAATGCTTGTTATGTTACCTATGTGGATGAGCTTCTTAATCCGTACATATTCATGGATTACCATTTTAGGCGAATCAGGCGTAATAAATAGATTTTTAGGACTTTTCGGTGTTGGGCCATTTCAAATGCTTAATACTGGCGGAGCCGTTATTTTGGGTATGGTTTACAACTTCTTACCCTATATGATTTTGCCTTTATATACAGCACTTTCAAAAATGGATAATTCTCTTGTTGAGGCAGCACAGGACTTGGGTTGTAATAAATTCTATTGTCTTCGCAAGGTGATTTTCCCACTTTCAGTGCCAGGTATCGCAAGTGGCGTAACAATGGTATTTGTGCCAAGTGTAAGTACCTTCTATATTACACAAAAGCTTGGTGGCGGACAAATTACACTTATTGGTGACGTTATTGAAGGTCAATTCCAAACCGCATATAATTATAATCTTGGTGCGGCGCTTTCTCTTGTGCTTATGGTTATGATTTTAATTTGCCTTGGTGTTGTTAATTACTTTACTGATAGTGATGATGACGGAGGTGTGCTTATATGATGACAAAAACATCTCTCGCATCTAAACTTTGTTTAGCACTTGTATTTATATTCCTTTATGCACCAATGGTTGTAATGATGGTGTTCTCATTTAATGGAACCGAAAGCACTTACATTTTTGAGGGCTTTTCACTTCAATGGTATGAGAAACTTTTTCACGACAAAGCAACTATGGATGCTCTTAAAAACACAATCGTGTTGGCGGTAGTTTCTGCAACTATTGCAACTGTGCTTGGTACAATGGCAAGTGTAGGCATTAACTCAATGAAGAATAAATTCATAAAATCTTCAGTAATGAGTGTTACAAATATTCCTATGATGAATCCTGAAATCGTTACAGGTATTTCTATGATGCTCTTGTTCGTTTTTGCAGGTGCAATGTTCAATAAGCGTGATGTTTTAGGCTTTGGCACAATTCTTATTGCTCACGTAACATTCCAGTTGCCTTATGTAATTCTTTCAATTTTACCAAAGCTTAAGCAAACTGATAATAGAATTTATGAAGCAGCGCAAGATTTAGGTTGCCACCCTGCAAAGGCATTCTTTAAAGTTGTATTCCCTGCAATTTTACCTGGAATTATCTCAGGTGCAATTATGGCATTTACTTTGTCACTTGACGATTTCATAATCAGTTACTTTACAAATGGACCTGATTTCCAAACCTTGCCAATTCA
>JAZLET010000186.1:0-7628 GCA_045615405.1 Candidatus Fimenecus sp.
CAAGGCAGTTCGTGAAGTTACAGGTCTTGGCCTTGCAGAAGCTAAAGCAGTTGTTGACGGTGCTCCTAAAGTACTTAAAGAAGCAGCATCAAAAGAAGAAGCTGAAAGCATCAAAGCTAAGCTTGAAGAAGTTGGCGCTAATGTTTCTCTTAAATAAGTTTATAATTACTGTAAATAAATCCTCATTCCAACAGGAATGGGGATTTTTTTGTTGTCCTTTTATTGAAAATATATTACTGATGTGGTAAAATTAAATAAATATGGTAATATGAGGTGAGTTTTAGCTATGTCTAAGTATTCAGACCGTGCAATAGAACTTTTTATGCAGGGTAAAAACTGTTCACAAGCAGTTTTTGTAGCCTTTGCAACCGATTTTGGATTAACCGAAGAAATGGCGTTAAGCATTTCAGTTGGTCTTGGCGGTGGTGTTGGTAGAATGCGTGAGGTTTGTGGTGCCATAAGCGGTAGTGCAATGGTTGTAGGTCTTAAATATCCTGAATATGATAAGACACAAGTCTATGAAAAAGTTCGTGCTATAGCTGATGAATTTAAGAAAACAAATCATTCAATTGTGTGTAAAGAACTTTTAGGACTTTCAAAACCTGAAAACTCAAGTGTGCCTGAGGCACGTACTACTGAATATTACCAAAAACGCCCATGTGTAAAAATTGTTGAAGATGCTGCTTTGGCAACGGAAAAGATATTGTTTGGAGAGATAAAATAATATGTCAGGTGCTTATGCTTATTTTGAAAATGATACCGCAATTATTGGTAACGATTATATTGAAAGGCGTTTTTCTACAAAGAATAATCACCTTGTTACAACTGAAATTGTAAATAAACGTATAAATGGCGGAAAGGTGCTTGAATTCCAACCATTTTCCGCGGAATTCTTTATAGCTTTTAAGAGAAAAAAGTTGTTTGGTTATGCAACTGACTTTCTTTCATCAAACGAGCTTGTACTTGAGAATGTAAATATCCTTAAAAAACGAGTTGAATTTGTTTTTAAGCCATATGTATACAATGGTGCAAGAATTACATTTATTGTGAATGTTGAAATTGATGACAATAACCATTATATGCATAAATATATTGAAATGATGGTTGACCCTGACCGTCAAAATCTTATAACTATTGATTATATTGATTGTGAACATATTTGTGTAGAATGTCTTCATCAAAAGTGGTCAATAGGTGATATTGACAAAGCGCATATAAGTGGTTATCACGCTTCACTTGGTCAACCATTTTATATGAATGGATTATTCTTTGGTTCTGAATTTCCACTTACTGAAACAAAAATACGTGATGATGTAGGCTATATTCGTTATTATAGTGGAAAACGCTTTGACCAATTAAAACTTAATTGTGGACACACCTTTAGAACTTGGAAAACTGTTGTAGGTGCAGCAAGAACACTTGATGAGCGTGTAATTCGTGAAGATTTCTTAACATATATTCGTGATATTTCAAGAAAGATTAAGCCACGTTTTCAATACAATTCTTGGTATGACCATATGCACGATATCACAAATGAAAATATTATTGAATCATTCCAACAAATTGAAAATAATCTTTCAAAAACAATGGTTCCACCGCTTGATTCTTATGTAGTGGACGATGGTTTTGTTGACTGGGATGCAGATTTTTGGGCTTTTAATAAGAAATTCCCTAATGAACTATATCCTGCCGCAATTATGTCAAGAAAATTCTCATCAAACTTTGGCCTTTGGAATGGTCCAAGAGGTGGTTACAACAGCAAAACACCAGCATTTGGTAAACAAATGGAAAAAGCTGGTAAAGGCGGTTATAATCGTGCTGCGCAGGATGTTTGTGTATCTTCAAATGAATATATAAAGAATATTACTGAATATTATCTTGATTATCAAAAAAAGTTTGATATAAATTACTGGAAACTTGACGGATTTCTTCTCACTGCTTGTCCAAGCAAAAAACATGGTCATATGGTTGGCGGTTACAATGGTATGTATCAATATACTGAAATGTGGGAAAATTGGATTAACATTTTCCACAAACTACGTTTAAACCGTGAAACTGTAGGCAAAGATATGTGGATTAACCAAACAAGTTATTCTACACCAAGTCCTTGGTTTTTACAGTGGTCTGACAGTTTATGGATTCAAAACAGTGAAGATATTGGATTTATAGATAAAGCAACAACAGGTGAGAAGTTAAGTGACAAAGACGTTGATAGAACTTTAACTTATCGTGATAATTGCTATTATGATTTCAGTGTAAGAAGAAACTATCAGTTCCCACTAGAATTTCTTTATAACCATGACCCAATTTACGGAAATACTGCAAAGATTTCAATGACCGATGAAGAATTTCGTAAGTATATGTTTATGATGGCAACTCGTGGTAATGCGTTTTGGGAACTTTATTATTCATATAATATGTTTAGCCCTGCAAAATGGCGTATAAATGCCGATGTTCTTCGTTTTGTCCGTAAAGAGTATGAAACTCTTAAAACATCACAGTTTATTGGCGGATGTCCTGCAAAGGGTGAGGTGTATGGCTATTCTTGTTGGCATAATCATAAGGGTATTCTTTCACTTCGCAATCCTGCAAATCGTCCACAAAGTATCACTGTAACACTTGATGAAAATATTGGTGTAAATAAAGATATGAAAGATTTACGTCTTGCTTATGTTTATCCATACAACAAGCAAATTGATGGTAAAACATATAACTATGGTGAAGAATTTACAGTAAATCTTGCTCCACTTGAGATGGTTATCACAAAATTCACACAAGTGGAAGAAAAACTGCCTAAACTTGTTTATGGTAGATTTGAAAGTGATAAAGAATTGTTGCTTTTCTTTGATGATAGAATTTACATTGACGATGAAATGGTTTCATCAAATGCAAAAATATCAGAAATTCAGTTGCTTGAAGATTTTAGTACGTTGAAAATAACCTTTGAAAATCCAGTTAAAAAGCCTTATGTATCAATGACAGTAAAAAATGCTTTTGGCGAATTTAATGACGTCACATTTAAAGGTCAGTATTATGCGGATTTTGTGTGCATAGACAACAAAATTCCTTGTGATAGAGATTTCACAGTGCAGTGTATTCTCAATAATAATGAGGATGGTAAATTGCTCTCAATAGGTAATAGTATAGAAGTAAGCAATCACGACGGCGTTGGTATATTACGCTTTGGTAGTGAAATAAGTATTAGTGATATTACACTTAATACAAACGATAAACTTACTGTAATTCGTGAGCCTAATAGACTAATAAAGCTTTATGTAAATAGTAATCTTGCTTGTTCTATTTATCCTGATGTTGAGTATGGCATGTCACTTGAAAATGCCGAAATCACAACAACTGATAAGGTTAATGAATTAAAGGTTATGTCTAAAGCGTTAGATTTTAACAAAATATAGGGAGATGTGTTTATGGCAGAATTAAATAAACAGCTTTTAGCGGTAACTGATGCAAAAGCACAAGAAGAAAATATTATAAAAAGCGGTAATGTGCGCGTAACAGTGCTTACCGAAACAATGCTTCGTATAGAGTTTTCAACTGACGGCAAGTTTACTGATTTGCCATCACAAAGCATTTGGTATAGAAATTTCGGTAAAGTTGATTTTACACATACTACTAATGCTGATGTGCTTGTTGTAAAAACAAATGTTGCTGAATTTAATGTGAATTGCCATTCAGGTGGATTCAATTATGTAATCCTTAATGGTGAAAAACTTACATATAGTTCATCAAATAATCTTAAAGGTACAACTCGTACTCTTGACCAAACCTTTGGTCCAAAAGAGCTTGATGATGGTGTTATTTCAACCGATGGTGTATCAACCTATGATGACAGTAAAACACTTCTTCTTAGTGATGACGGCACGCTATCATCTCGCGAAAAGGGTACAAAAGACATTTATGTATTTGCATACGGCAAAGATTATGTTGCAGGCATAAATGATTTTTATAAAGTTACCGGTAAACCACCACTTGTACCTCGTTATACATTAGGTAACTGGTGGAGTCGTTACCGCGCATACACTCAAAAAGAGTACGAAGATTTAATGACCGAATTTTTCCGTCGTGATATTCCTCTTACAATCGCAACAGTTGATATGGACTGGCATTGGGTTGACCTTAAAAAGCAATTCAATAAAAAATATAAGTCAAGCAATATCTTAAGTAGCGGTTGGACAGGGTATAGTTGGAATACTGAATTGTTCCCCGATTATAGAGCATTCTTACAAAAACTTCACGATATGGGACTTAAAGTTACCCTTAATCTTCACCCTGCAGATGGTGTTCGTGCATTTGAAGATATGTATGAAGATATGGCAAAGGCAATGGATATAGACCCAACTACTGAAAAGTCAGTTGAATTTGATTTAACTGATAAGAAGTTTATTAATGCATATTTTGATATTCTTCATCACCCTTATGAAAAAGAGGGCGTGGATTTTTGGTGGATTGACTGGCAACAAGGTACAAAGAGCAAAAAAGCAGGTCTTGACCCATTGTGGCTTCTCAATCACTACCATTATCTTGATACTGACCGTGAAGAGCGTCGCCCAATGATTTTGTCACGCTATGCAGGTATTGGTTCACATCGTTATCCATTAGGTTTCTCAGGTGATACCGCTATCAATTGGAGTGTGCTTAATTTCCAACCATATTTTACTGCAAATGCAGCAAACTGTGGCTACACTTGGTGGAGTCATGATATTGGTGGTCATATGATGGGTGACCATGATGATGAGCTTTACATTCGTTGGTTGCAACTGGCGGTATTCTTACCAATTTTACGCCTTCACTCAACAAGTCTTGATATTCTTGGTAAAGAACCATGGAATTTCAGTTGGGAGGCAGAAACTCTTGGTACCGAGTATCTTCGTCTTCGCCATAAAATGATTCCATATATTTATGCTATGAATTATCGTTCATATAATGAAGGTAGAGCGCTTTGCGAACCTCTTTATTACACATATCCTGAAAATAAAGAAAGTTTCCGTTATGGTAACGAATATTTCTTTGGTTCTGAACTTCTTGTTTGCCCTGTTACTACAAAATTAGACGCAAAAACAAAAACTGCAGCAACTAAAGTTTGGTTACCTGAAGGTAGATGGACTAATATTTTTGACGGTAAGATTTACAAAGGCGGTCAAGAAACAGTTATTAATAGCCCAATTAACACAATTCCTGTACTCGCTAAAGAGGGCGCAATTATTCCAATGTCAAAAGATAATGGCAACTCTTGGGAATGTCCTGAACGCCTCTTAATTGATATTTATCGTGGTAATAACACATTAAATTTCTATGAAGATGATGGCGAAACAGGTAAATACAAGAATGGTGAATTCTCAATTACAACAATGACAGTAGCTGAAGAAGAAAATATCCTTAAATTCACAATCAGCGGTGGTAAAGCACTTAAATGTATTCCTGCAAAGCGTGAATATACACTTAACTTCAAAGATGTTGAAGAGTTTGACGAAGTAGAAGTTATGGTGAATGGAATTGTTACTCCAGTTACAAATGGTAAATCATTCGTTAAAATTAGTGATATTAGTACTGAAGATGAAATTACAGTAACACTTACAGGTGTTGTTGCACGAAAGAATAAGCCAGTTAAAGAACGTGCTCTTGATTGTATTATTCACCTTAATGGTGGCAATATGAAGAAAGTTGTTACAAGCAAGCGTCTTGCCTCTTGTGAAACTGAAAGTGATTACAAATCATTTATTAGATGTACAAAGGCAAAATCATTAAGAATGTGCCTTAATGAAGCTATATTTGCACTTGAATAAAAAGGAATAATTTTATGAAAACTTACGGTACATATTTTCAAAATGATAAGGATTTACCAATCAAATATGGTGAAATCAATTTAATAAATCCTGAAAGTCCACGCCTTCGTGGTGAGCCTTTATACAAAGGCATTGAAGCGTTTCCTGTTTTTCAGGGCTTTTGCGGTACTGATTTTGAGCTTATGAAAATGGGTAGAGATAATAAACTTTCCGCAAAATTCCCAGAGGGTGAAAACCGTCTTATAAATGGTCACGAAGGTGTAGTTTGGGTGCCAAGCGAAAACCGATTTGCAATTGTGCTTATTCGTGGTGGCGATAGCTGGGACCCAACTCGTTATACTGAAGATGAAACATATTTTGAATATGGTTGTGATAAAGCAGATGGATTATTTTGTGATAAAAACTATTTTAATCCAGATATGCTTCTTCACTTGCCAAAAGAATATGAAGGTTTAACAAAATTGCCTTTGTCAGTAGCGAAAAAGCTATCTTTTGCTGACCCTTATGCTTGTGCTATTTTTCAGCTTGAAAGAATGGAAGATATTGGTGAGGCACAAAACTTCCGTGTTGAAATGGCAAAGCATAAATGCACAGAACAAGAGGCGAGAAAACTTGCAAAAGATAATATATTCTCAAAAACAGTGGTTTTTGGTCTTGGTATGACAGGTCTTTTTATTGCTGACCAAATCAGAAGAAATCACCCAAATGCACAAATTCTTTTTGTGGGTCGTAGTGATGAAAACTGTAAAAAGGTTGTATTCTCAAAAGAGATTGCAAATGCTGATTATCTTTGCACAAGTGGTCTTACTGAGGAAGAAACTGCGCAAAAAATTATGGGAAAAATTGGTGGCAGAGCAACAATGTTTGTTGGTACAAGCGGTGCGAATGTTGAGCATCGTATAGCGTTTCAACATAAAGTGCTCGGATGTAATGGTGTTTATAACAGTTTCTCGTTAGGACCACAAGTAACTTATGATACAATGCCTTTTGGCTTTGAAAATCATATTATTTTCGCATCAATTAACTTCCGTCAATCACATATGGAAAAAGCAATAGAAGTGCTTGTTGATTCTCGTTATGACGAAGTGGTTGAATTAATTGATAAAAATGAATTTATCAAAGACCCGTTAGATGCTTATGAAAACAAAATATTCTGTAAAGGTGCACCACTTAAAACAGGTGTTATTTGGAATAAAGATTATATAGAAGAAGGCAAATAAAATGAAAGCAATAGTAATTCCTAATCCAAACGAAATTGAAATAAGAGAGGTTCCAATGCCTGAAGTTAAAGAAGGTGAAGCACTTCTTAAGGTTAAATATGTCGGTATTTGTGGTGCTGATGTGGCATCATTCACAGGTAACCAACCGTTTACAACATATCCACGAATTCCAGGTCATGAATTTTCAGCGGAAATTGTAACAATTCCCGAAAATGATAAAGGACTTAAAGTAGGCGATATAGTTACTTGTAACCCATATTTTAACTGTGGTACTTGTTATTCTTGTGAGCGTGGATTTGTAAATTGTTGTACTGATAATCAAACAATGGGCGTGCAACGCGATGGTGCGTTTTGTGAATACATTTCAATGCCTGTTGAAAGAATTTATAATGGTAAAGGTCTTTACGCTCAAGAATTAGCACTTATTGAGCCATTCGCAATTTCACAACACGCGGTTTCTCGTGCAACTATTAAAGAAACTGACAATGTGCTTGTAATTGGTGCAGGTCCCATTGGACTTTTTGCACTTCTTGCCGCAAAACAAAAGTGTAATAAAATCGTAGTTGCCGATATTCTTGATAACCGTCTTGCACACGCAACTGAGTAT
>JAZLET010000187.1:0-5365 GCA_045615405.1 Candidatus Fimenecus sp.
TTTGGAGCTGGTTTTTCCTCAAGTGAAAGGTGAGTAACGTCGTCGTGAATACCAAGTGTAAACTGACGAGCAGGAGTTTCATTGTTAAGGTGTTCATAAACTGCAAAGATGCTTGATGGAGGTGTGTCTTTTGAACCAAGACCGTAACGACCACCGCAAACCTTAGCTGTTCTACCCATTTCGTTAAGAGCAGCGATTACATCAAGGAAGAGAGGCTCACCAATTGAACCAGGTTCCTTTGTTCTATCAAGAACAGCAATCTTCTTAGCTGTAGCAGGGATAGCCTCAACAAATGCCTTAGCTGAGAATGGTCTGTAAAGACGAACTTTAACAAGACCAACTTTTTCACCCTTAGCTGTAAGGTAATCAATAACTTCTTCAGCAACGTCACAAATTGAACCCATAGCAACGATTACGCGTTCTGCATCAGGTGCACCGTAGTAGTTGAAGAGTTTGTAGTTTGTGCCGAGCTTCTCATTAACCTTGTTCATGTACTTCTCAACAATAGCAGGAGTAGCATCGTAATATGAGTTACAAGCTTCTCTATGTTGGAAGAAGATGTCACCGTTTTCGTGTGAACCACGAGTAGCAGGTCTTTCAGGGTTAAGAGCATGTTTTCTAAATGCTTTAACAGCATCCATATTTGTCATTTCTTTAAGGTCTTCATAATCCCAAATATCAATCTTTTGAAGTTCATGAGATGTACGGAAACCGTCAAAGAAGTTAAGGAATGGAACGCGGCTTTCAATAGTTGCAAGGTGAGCAACTGCGCCAAGGTCCATAACTTCTTGTGTGTTTGTTTCAGCCATCATAGCGAAACCTGTTTGACGACAAGCGTAAACGTCTGAGTGGTCGCCGAAGATGTTAAGAGCGTGTGAAGCTACGCAACGAGCTGATACATGGAAAACTGAAGGAAGGAGTTCACCAGCAATCTTATACATATTAGGAATCATAAGAAGAAGACCTTGTGATGCTGTATAAGTTGTTGTGAGAGCACCTGCTGCAAGAGAACCGTGAACAGTACCTGCTGCACCTGCTTCTGACTGCATTTCAGCAACGCGAACCTGTGTGCCGAAAATATTCTTTCTTCCCTGAGCGGACCATTGGTCAACGTAGTCAGCCATAGGTGAAGATGGAGTGATTGGGTAAATACCAGCTACTTCTGTAAATGCATAAGATACGTGAGCAGCAGCAGTATTACCGTCCATAGTTTTCTTTTGACGAACTATGGGTGTCTTTTTGTCTGCCATTTTGTATTTCCTCCTTAATGGAATTATATATTAAATAAGCATATGAATACGCGTATTCATACATTATAAATAATAACACTTTTCAATCAAAAAGTAAATAGATTTAACCTTAAAAAATGACGAACTTTGATAATTTTTTAACTAATTTTTGTATAAATTGGTAACCTATTTGACAAAAGGTATATTTTGTTATAAAATACATAATGATATTTTGTAATATCTCTATATTTTTTATAAGGATGGTTTTAGTCTATGGGCGCGGACCCCGGGAGTATTATTATTAAAATAGTAACTCTTTTCGTATTGATTTTTGTCAATGCATTCTTTTCTTTGTCAGAAATGGCAATTGTTACTCTTAATGACAACAAAATTGAAAAAATGGCTGAGCAGGGTAACAAAAAAGCAAAACAAATTCAAAAGCTTACAGAAAACACAAGTTCATTCCTTTCAACAATTCAAATTGGTGTAACCTTGGCAGGATTTTTAACATCTGCTACAGCTGCACAATCATTTGCAGAAATGCTTACAAATGCAATTGCAAAAACTGCTGTTGTTGATTTAATTCCTGTTAGTGTTATTGGTGGATTCTCAACAGTTATAATCACTTTAATAATGTCTTATTTTTCACTTGTGTTAGGCGAACTTGTACCAAAGAAAATTGCAATGAATAAGCCTGAAAAAATGGCGTTTATGGCGGCACCAATTCTTGTATTTGTTGCAAAGGTGACAAAGCCAATTGTTAAATTATTAGCACTTTCAACTAATGGTGTACTTCGTGTTATTGGTATTGACCCTCACGCTGATGAAGAGGTTGTTACTGAAGAAGAAATTCGTTTAATGGTTGACGTTGGCGGTGAAAAAGGCGTTATTGAAGATACTCAAATTGAAATGATTAATAATATCTTTGAGTTTGATGACATTGACGTTGCCGACATTATGACCCACCGTACTGATATGGTGTGTGTTGACCAAGAAGAACCTTTAGTAGAAGCAGTTAAGCTTTCTATTGAAAATGGATTTTCACGTATTCCTGTTTATGAAGAAGGTCCTGATAAAATTGTTGGTATAGTTTATATTAAGGACTTCCTTAAATATGTTGGAACAAATCTTCCAAAAACAAAAACAGTTAAAGATATGATGCGACCTGCATACTGTGTACCAGAAACAAAGCGTTGCGGTGAGCTTTTCACTGAGATGACTGAAAAGCGTGTTCAGTTGGCAATTGTTGTTGATGAATACGGTGGCACAGCAGGTATTGTTACGTTAGAGGACTTGCTTGAATCTATCGTTGGTAATATTCAAGACGAATACGACCAAGAGGATGAAGAAATCTCAATCATTAACGATACAACCTTTGAAGTTGAAGGTATTACTGATATTGAAGAGGTTGAAGAGCATATAGGCAAAACCTTCCCTGATGGTGATTATGATACAATCGGTGGTTACATTATCAGTGTGCTTGGTTTCTTACCACAGGACGGTGAAATGAACGAGGTTCAATTTGAAAATGTTAAGTTTACAGTTCTTAATGTTGAAGACCGCCGTATCGGTAAGGTAAAGGTTGAAATTCTTCCTGAAGAGAAGAAACAAGAAACTGAAGAGCGTAGATTTTTTAAGCGCAACGAAACTTAAAGGTAGGGCGGGGTCAAGACCCCGCCGTTATTATATATTTAGGTGAATTTTATGCAAAAAGCAAACTACCAAAAACAATTAAATAAAATTATAGAAAACTTAGGAGATAAAGTGCCTTCACTTCTTCTTCATTCTTGTTGTGCCCCTTGTAGTAGTTATTGTATAGAGTATCTTTCACAGTATTTTAATATTACCGTGATTTACTATAATCCTAATATTTACCCTGAAACTGAATATGAAAAACGAAAAGCCGAGCAAAAGCGTTTAATCAACGAAATGACCACAAAGCATCCCGTTAAAATGTTGGACTGTGACTTTGACAGTGAAAAGTTTTACGAAATGGCAAAGGGATTAGAGGATTGTCGTGAATGTGGTGAACGTTGCTTTAAATGTTATCGTTTAAGACTTCAAAAAACAGCACAAGATGCAAAACAAAATGGTTTTGATTATTTCACTACAACACTCACAATAAGCCCACTTAAAAATGCCGAGAAAATTAACGAAATCGGTAATGAATTAGCAAAAGAATATGATGTTAATTGGTTGCCATCAGATTTTAAGAAAAAAGAGGGCTATAAACGCTCAATAGAGTTAAGTAAAGTATTTAACCTTTACAGGCAAAATTATTGTGGATGCGTTTATTCGGTACAAAATGCAAAGTGCAAAGTGTAAAATAAAAACGGAGATTGAATTTTCAATCTCCGTTTTTTGTTTGTTATTTGATTTTATGCGTTTTGATTTTCTTCCATTTCTGCACGCTTCTCTAAAAGTGCATTGTGGAAATCTTCTTTTGTTTTACCAGTGAGTTTATAGAAGAAGAAAGGTACACCTGCAAGGAACATCATAATACCGTGCATAATTGTATAGAAGAATAAGAGTGTAACCTTTGTGTCAAGACTTTGTACTGGTGTAGGTACAAGGTCAGTTGGCTGAATATAGCCGATAATTGAACCATCACCATAGAGAAGAAGTGGAGCAACTGTACTTGCAATTGTACCACTGATAAGTGTACCAATACCGATAACAAATGGGAAAGATGCATCAAGACGTTTACCTGTTTTAAGCTCAATTGTTTCAAGAACATCTGCTTGGAACATACTTGGAAGAAGGTTAGATGCACCAAATTGAAGACCAATAAGGAATAAGAAGATAATGAAAATAACCTGCAAAGCACTGTTGCCTGATGTGAAGTAAAGGTAACCAATACCGAATGCTGCACAGTTAGCGCAAAGAGAATAAATACCACTTGCAATGTAAAGTTGTCTTGCATCAAATTTCTTAAGTAAGAAGTTAATTACAAGCATACCAACTGCAGTACCAATACCAACAGGAAGAACAAAGAGGATTTTCTTTGAAATATCACCAAGGACTGCAGCTGCAATAAATGCTTCCATATATGTTGCAATACCACGGAAGCTCTTTAAGAACTCTGAAAGAATAATTGTCCAAGCATATTTGTTTGTAACAATATCTTTAAATCCCATAAGTGGATTTTTCTTTTCAGCGGTATAAACTGTTCTTTCGCGAACAACCTTCATACCAAGAAGAACTGTAATAACACCAACAACGCTGCAAAGAGCGGCAGAGATTATGTATTGAAGTCCTTCAACACTACGAATACTTGTGCCAGTAACCGCTTCAATAAGTGCAGGGTTATCCTTATTCCAAATAAGACCTATAACAAGAACAATAACAACAGGTGCTGAGTTACCAATCGCGCTTGAAATACTACGGAATGAGAGCACTTGGTCACGCTCTTTAAGATTAGGTGTCATAACATTTGCAATCATATTGATTGAATTACCAAATGTACAAAAAACACCCCAAAGTACTGCAATTGTTACAATGTAAATGAAAAGAATTGTACCTGAAAGTCCTGGAGGTGCCCAGAAAGAAAGCATCATAACTATTGCCATAGGCACTGCAACAAGCATTGCAATAGGTCTAAATTTTCCGCCCTTGCCCATTCGTCTTCCATCAATATACATAACAATAAAGAAGTTAAGTACAAATGGAATAATACCAGTCAATAAATTAAAAAGTGATGTTTGCTCTTCAGGTAAACGAAGAACATTAACAAGGTATGCGTTACGGTTGCCACCGACCATACCTGTCATTGTGGTGTAGAAAAATACGCCTAATAAGTAAAGTATAAATTCACTTTTGCCAACATATTTTTCTTGTTTTTGAGTTTGAGTAGTATTACTCATTTAATCCCCGCCTTATTTTAATTTTGCTTCAAGTCTATAAATAGGTAACCTCTGACTTACAAAGTTGCTTTCATATTCAGTAACAATATTGCCCTGAAAGTCGCTATTGTGCAAATCAAGAGAAATATTGGAAAGAAGAAATCCGTTTTGAGAAAAACTCTCAAGTGAATATTCAAAAAAACCTTGACTATCAGTCTTTTGTGCGATAAATCCATCATCACAAAGGATTTTTTTATAAATGTCAAGAAACTCTTTATATGTAAGTCTATGACA
>JAZLET010000188.1:0-2485 GCA_045615405.1 Candidatus Fimenecus sp.
ACTTAAAATTAATCGTGAAACAAACTACTCAAAAGATAAGAACGTATGGCACTTATCTCACGAAGGTCTTGACCTTGAAGACCCAGCAAATGAACCAACATACAATAAGCCTGGTTTCCTTGAAATGAGCGTTTCTCCTGAAATGGCTCCTGATGTGCCAACTTATGTTACAATTCATTTTGAACAAGGTGTTCCAACTGCTATTGATGGTGTTGAAATGAAGGGCCTTGCAATTGTTGAAAAGCTTAACGAGCTTGGCGGTGCAAATGGTATTGGTCTTCTTGATATCGTAGAAAATCGCCTTGTTGGTATGAAATCTCGTGGTGTTTATGAAACTCCAGGTGGTGCAATTCTTTATAGGGCACACGAATTGCTTGAAATGATTTGTCTTGACCGTGATACTCAACACTACAAAAAGCTTGTAGCACAAAAATTCGGTGAAGTTGTTTACAATGGTCTTTGGTTTACACCACTTCGTGAGGCTCTTTCAGCATTCGTTGATGAAACACAAAAAACAGTTACAGGTGATGTTAAGCTTAAGCTTTACAAGGGTAATATGATTAACGCTGGTATTACTTCACCTTACTCACTTTATGATGAAAATGTTGCATCCTTCGGTGATGATGGCGGTGCTTATAATCAAAAGGATTCAGCAGGCTTTATTAACCTCTTTGGTCTTTCAATCAAGGTTAAGGCTTTGTTAGATAAACAACGCGGTGAAAAATAATTTTGTCCTGTTTTCCGTTATGCGTCGTTGCTCTCAACTCGTGGTATACCCGATACAACTTCGTTTCGGCAACATTGACTAACGAAAAACATTTACAAAATTAGAGATATATCAATGCAATTTGATGTTGCAAAGAATTATAAATACAGCACGACAAAGGGAATTTTCTCTTTGTCGTATTGTGCTAATATAGAGATAAATTAAGGTGACAATTATGCAACTTTGGAAAGGCAGATTTTCAAAAGAAATAGACCCTAAAACTAACGATTTTAACTCGTCTATAAAGTTTGACAGTCGTATGTATAAAGAAGATATTGACGGTAGTCTTGCCCATGCGGCAATGCTTTGCGCTCAGGGAATTATCTCGGCTGAGGATTTGGCTCAAATCACTGACGGACTTAAATCCATTAAGGCTGAAATTGAAAGCGGAGAGCTATTAATTGACCCAAATGCCGAAGATATTCATACTTTTATTGAAGGTGAATTGACCGCTCGTATAGGTGCGGCAGGTAAGCGTTTACATACTGCAAGAAGCCGTAACGACCAAGTTGCAGTTGATATTCGTCTTTATCTTCGTAATGAGTGTGATGCGCTTTATAAACAACTTACTGAATTAGTTAATGTGCTTTGCGACAAGGCAGAGCAATATGCAAGTGCAGTTATGCCAGGATATACACATCTTCAAAGAGCGCAACCTATCACATTTGGTCATCATTTAATGGCTTATGCCGAAATGCTTCTTCGTGATAAAGAAAGACTACAACAAGCAACCGATAGAATGAATTATTCACCTCTTGGCGCTTGTGCATTGGCAGGTACAACATATAATACTGACCGTGAAATGACCGCAAAAGCTTTAGGCTTTAACGGTGCTATGCAAAACTCTTTAGACTCAGTTTCCGACCGTGATTTTTGTATTGAATTGGCATCAGTAATTTCAATTATTATGGTGCATCTTTCACGCTTTTCCGAAGAAATCGTGCTTTGGTGCTCTTGGGAATTTAAATTTATTGAGCTTGACGACGCATTCTCAACTGGCTCATCAATTATGCCACAAAAGAAAAATCCTGATATTACTGAGCTTATTCGTGGTAAGTCAGGTCGTGTATTCGGTGACCTTACAACACTTCTTACAATGATGAAGGGACTTCCACTTGCATACAACAAAGATATGCAAGAAGATAAAGAAGCAATTTTTGACGCTTTTGATACAGTTAAAATGTGCTTAACAGCGTTTATTCCAATGCTCAATACAATGACAGCGCTTCCTGAGAATATGAGAAAAGCAGCGGCAGGCGGATTTATCAATGCAACTGACTGTGCCGATTATCTTGTTGGCAAGGGTATTCCATTCCGCGACGCTTACAAAGCAACAGGTGAGTTGGTAGCACTTTGTATCAATAAAGGTCTTACACTTGAAACTCTTCCGTTAGAGGAGTATAAAGCAGTTTGTGATATTTTTGATGAAGGCGTTTATGATGCAATTAATCTCGCTAAATGCGTAAATGACCGTACATCTCTTGGCGGACCAGCACCACAAAATGTGTTAGCACAGGTTGAGAGAGTTAAAAAGATTAACAAATAAGGATAATATATATGACAAAAATATTCATTGACGGTAGTCAAGGTACAACAGGGCTTAAAATCTTTGACCGCCTTGCAAAAAGAGAAGATATTGAATTAATCACTCTTCCTGAAAATTTAAGAAAAGACACAAATGCTCGTAAAGAAGCGCTAAATAGTGCCGATATTGCATTT
>JAZLET010000189.1:0-16387 GCA_045615405.1 Candidatus Fimenecus sp.
AATGACAGTTGCTGCAGTTTCATTTGTAGGTTACTTACTTGCAGGATTTGTTCCAAACGCACTTGTTGTTCTTCCAGTATCAATAGTTATTCTTGTTGCTGCTCTCTTTATTATTAAGGCTGTTACAAAGAAAAAGGCATAGTTTATAGCCCAATAATTTAAGCACCTTATCTTAATTGATAAGGTGCTTTTAGTTTAAATGCCGTTTTTTAGCCTTTTATATAAATGTAAGAAAAAAACCTTATTCATATTACAAAATATCATTTAAGAGCAAAATTTAAGGACTATCAATGCGATAGTCCTTTGTTTTTATTCTTTTACGCTTTTGAGAACATCAATGTATGCTTTAATAGCTTTAACACATCCGTCAAATCCTAAATCAGCACTGTTAAGACATAAGTCGTAGTTGCGAGCATTATCCCATTCGCGACAAGTATAATAACGGTAGTATTCACTACGGTGCTTGTCAATTTTGCGGATTTTCTTATCAGCTTCTTTTTCATTCATATCAAACATATCCATAACAGTTTCAACACATGATTGATGTGGAGCCCATATAAATACTTTGATTATATTGTCGTAATCTTTTAATATGTAGTCAGCACAACGGCCAACAATAACACAAGATTCTTTATCAGCAAGTTGCTTAATAATTTTTGCTTGATAGTTAAAGAGGTTTTCTTTTGATGTGAATTTGCTATCTTCAGGAGGAATAATTCCACCTAAGTATTTGTGAGTTGATGGGTCAAATAATCCTTTATTTACATCTTCGTCATTCTTTTGGAAAAGACCAACATTGATTCCACTATCGTCAGAAGCCATATAAAGAATTTGACGGTCATAGAAGGGGATGCCTAACTCTTTTGCAAGTGTTTTACCAACAGTTTTACCACCACTACCGTATCCACGGGCAATTGTAATAATTATTTTTTTATCCATAATAATGCCTCCCGTAAATTATTCACTAAGATATGCTTTTTTAACTGATTCGTCATTTAAAAGGTCTTTAGCATCACCTGAAAGAACAATGTTACCTGTTTCAAGAACATACGCTCTATCGGCGATTGAAAGAGCCTTTTTAGCATTTTGTTCAACAAGAAGAACAGTTGTACCATTATCGTTAATCGCTTTAATAATGTCAAAAATTTCAGATACAAGAAGGGGAGAAAGACCCATTGACGGTTCATCCATTAAAACAAAATCAGGTTTTGACATAAGAGCTCTACCCATAGCAAGCATTTGCTGTTCACCACCTGAAAGAGTACCAGCAATTTGATTTTTTCTTTCCCTAAGACGTGGGAAACGCTCGTAAACATAATTAAGTGTTTCTTCAATTTCTTCTTTGTCTTTACGAGTAAATGCGCCTAACTTAATATTGTCAAGAACTGAAAGTTGAGAGAATATTCTTCTTCCTTCAGGAACATGAGCCATACCCATTGTAACGATTTTATGAGCAGGAGTTTTTGTAATGTCTACATCATTATATAAAATTTTACCTGATTTTGGCTTTAAAAGTCCAGTAACAGTGTGGAGGATAGTTGTTTTACCAGCACCATTAGCGCCGATAAGAGCAACAATTTCACCCTTGTTAACTTCAAAAGAAATCCCTTTTAATGCCTTGATAACGCCATAATAAACTTCAATGTTATCAACTTGTAAAAGTGGTGCCATTGTTATTCCTCCTTAATCACCTAAATATGCCTTAATAACTTCTGGATTATTTAACACTTCGCTTGTTTTACCTTGTGCTAATTCTTCACCAAAGTTAAGAACTGTAACTTCTTCACAAATACCGCTGACAAGCTTCATATCGTGTTCAATAAGAAGAATTGTCATATCAAAATTATCACGTACAAAACGAATTGTATCCATAAGCTCTTGTGTTTCACTTGGGTTCATACCTGCAGCAGGTTCATCAAGGAGTAAAAGCTTTGGATTTGTAGCTAAAGCACGTGCAATCTCAAGTTTTCTTTGCTTACCATAAGGGAGGTTATCAGCTAATGTTGAAGCCTCATTTTCAAGACCAAAAACTTTAAGAAGTTCCATTGCCTTTTCATTCATTTTCTTTTCAGTTTTGAAATAGCGAGGAAGTCTTAAAACACCTTCGGCAGTAGAATATTTCATTTGATTATGAAGACCAAGTTTAACATTATCTAAAACTGAAAGGTTTTTGAAAAGACGAATATTTTGGAATGTACGTGCAATACCTGCTTTACTAATTTCAACAGGTGTTTTTCCTGTGAGCTTAACGCCATCAAGACTAAATGTACCTGTTGTTGGTTTGTAAACACCTGTTAAGAGATTGAAAACAGTAGTTTTACCTGCACCATTAGGGCCGATAAGACCATAAAGCATACCTTTTTCAAGTTTAAGATTAAAACCTTCAACTGCGTGAAGACCACCGAAAACTATACCAAGATTTTTAACTTCAAGTAATGCCATCAGTTATTTCCTCCTTCACTAACAGTTTTGTTCTTTTTAAGCTTTAACATCATATTGTTAATTTTATCGTTGTTGTTAACAATCATCATAACTACAAGAAGAATAGCATAGAAAAGCATTCTATATTCACCAACTTCACGAAGAAGTTCAGGAAGTGCATAAAGAAGAATTGCAGCAATTACAGAACCACGAATACTACCGATACCACCAAGAACAACATAAACAAGTATAAGAATTGATGTGTTGTAACTAAATCCACTTGATGAGAATGAGTTCATATTATGTGAGAAAAGCACACCAGCAATACCTGCAAAGAATGAAGCAATTGTAAATACTATAAGCTTATATTTTGAAATATTAATACCAATTGTTTGTGCAGCTATACTGTTATCACGAACAGCCATAACGGCACGACCAGTACGTGAATTGATAAGGTTAAGAGATGCAACGACAGTTACAAATAAAAGAACAAATGCGATAATGAAGTTAGCATCACGTGAAGTGCCTGTAATACCCATAGCACCTTTTATAATTGTTGTTCCATCTTCAAGAAGCATCTCGTTATATCTTGTACCGTCAATTGAAACCTTAACTCCTTCAGAGTCAAAACCAAGATAAACTATATTAAAAATATTTTTAATTATTTCGCCAAAAGCTAGTGTAACAATAGCAAGGTAGTCGCCCTTAAGTCTTAAAACAGGAATACAAATAATGAAGCCAAATATAGCAGCAAAAATGCCACCAATAATAAGTGCAATACCAAAACGAATGAAATCATTTGGAATAATAGATTCAAACATATTTGTGAAAACAGCACTAGTGTATGCACCGATACACATAAATCCAGCATGTCCCAAAGAAAGGTCACCGAGTATACCAACTACAAGGTTAAGTGATACAGCAAGAATTGAATAAATGCAAAGTGGAACAAGTAAGTTTTGAATTTTTCTTGGCATTTCACCAGTCTCTGACCAAATGAATGCAAGAGCGAAGAATGCAAGAAGAATAGCATATGTGATTATGTTGCTCTTTGTGTTTGAAACAATATTTTTCTTTGTTTTTAATAATGCCATTTTGCTCACCTCACACTTTCTCACTAATTTTCTTGCCAAGAATACCTGTAGGCTTAACAAGAAGAATAATAATTAAAATACCAAAAACAATAGCATCTGAAAGTTGAGTTGAAATGTAAACTTTACTCAAGTTTTCAATAATTCCAAGCAAAATACCGCCAATCATAGCGCCAGGAATAGAACCTATGCCACCAAAAACAGCTGCAGTAAATGCTTTAATACCAGGCATAGCGCCAGTTGTAGGTGAGAGGATAGGGTATGAAGAGCAAAGAAGTGCACCTGCAATTGCAGCAAGTGCTGAACCGATTGCGAAAGTAATTGAAATTGTTTTATTTACATTGATGCCCATAAGTTGTGCAGCGCCTTTATCTTCAGAAACTGCAAGCATTGCACGACCAGTTTTTGTCTTATTGATAAATAAAGTGAGAACAATCATAAGTACAACTGAAATTGCAATAGTAACAATTGTGTTATGTGATATTACAATTTGTCCTTCAAAAAGTGAAATGTTTCCATTACCAAAAAGAGGAGTAAATTGCTTTGTACCAGCACCAAAAATTAATTGTGCTGAGTTTTGAAGAAAATAGCTGACACCGATTGCAGTAATAAGAACTGATAATGATGTAGCACTTCTAAGTGGTTTATAAGCAATTTTTTCAATAAGCATACCTAAAACTGTGCAAATTACTGTACCAAAAATAATACACAAAATAGGTGATAGTCCCATTTTTGACATGGCTATAAACATCATAAAAGCACCGACCATGATAACATCACCATGTGCAAAGTTAAGCATTTTTGCAATACCATAAACCATTGTATATCCAAGAGCAATCAAGGCGTAAATACTACCAAGACTGATACCCGATATAACTGTAGATAAAAATTCCATATTATGTCCTCCATATATGTTATTTGAAAAAACTTTAAATTTTAAACTCTTTTCAAATAGCATATAAAATACTCAAAAGTATGCCGTATGAAAACCATACGGCATACTTCCATTAAAAGTTAATTAAGAATTGTAATTACATTACAACATATTCGCCGTTAACAATCTTAACTGCGATTGGCTTCTTAACAGGTTCACCGTCAGCGCCCCAAGTAATGTCTGTACCTGTAACGCCTGTGAATGTGATTTGTGTCATAGCTACCTTAAGTGCATCACAAATTGCAGAAGCATCCATATCAGCTGTTACGTTTGCTTTTTCAATAGCAGCCTTAATGATGTAGATTGCATCATAAGCGTCAGCACCGAATTGGTTGAGGTATGCTTTGTCATACTTAGCTGTGAAGTTCTTAACAAAGTTTTGTGTACGGTCGTCTTTAGCTGTTGGAGTGAATGGTGTGAGAAGCATTACGTTTTCAGCAAGAGACTTGTCAAAGTTATCCATACCAAGAATACCATCAAGACCGTCGCAACCAAAGAAGATTACGTCAAGACCTGCTGTCTTAGCTTGTGAAAGGATAAGTGAAGCTTCGCTATAGTAGATAGGAAGGAAGAGAAGTTCTGCGCCTGATGACTTAACTGCTTGAATTTGAGCTGAGAAGTCAGTTTTTGTTGTTTGTGTGAAAGATTCAGTAGCAACAACTTTAAGTCCTTTTACTTTAGCTTGAGCATCAAACTTTTCATAGATACCTGTTGAATAAGCGTCTGATGAATCATAAATGATAGCTACTTTTGTTGCAAGTTTGTTGTCTGCGATGTAGTCAGCTGAAACAATACCTTGAGCTGGGTCTGAGAAGCAAACACGGAAAGCGTTGTCGCCATCAATTGCTTCTACAGCTGTAGCTGATGCTGTAAGTATAAACATATTGTCTTTCTTTGCTTCACCAAGGAAAGCAGCACATGCACCTGATGTAACGCTACCAAGTGAAAGTTTAATACCATCATCAATAAGAGCGTTGTAACCATTTTGTGCGCCTTCTGGAGTTGCTGTGTCGTCTTCGGCAAGAATTTCAATTTTCATACCGTTGATACCACCAGCAGCATTGATTTCTGCAGCAGCGAGTTCAGCGCCATACTTAACAGCAAGACCATATTGAGCATAGTCACCTGTAAGAGGTCCTGTAACACCGATTTTAAGAACTGCATCATCTGTGTTTGTTTTTTCGTTTCCGCCGCAAGCTGCGAAGCATGTTACGATAACAGCAACAGCCATAACTACGGCAAGAACTTTTTTGAAGTTTTTCATAAGATTTTTCCTCCTTGAATTTAGCGGATCTTTGGACAATTCCGCTATATATTTTATAAAAAATATGTATTTAATAATACACTAAAATACACAATAAGTCAACAATTTTTAGACAAAGATTAACAATTATTGAACATTTATTAGTATTTGAACTCGTATTTATAACTATTTTTAAATGTAAACTGCGCTTTGTATTCATTTGCGCCGTTATTTTCTTGAAATTCACAGTTGCTAATACCATCAATAGTGTATTCCATTTTAATAAGTTTGCCACTATTATTGATGATTAAAGAGATTTTTGTTGCAGAATATGATGTATTGAAATCTTTAACATCGTCACTGTTATCAAATTCAAAGGTATTAACAATTGAGCCGATATTGCTTGATTTATCTTTTGATTTTACTAATTCAGGCTTTAATACAAGCGTAACTACATAACCACCACTGCCTTTGACACAAGTATATTCACTAACAGCATCAGCTTTTAATGTTGCTTCTTTATTTGATGGTGGAATATAAGAATAGAGACTTTGTTCACCATTAGTGCCATTTGAAAATTTTGTAGATTTTTTACCAGTACCATTTGATTGATTAATTATTTGGCTAAGCTTTGATTTTATCATATTCTCGGCATCTAAAAGTTGAGAATCGGTTTCAAATGCACTTAATTTAATATTGCGAGTTTGAGTTAAAGTAACATTTATATCACCTGTATATGACTTAGTCTTATTAATTGCATTCGTTGCAATCAATATCGTATCGTCTAATGAAGTTATGTCTGTAGTTGTAGTTGTTGATTCGTTTTTTTCATTATTTACGATATCTTCAACTCCACCAAAAATTGAATCTAATGAAAATTTCATGCCAGTCATATAGTCGCGTTTAGTAATTTTAATCTCACTGTCAAAAGGAGCATGTATATTATCGGTTGAAATTTTATTATATATTGTTTTTTGCATTGTGTTTACGGCGAATAAAGTATCAGTAATAAAAAGTATGTCAGTTAATGCACCTTTTATAGTCGTTATAGCAGTTGCCACGGTTACTGAATCGCTTGCACTAAAGCCATCATCTAATTCATCTAATGCATTTACAATTCTTTCGTGAGCGTTTCTAAAATCTGATACAAGATACTGTTGAGGGTTAAAATTATTGTAATTTACATTTTTAATTTCATCAAAGAGTAATATTAAACTTGAGTTATTGCCTTTAGTGTCATACTCATAAAGTGCGGCGCTTAAATTATCAAGATAGCCAATGTTGTTAGCCTTTTTGGCAAGTGAATAAATATCGCAATAACGTGTATAATCAATCATTTCAGAATAATAACGAAGATTGATACATTCGTTGTATAATTCGTATTCTTCATTAAATGAGAACTCACTGATTATGTTCCATAGTTTTTGGCAATTTTCTGCAAAGCTTGTATCTATTAACGATAAGTCAAAAATATTTGTGTCGTCTATTTTTGTTTTTTCACGTAATTCAATAAACTTATTTATTATAATATCGCAAACATCGTTGCAAATTACGGATTTTTCTTCACTTTCAAGTTCTTTAACAAATTGTAAGCAAGAATTGAGTTCACTTTTGCTAATATATGCTTCAATTTGTTCAAGAGACTTTTCGCTTTGGTTAAAGGTGCAAGATGTAAGTATTATTGCTAATATTAGCAGGAGAGAGATTAGTTTTAAAATACGATTCATTTAATCACCATAAAATATATTTTTATGTAATAAATTTACCATAAACACATAAAAGTGTCAAATAAAAAAGGTATGACTAGCGCCATACCTTTTTAAGTTTAATTATTTCTTTTGTGGACCATTAAAACCATTTTCTTCTTGGAATTTAGCAATTTTGTCAATAACGCTAAGAACAACGTCAAAGCCAAGTCCAACAGTTTCCATTTCAAAGCGGTCAGCTTTATCGTGGAATGTGTGATAATACCAAGTAAGCATTGGATTTTGTGCTGCAAAAGTAACTGATTTAATACCACCGCGAGTCATTGGTGTACTATCACAACCACCAACTGGATTATGAATACAGCCGTTTGTTTTGCTTTCAATGCCCATTTCTTCAAAAGTAGCTTTGAACATTTTTTCAAGGTCAGTATCAAAACGGCAACCTTGCCAGTCGTCTTTAATAACAACTTCAAAATATTCTTTATCAGCAACTGAGTCAATGTTGATATTCCAAGCATTTTGTGTTAAGTCGTCATTTCTATGCTTATGTACAAATGCCATTGAGCCACGAAGACCAGCTTCTTCTGAACCACAGTTCATATCAACAATACGGCAGTTTTTAGGCATTTTATCAGGATTCTCTTTGAAGTATTTAATTACTGCATAGCTGAGTGCACAACCTGTAGCGTTATCCATAGCACCCTTTGATGCAGTTTCTTCATCAGAATCATTCCACATAGCAACAAATGCACTACCAATAGCAGTAATGATAGGTAAGAAATTTAATGCAAGTGCAAAATTGTTTAATGATTTTGACATAGCAACTTCGTTTGCCCAATCAGCACCAAACATAAGAGCAGCATAAATAACTGCCATAGCAACTGAAACACCAACCATAAAGAATACGCAAACAGCACCGAAACCAACTTTACCATAAGTGGTAATAAGACCATAAATTGGATTTTCAGGGTATTTTGATGCATTTTCTGAATGTTTCCAGTTCCAACTTGTATCAGTATGACCTGAAAGAATGATAGTATAATCATATTTGCCATCTTCGGGTGTTAATTCGCCATAAACATTTTGTGAAATCTTTTGTTTGAAGAACATATCAAACCAAGGTTTATAAAGGAAACAGCTTGCTACAAGCCAAATTACCATTGCAATACCAATAAATGCCATAGCAAACCAAACATGGAAATTATCAAGTGCTAAATATGTAAGTACACTTAAAATAATACCAACCCAACCTGCATATGGGAGTCCGCCGATACCTGAGCGTGGAGACACACCAAATTCCTCAGTCTTTGCTTTAATACCGATTTCTTCAAGCTTTTTGCCCATAAATTCAGCATATTTTCTTTCGCCCTTTGAGCCAGGGAGACGTGAACCCATGTTTTCAGCTTCCTTGACTAGGTCATAAGCAAGCTCGGCATATTTTCTATTTTCTTCTTTCATTATAAAACCTCCAATATAATATTTTTTGGATTATGGTCGGAGTGACAGGACTTGAACCTGCGGCCTCTTGACCCCCAGTCAAGCGCGCTCCCAGCTGCGCCACACCCCGACATTATTAACGCAAATTATGATAACATAATCCCATAAAATTTGCAAGTGATTTTTATCTTCAATTCCTTTGCTTTTTGCAGGATTTTGTGATACAATTAGGAAAAAGGAGAGGTGTATATGAAGAATGTAAAAAAGCCTTTTAAAATTACTTTGACAGTTATCGCAGTAATTTTAGCATTATTAATTTGTTGGAGTGGTGTTATGTTTTGGTATTATCCGCATTACAAGAAGCAAAAAACTGAACTTTTAATTAATGATATTTATTATGAAAATCAAATTCGTGTTATGAGTTATAATCTTCGTTGTATCAATCCAATGGATGCAGGTAAAAAGACATGGTTCTATCGTGCTGATTTAATTATTAAGTCAATACAAAAAGAGCAACCAGGAATTATTGGTTTTCAAGAAGCTACTAAATGGCAATATAGTTATCTTTGTGACACAATGAAGGGTTATGATTCAATCATAACATATCGTGACACAGCCTTTAACACTGAAGGATGTCCTGTATTTTTCCGCACAGATTTATATACACTTATTGATAAAGGTTCCTTCTGGCTTTCGGAAACTCCTGAAAAAATGAGCAAAGATTGGGATGCAGCTTGTTATAGAATTTGTAGTTATGTAATTCTTCAGGATAAGGCAACTGAGAAGAAATTTGTTGTGTTTAACACACATCTAGACCATATAAGTGATTTAGCACGAATTAATGGAATACAAGTTGTTCTTGATAAAATTGCTGAATTCGGTTCACTACCAGCAATTTTAATGGGAGACCTTAATGCTGAGGAAGATTCAGAAACATATAAGAGTGCTACTCAAAATTTCTTTGACGCTAAATATCAAACCAAAAACACAATGACAAGTTGTACATATCAAAATTTTGGTGAAGAGCTTGATAGTAATTGCATTGATTATGTAATGATTTCAAAAACAGGTTTTAAGGTTAACTCATATAAGGTAATCACTGATACTTATGATGGTGTTTACACAAGTGATCACTTTCCACTATCAGTAAATCTTTCTTTTGAATAATCTAAAATATATAGGGATACCGAAAAGGGTATCCCTTATTTTTACCCTAACATAACATCTAATAGCATCATTGTGGCAAATCCTAAAATTATTCCCATTGTTGCGAAATATGGTTGTACTTTTTGATTTTTTTGACACTCAGGAATCAATTCGTGTACTGCTACTAAAATCATAGCACCTGCTGCAAAAGAAAGAGCATAGGGGAGAATAGGTGATACATATACAGTTAGTGATGCACCAATTGCACCGGCAATCGGCTCAACCATACCCGACGCTTGACCTAGTATAAAACTTCTTTTTCTTGAATAACCTTCGCGTCTTAAGGGTACTGAAACTGCTGCACCTTCGGGGAAATTTTGTAGTCCTATACCAACTGCTATTGATATTGCGCCTAATAGATTTTCGGTAGTAAAATTGTTTTGAAGAGCGCCAAAAGCAACACCTACTGCCAAACCTTCAGGTATGTTGTGAAGAGTAATTGAAAGAACTAACATAATTATTCTTTGCAGTTTTTCATTGGGTTGTGATTTTTGATTAGCTGTTTTGTTTCTTGCAAAAACAACAGCTTTATCGGAAATCCACATAAATGTTGCACCCAATATAAAACCTATTGTTACTACAAGATATGAGGGAGTATTTAATATAGTCTCCGCACGCTCAATAGCAGGCTGCAATAAAGACCAAAAACTAGCCGCAATCATAACACCAGAAGCAAAACCAAGCATAAGATTCAACATTTTTTTGTTAGGGGATTTAAATAAAACTACTGTTGCGGCGCCTAAAGCTGTCACAAACCAAGTGCCAAGCGTAGCTATTAGCGCCATAATGACAAATGTATTCATATAGCACCTCCTGTATTCATTATATTTTTTGAATAACAAGAAGTGCATATTTTTTTATTTGATTTTTGGAATTGCGTTGACAAAAGAACAAATGTTCGGTATAATTTTTTCATAAAACTTTAAAGGTGATTTTATGGAAAGAATTATTCTACATTGTGATTTGAACAACTTTTATGCTTCAGTTGAATGTGTAAAAAATCCTCAATTAAAGGGTAAATGTGTTGCAGTTTGTGGTAGTGAGGATGACCGTCACGGAATAGTCCTTGCTAAATCTCAAACTGCAAAAATTTGTGGTGTAAAAACAGGCGATACAATAATTGAAGCAAGACGTAAATGTGGGAGTCTTGTAGTTGTGCATCCTGATTTTGATGCATATTATGATTATTCCGAAAAGGTTAAGAGTATTTATGCTAGACATACTGACTTAATTGAGCCGTTTGGTATGGACGAATGTTGGCTTGATATTAGCAGTAGTGAAAAGAATTTTGATGATGGTTTTTATATAGCTGAAGAAATACGAGAAAGTATTCTTAATGAAACAGGACTTACAATATCGGTAGGAGTTTCGTTTAATAAAGTTTTCGCAAAGCTAGGAAGCGATATGAAAAAGCCTAATGCTACAACGATAATTTCAAAAGAAAATTATAAAGAAAAAGTATGGCCTCTTAATGCAAATGAAATGATTTTTGTAGGTAGAAAAACATTTCAAGCCTTAAATAAATATGGAATAATTACCATTGGAAATATAGCAAATACCCAGCCTGATTTTATGAAAAAAATCCTTGGCAAAAATGGTGTAGATTTATGGGTTTATGCAAATGGATTTGACCTTTCACCTGTATCACATATTGATACAAAGCCAGTACCACAAAGTATAAGTAGGGGAATTACTTGTATGGATTCTCTTGTAACTATTGACGAAGTAACAAGAGTTATTGCGGAACTATCAACAAATGTTTCTAAAAATTTAAGAAGAGAAAAACTTTTTGCAAATGGAGTACAAATATCAGTGAAAGAAGATAATTTATCAGTTCAGCAATATTCAGAAAAACTTGAATTTCCAACTCATAATGTCAAAGATATATGTAAGATTGCGCAAAAAATACTTCTAGAAAAACATATATGGAAACGAAATGTTCGTGCTATAACGGTGAGAACATTTAATCTTGTGAAAGAAGAATCTTTTCAACAACTTCATATTGGGTTTGATATAGTGGCACATAACAAAAAATGTGTTATGGATGATGCTCTTAATGGATTACGCTCAAAAATGGGTGCTGATACTATTTTTAATGGCTCCCGTCTTTATGGTACAAAAATGCCGGCAGGTAAAAGTGAATATTCATCTTTACCACCGGCAGGTTTTTAGTATTAAATTAAGCCAATTCAAGCCATAGCGTTTCAAGGATTTCAAGTTGTTCTTCTTTAACCTTGATTTCATCAAGAATTTCAGAAAGTCGTGTATAATTACTTGAAATATCAGGGTCATCACAAAGCATTTTTAGTTTATTGATTTCATTTTGTAATGCATCAATTTCCTTTTCAGTATTTAAAAGCTTAGCGCGACGCTTTCTATCCTCAGCCTTATTCTTTCGTGACATATCATAAGCCTTGACTGAGTCACTTTTTTCTTTTGGTACTTGTATAGCGTCCTTTTCAATAACTGAATGTTCTTTGTAATAATCATAGTTACCGTTATAGATTACTATTTCTTCTGGTTTCATTTCAATGATTTTTGTAGGAACTGAGTTGAGTAAATATCTATCGTGAGAAACCATAATTATAGTACCTTCATAAAGGCGTAAAGCTGCGTCTAAAGACTCTTTTGCCTTATAGTCAAGGTGATTTGTAGGTTCATCAAGAATAAGCACATTAGAACGTTCAAAGGTAATTATACAAAGCACAACCTTTGCACGATTAGCACCACTCATTTCACGAATACGTTTAAAAACATCTTCGTCTTCAATAAGAAAACGTGCGAGCATACTACGGATTTCATACTCAGTTTTTGTTGGGAATTTACGGTGTACTGATTCAAGCACTGTCATATTTAAATCAAGAGATGAAAGCTCTTGGTCAAAATATGAAATTTTAACATTTCCACCCCAATGTACAGTGCCCTCGTAAGTCATTTTTTTAAGAATTGCTTTTAAAAGAGATGATTTACCAACACCGTTTTTACCAACAAAAGCAACTTTTTCACCGCGGGAAACGTCAAGATTAAAGTTTTCAAAAAGTACACGCTTATCGTTACCAGTACCTACGCTAATCTTAAGATTTTTACACTCAAGAATGGTTTTGTGTGGCTCAATATCAAAAGGAAATAAAATATATAGGTCTTTTGCTTTAGGATTAGGTTTTGCAGCCAACTCCATTTTTTCAAGTGCTTTAACACGAGAACCAACGCTATTTATACTACTTGATTTTGCGAGATTTTTATTAACATAGTCACGTAATTGTGCAATTTCTCTTTGTTGATTTTCATACTCTTTTGTGAGCGTTTTAACTCGTTCTTCTTTTTGTTTTAGGAAAGACGAATACCCACCTTTGTATCTTACTAATTCGCCATTTTCAATTTCACAAACGTCCGATGCAACCGAATCTAAGAAATATCTATCGTGAGATACAATTATAACAGCACCCTTGTATGATGCTAGGTAACTTTCAAGCCAATTAAGCATAGAAAAATCAAGATGGTTTGTCGGTTCATCAAGAATGAGTAAATCAGGATTTTCAACAAGTATTTTAGCAAGAGCAAAACGAGTTTTTTCACCACCAGAAAGTACCGCAATGCTACCGTCTAAATTGAAATCACCAAAACCCATACCATTAAGGATGGTGTTTATTCGCACCTCAGCATTGTAACCATCACAAGCGTCATAAATATTTGTGAGACGTTCATATTTTATTTCAAGTTGAGCATATTCATCACTACTTGCGGTTGACATTTTTCTTGATGTTTCCTCAAGTTGTTTTCTTGTATCAAAAGCGAGTTTAAGTGCATCTTGAATTTCTTCACGAAGAGTATTTGTTGTATTAAGTGATTCGTTTTGCTTTAAATAACCGATTCTAATATTTGGCTTTGTCGCTAATATACCTTCATCATATTCAAGTACACCTGAAATAATGTTTAAAAGGGTAGTCTTACCCACACCGTTAATGCCCAAAAGACCAATACGGTCCTTTTCGTTAACAGTTAAGTTAATATTTTTTAATATGCTTTTGTCAAGAAACCCTTTGCTGATGTTTTGTAAAGAAATAAGCATAGTTTAACCCTTATTTTAATGCAAGATTTTTAATGTTATTTTTGTACCTTCCAGTAAAATAGAATATACAAGAAATTGCAGTTGCAAGTAACCAACCAATTGGCCAAGAATACCAAATACCTTGCTGCGCAAAGAATGGTGATAATAAATATGAAAGCATTACTCTAATAAGTAAATCAGAGAATGTTGATAGCATAAAGATATTAATTGCACCGCTGCCACGGAGCACACCATCAATAATCAATTTAATTGATATAAATAAATAGAATGGTGCAACCGTTTTTAAAAACGCAATTCCTTCAGTGATAATAGCTATATCAGTTTTGTTTAAGAAGATTTGCATCATAATGCTTGGAAAGAAATTATATAAAATAAATAGGGGAGCAGTAATAGCAAAAGAAATCATATATAAATGCTTTACGCCTTTTTTAATTCTTTCTATTTTTCCCGCACCAACATTTTGTGCTGTATAGCTTGACATACTGTTTCCAAGTGCAGTTAGTGTAGTAATTGTAAATGTGTTAAGCTTACCTGCAGCTGAAAAACCTGCAACTACAATACTTCCAAATGAGTTTACAAGTCCTTGAATAAAAATGTTTCCAACTGATACAAAGCTTTGTTGTAGTACACTTGGAATTGCAATAAATAAAACCTTTTTTAGCAATTCAAAAGAGAACAGTTTTACTTTGCCACAGTTGAATTTACGTATCCTAAAAATTAAAGTTACAAAAGATAATATGGATGCAATACCTTGCGCAATAAATGTAGCCCATGCAACGCCCGATACACCTAAATCAGTATGTTTTACAAGTATGTAATCAAGAATAACATTAAAAACTGATGATAAAATTAAAAAGAATAATGGAGTTTTAGAATCACCTAAAGCGGTAAAAACACCATTGCAAACATTGTATAAAAACAAGAATATAAGACCTGCAGTATAAATGTTTAAATAATTTGCGGAATCGGTAAATAATGTTTCAGGAGTGTTTAATTTAATGAGTAGCGGTTCTGAAAATACTAATCCCAATATGGTTAAAACAATGCTTAATGATAAAATGGAAATGAGAGATGTGCTAATGCATGTTTTCATTTTTTGGTAGTTTTTGTTGCCGAAAAATTGCGAAATAACAACACTACAACCAACGTTTGAGCCATTTGCAATAGCCATATAAATCATTGTAATTGTATATGAGATACCAATAGATGCTAATGCATCACCGCCAAGAACCTGCCCTGCAATTATACTATCAGCAATATTATATAATTGTTGAAATATAACTGAAATTAGCATTGGAATTGTAAATTTTACAAGGATTTTACCGGGGTTTCCAGTTGTCATATCTCTTACCATTTTATCACCACACTTTCACCGCAAAAAAGGGACTGATTTTCAGTCCCTAATTTTATTTATAAAGTTGAAAGAATACTTCTTGCCACACTAATACCATTTGATGAAGCTTGCATAAGTCCGCGAGTAACTGATGCACCATCACCGATAGCATGAAGACCTTTAACGCTTGTTTCAAAGTTTGTGTCAACGACAACTTTGTTTGAGTAGAATTTAACTTCAACACCATAAAGAAGTGTTTCATCACTTGCAATACCAGGAGTTACCTTGTCAAGCGCTTCAAGCATTTCAGCAATGTCAACCATAATTCTATGTGGAAATACGAGTGACAAATCACCGGGTACAGCATCTTTAAGTGTGGGAATGAGATTGTTTCTGCAAAGTCTTTCTGCAGTTGTTCTTCTACCGCGCTTAAAATCACCATAAGTTTGTACAAGAATTTTACCGTCGCAAAGCATATTGCTTAGTTGTGCTATATGTTTACCATATTCAATAGGCGATTTAAAAGGTTTGGTAAAGTTCTTTGATACAAGAAGTGCAAAATTAGTATTATTTGTTTTGTATTCAGCCGACTTGTATGCGTGTCCATTTACAACAGCAAGGCCATTATCGTAGTACTCGGTTGCAACTTCACCTGATGGATTAGAGCAAAATGTTCTAATTTTATCGTCAAAGGTAGGTGAGTAGTATACAAGCTTCGCCTCGTAAAGATTTTCGTTAAGAAATTTCATAACCTCGTCACGTACTTCTACACGAACACCAACGTCAACTGTTCCTACCTGAGTATCAATATTATGGTTTTTACAAAGATGACTAAGCCATTCTGCACCTTCACGACCGACAGCAGCAACAACTTTGTTAGAATAATAAGTGTTTCCTCCTGCAACTACACCCTTAACACAATTATCTTCAATTAAAATATCTTCTAC
>JAZLET010000190.1:0-2284 GCA_045615405.1 Candidatus Fimenecus sp.
ATTCTATGACCTTAAAGATAAAGATGTTCAAATAATGATAGATTGCAATACTGGCAAAATTACCAAAGCTGAAGCCATGAATAAACTTTCAAAAAAATATGATATTAAAGAGTAGGTGCGTTTTATGAACGGAATGACAAGACGTGAACGTCAGGTTACTGACATAAATGAAATTATTAAAATTCTTGATAAATCTAAGGTGTTGCATTTAGGACTTGTTGATGGTGACGAGCCTTATGTTGTGCCAATGAATTATGGATACATTATGGAAGATGGGCAACTAACAATTTACCTTCACGGTGCAAATCGTGGCAAAAAACTTGATTTAATCCGCGCAAATCCAAAGGTTTTCTTTGAAATGGATTGTGATATTGTACCATTTGAGGGTGATGTTGCTTGTAAATATGGCATTACATACGCTTCAGTTATGGGTAGGGGTATTGCTGAAATCGTAGAAGATGTTGAAGAAAAGAAATTCGCTTTATCAACTCTTATGAAAACACAAACAGGCAAAGATTTTGAATTTGAAGACAAAATGACAACTATTGTAACAATCATTAAAATCAATACACTTGAATACACTGCAAAGCACAGACCAGGTCCTAAAAAATAAGGAGTTATTATGCTGACAATTCGTGATACATATAAAATTAAATATGCTTTTCACGATATTGATGGCACACATTCTCTTATTCGTGATTGGCCACCTGTAATGAGCATTTGTCTTTATGATGTAATCATAAATGGATTACCCCAAGATTTTGACAGTAGCAAAAATCAAAAACGACTTATTTCTCTTGCAGGGACAAAGAAGTTGCCTGAAACTGACCGGTTTTGTATTGAATCCGCAGGGCTTTCAGCGCTTACTCAAATGGAGTGGGCAATTCGTAGGGCTGTTCAAGAGGGGAATATTAAAGTTAATTGTGATAAAGATACAAACGCTCAAATCATAGACCGAATTAATAATGGTAACGAGTATTATGACGACTTGCCTGAAACTCAAGAAATGAGCCAAATGTTAAATGTGCAAACTCCACGACTTTTCAAGTTGTATGAGCAAGTGCTTAACGGATTTTGTCGTGATAAAAACCTTGTAAAAGCCAAGAAAAATCCCAATGAGTTTAGAATAAAAGGTTCAATGGACTTCTTGCAATTTTTAAAAGACAACGGTGTCAAAAACTATTTCGTAACTGGCGCAGTTGTTGAAAAAGGTATGGGAATGCACGAGGAGGTTGAAGCCCTCGGCTATAAAATCGGCAAAGATGAGCTTGTTGAAGACATAATCGGCTCAACTTGGACTGAAAAAATGCCCAAAGATATGGTAATGAAAAAACTCTTAAAAGAATTAGGCGTTAAGGGCGAAAATGTGCTTGTAATAGGTGACGGTCGTGCTGAAATTCAAGCAGGTGTGCAAATGGGTGCATTTGTTGTTAGCCGATTACCTGAAAATGCCGATTTTCAACGAGAATTACACAAGAAACTTGGTACAAATATTATTATAAAAGACTTTTGCGACAAAGAGTTTTTAAGTCTTTTTAAGGGTGAGTAATATGAATGAATTGTTAGAAAGATACCCACAACTAAATACTTGTGCAAAAGATATTGAAAATGCTCTTTCTCTTATGATTGATACATATAAAAATGGTGGCAAAATCCTTGTTTGTGGTAATGGTGGAAGTTCAGCGGATTCCGACCATATTGTAGGGGAGCTAATGAAAGGGTTTAAGCTACCACGAAAGGTAACTGACGAGAGAATTCCTCAAGAGTTAAGAGAAAAATTGCAAGGGGCTTTACCTGCAATTTCACTTTGTGCACATACTTCACTTATAACTGCAATCGCAAATGATAACGACGCAGATATGATTTTTGCACAACAAGTTTATGGGTATGCAAAAGAGAATGATTTGTTAATTGCAATTTCAACATCAGGTAATTCAAAAAATGTAGTGAATGCAGTTAAAGTGGCAAAAGCACTTAATGTAAAGGTGATTGCCTTGACAGGCAAATTAGGTGGAGAATTAAAAGACCTTGCAGATGTAACAATTTGTGCACCATCTACCGAAACCTATAAAATCCAAGAATACCACTTGCCAATATACCACTATTTATGTGCAAAGGTTGAAGAAGAATTTTTTGAATAATCAATAAAAAAACTCGGCAAACTTTAGCTTGTCGAGATTTTCATTTGACATTGTAAGTTTTTGACAAAACATAAGGGGTATGATATTATATTCCTATCTTAATTATTAACACGAGGTGTTCATATGGACATATTAGTTCTTAT
>JAZLET010000191.1:0-1601 GCA_045615405.1 Candidatus Fimenecus sp.
CGTTTCAGCTGAGGTTGAATATGTGCCAAGCACTTACACAACACTCACAAACCCAGATGACATTAAAAATATGGGTAGAATGCTTGAAATGTTTGAAGAAAACGACGACGTACAAAATGTATATCATAACTGGGAAAACGAAGACGATTACGAAGGATAATTCCTAGTAATTCTCAAATTATAATTTCATTTTGCACTTTGCGCTTTGCATTTTGCACTCCTCGACAACCTCCAATTTGACATTGTTTTTATAAAGTGATATATTAAGAAAAGTTTTAAATACAAGGAGGTTGGGGAAATGCCTTCAAAAGTAAATATGAAAAAATATGCACCTGAAATTCTGTGCGTAACTGCAATAAGCCTACTTGTGGGAATTGTCTGTGGACTTCTCGGTACACTTTTTGTAAAGTCCATTTCTTTTGTGACAGATTTAAGAGGCGATAACGGTTGGATTCTTTATCTGTTGTCTGTTTTTGGCTTGATTTTAACATTTATATATAACAAACTGAATGTAAAAGGTGTAGGCACAAATAATATAATAAAAGGTGTCCGTACTGAAGAAAAAACATCACCTGTTTTAAGCGTTGCCATTTTTATGGGAACAGTTTTATCTCATTTTGGTGGTGCATCAGTTGGTCGTGAGGGTGCTGCACTTCAGCTTGGTGGTAGCATTGGTGAGCTTTCTGCAAAAATATTCAGAACACCTGAAAATACAAGAAGAATACTTGTGATGAGTGGTATGAGTGGATTCTTCTCTGCACTTTTTGGCACACCATTTGCAGCATTTCTTTTTGTCCTTGAGGTTGTTCGTATCGGTAAAAACTGCCTTGTTGCAATCGTTCCTGTGTTTTTGTCAAGTATTACAGCATTTTTAATTGCAAATAAACTTGGTGTTGAGCCTGAACATTTTCCTGTGAATGAAATTCCTCAAATTTCATTTGATATATTGTGGAAATTTATTCTGATTTCAGTTGTGGGGGCATTTGTCAGCTGGCTTTTTGTTTTCATTCTTCACAAAACAGAGAAAATTTTTGATAAGGCAATTAAGAATGAATATATCCGCGTTGTTGCAGGTGGTTTAATCATCATTCTTCTTACAAAAATTCTCGGCACAACTGATTATAACGGTGGTGGAATAAATGTTGTACACCAAGTGTTCACTCACGGTGAAGTCAATTACGAAGCATTTTTATTGAAGATTATTTTCACAGCACTTTCAATTGGTGCAGGGTATAAAGGTGGAGAAATTGTTCCTACAATTTTCATCGGTGGCACTTTAGGTGGTGCAGGAGCATTGTTGCTCGGCATTAACCCTGCATTCGGTGGTGCAATCGGAATAACAGCACTCTTTTCGGGTGTTACAAATTGTCCTTTTGCAACAGTTGTTTTAGCCTGTGAGATGTTTGGTGTCGAGGGTGTTGGCTATTATTTAGTTGCATCAGCAATAGGCTTTGCACTTTCAGGAAAAATCAGCCTTTACAAAGGCTCCAAAATGCCATTCCTCAAAAATGAATAATATTTGATAATTCCAATCCCTGATTTTGGTCAGGGATTTTTTATTTTGATATAACAAATTATAATTTGTCGCTCTCTTTGGTGTC
>JAZLET010000192.1:0-4737 GCA_045615405.1 Candidatus Fimenecus sp.
AAAACGCGGTGTTGCTGTTCTTGTTCCTGAATGGGATGCAACAACTTGTGCACAATGTAACAAGTGTTCATATGTATGTCCACACGCTACAATTCGTCCATACCTTCTTACTGAAGAAGAAGTTGCTAATGCTCCTGCATCAGCTCAAATCGTAGATAAGAAGGCTGGTAAAGGCAAGGGCGTTTACAAGTATTCACTTGCTGTTTCTCCACTTGACTGTATGGGTTGCGGTGTTTGCGTTGGCGTATGTCCTACAGCTTCACTTAAGATGGTTTCTCGTGAAAGCCAAGACTACAAGCAAGAAGCATTCGCTTACATGGTTGAAAATGTAACGGTTAAAGATGATGTTGCTGATAACACAGTTATTGGTAGCCAATACAAGACTCCTCTTCTTGAGTTCTCAGGCTCATGTGCAGGTTGTGCTGAAACTGCTTATGCAAGACTTATCACACAGCTCTTTGGTGACAGAATGTACATTTCAAATGCTACAGGTTGTTCATCAATTTGGGGTGGTCCTGCTGCTACATCACCATACACAGTAAATAAAGATGGTCATGGTCCTGCTTGGGCTAACTCACTCTTTGAAGATAACGCTGAACATGGTTACGGTATGTACCTTGGTCAAAAAGCAATTAGAAATCGCCTTATTGATGATGTTAAGGCTATTGTTGACAGCTGCAAAGCTCCTGCAAATGTAGTTGAAGCTGCTAACGAATACCTTGCAACTCTTGAAGATGGTAGCAAGAATACTGCAGCTACTGAAGCTCTTGTTGCTGCTCTTGAAGGCTTCGATTGCGATTGCGATATGAAGAAAGACATTCTTGAAAACAAAGAATACCTTTCAAAGAAATCTGTATGGATTTTCGGTGGCGACGGTTGGGCATACGACATTGGCTTCGGCGGTGTTGACCACGTTCTTGCTGCTGGTGAAGATGTAAACATTATGGTATTTGATACTGAAGTTTACTCAAATACAGGTGGTCAAGCTTCTAAAGCTTCTAACATTGGTCAGGTTGCACAGTTCGCTGCTGCAGGTAAGGGCATTGCTAAGAAGAGCCTTGCTGAAATCGCAATGAGCTATGGTTATGTTTACGTAGCACAAATCGCTATGGGTGCTGACAACAACCAAACAATTAAGGCAATTACAGAAGCTGAAGCTTACAATGGTCCATCAATCATTATCGCTTACGCTCCTTGTGAAATGCACTCAATTAAGGGTGGTATGGTTAACTGTCAAGCTGAAATGAAGAAGGCTGTTGACTGCGGTTACTGGAATATGTTCCGTTACAACCCAGCTCTTAAAGCACAAGGCAAGAACCCATTCACAATTGATAGCAAAGAAGCTAAGGCAAGCTACCGTGACTTCCTTATGAACGAAGCACGTTACTCATCTCTTTCACGCGCATTCCCAGAAAGAGCTGAAGTTCTCTTCGCTCAATCTGAAGAAGTTGCTAAGGAAAGATATGAACACCTTGTTCGTCTTCAAGCTCTCTATGCTCCAAAAGAAGACTAATTAAAAGTTTTCATAAAAAAGGACTCAGCCCGAAAGGGTTGAGTCCTTAATTTTTTTTATTAATTTATTTACCTGTTAACCTATCTTTATTTTCAATCCAAAACTTTTGATGTTCAGCATAGGTTTCGGAATATTTTGCCTCATACGGCTCTACAGTACCAACTATAAAATACAAATAATTTGTATCAGCTGGACTTATTGCCGCATTAATTGAATCCATACCAGGATTAGAAATCGGCCCTGCCATAAGTCCTTTACAACGATAGGTATTATAATAGTATTTGTAATGGTCAATTTTTTCAGGGTAAATAAGTTCAATCACACCTGTGCAATATTTAACCGTTGGGTCGCATTGAAACATCATACCATTTTTTAATCTATTATGAAGAACTGATGAAATCATTGGTCTTTGCTCAGGCAAAAACGCCTCTTTTTCAATTAAAGATGCTATTGTTAGAATTTGATGAAGATTAAATCCGCTATCTCTAACACTTTGCATAAATGCATCGTTAAAAACCTGTTTTGTGCCATTTAAGAACATCTTAATGATATCTTGCACCGTTGCATTTTCAGGAACATCATAAGTAAGTGGGAAGAAATAGCCTTCTAGCTTAAAGCATACATTTTCGGCATTTTGCAAGTCATTTAAGAATGGGTACTCAGTCAAATCAAGCCAAGTTTCATAATTTTGACAAGCATCTATAAAATCCGCTGATGTGCAAAGACCTTTTTCTTCTAACAACCAAGAAATGCGGACGAGTGTATAACCCTCTGGAATTGTTACTTTAACTGTTGGGACTTGAGTAGTTGATTCAGTTGTACTTTCAGTTGTTGTTTCAGGATTAATCACATCTTTTTTGCAAGATGCAAACGAAAAAACAATGGTTATTATTAGAAAAAACGAAACTATTCTTTTAAACATTTTTGTCCTTTCCTTTCTACAACCTTTAAATAATATATTACTAATAAAGGTATATCCGCCAACATCCACGCAAATGGTGATGCTAAACATACACCCACAAATCCAAAGTATTTTGACAATATTAGTGCCGCAATAATTCTACCAAACAATTCAGCAACGCCCGCCATCATAGATACATAACTTTTGCCTATACCTTGCAAAGCGTTTCTAAAAACAAATAAAGCTGCAAGTGAAACATAAAAAATTGCAATAGTTTGCAAATAAGTTTTTGATGCACTTATCGCCTGTGCGTTGTTACTGTCTAAAAACAGTCTTGAAATATCATCACCCAAGAAATAAAGGACAACTGACATTACAACGGACAAGCCCCCTGAAAAAATCATGGCACTTTTTACGCCTTGACGTACCCTGTCCATTCTTCCTGCACCAAAATTTTGTCCTGAAAACGTTGCGCATGCAACACCAATTGCCGAAAGTGGAATGTTTGCAAGTAATTCAGGTTTGTTAGCAACACTCCAACCTGCAATATAATCTGAGCCGTATGTATTAAGTTTTGTTTGTAAAACCATTGAGCCAACATTTGTTATAGAATACTGTAACGACCTTGGAACACCCATTTCCAACATCAAAACAGCAGTTGTTTTCTTAATTTTAAAATCCACAAGAGTAATATTAAGGATATCTTTTCTTTTTCGTACATATATTATGCACATTATACATGAAATGAATTGTGCAATAACGGTAGAAATTGCCGCACCAAATACACCCATTCTAAGAGGCACAATTGTTACATAATTTAAAAACACGTTTGCTACTGCACAAACCGATAAAAACATAAGTGGAGATTTACTATCACCCAAAGCACGAAGAATCCCCGCAAGAACATTATAAATTGTTCTTGTAAACATACCAAGATAGTTTATCATTACATATGTATATGCATCTTGAAAAATATTTGCTGGTGTACCCAAAAGTTTTAATATGGGTTTCATAAGTATGAATGACAGTATTGTCATTATAATAGTAGCGATAATTGTTAATGAAATTGCATTTCCCGCATAATGCTTTGTCAATTTCTTATCTCCTGCGCCAAACGCTTGGGCAACAGGAATAGAAAATCCATCTGTAAGCCCCATAGCAAGACCAACAAGCAAACCACTCATAGGTCCTACCGCACCAACTGCAGCAAGAGCATTATCTGAAATATATTTGCCTACAATATAAGTGTCAGCAACATTATAAAATTGCTGAACAAGACTTGTAAACATTATGGGAATTGCAAAAGTTATAATGATTTTCAACGGATTACCCGTTGTCATATTGTAAGTGCCTGATTTCATTGTTTAACCTTCAAGACGGGAAGTATATTACTATACTCCCCGTCTTCGTTTAATTATTTAAGAAATTAATATTTTTTTCTTGCCACATATGATGTGTGGAGAATTTCGTGAGCCTTATGGCTACCTGGCTTACCAAGATATTCTGTATAAAGAGTCTTGATAGCTTCGTTTTCGTGTGATTTTCTAACAGCGTTGTTTCTATCAGCTGTGTAAAGAGCCTCAGCACGACGAGCTTTAAGGTCAACGAAGTTGCGAACAACAGCGTGTTGAATTGGTTGGCCACCACCGTTAATACAACCGCCTGGGCAACCCATAATCTCAATGAAGAGATATTCGCTTGTACCTGCTTTAATTTGGTCCATAAGAACTTTAGCGTTCTTTGTACCACTAGCTACTGCAACCTTAATCTTCTTACCTGCAACATCATATTCAGCCTCTTTAACGCCTTCCATACCACGAACTGCTGTAAAGTCAACATCAGCAAGTGTTTCACCTGTAAGCTTTTCAACTGCAGTACGAAGAGCTGCTTCCATAACGCCACCTGTTGCACCGAAGATTGTTGATGCACCTGTGCTTTCGCCAAATGGATTATCAAATTCTTCGTCAGGAAGGTGCTTAAAGAAGATACCAGCACTTTCAATCATTCTTGCAAGTTCTCTTGTTGTAAGAGCAATATCAACATCTGGGTAACCTGAAGCTGATTGGTCGTCACGCTTTGTTTCAAATTTCTTTGCTGTACAAGGCATAATACCAACAACAACCATATCTTTAGGGTCCATACCAAGCTTTTCAGCATAGTATGTCTTCATAATTGCACCAAACATTTGTTGAGGTGATTTACAACTTGAAAGGTGTGGAATTTGTTCTGGATAATAGTGTTCACAGTATTTAATCCAACCTGGTGAGCAAGATGTAATCATTGGAAGTGTACCGCCATTTTGAACTCTTTCAAGAAGTTCGTT
>JAZLET010000193.1:0-4798 GCA_045615405.1 Candidatus Fimenecus sp.
ACATTAGGGATTTTCTTGGAATATTTGCCAATATAGGGCACACCGTCTAATGTTATACAGTCCTGCGTTGCCCAGTGATATTTTTCGTGACTTAATGGGTAATGAACTTTTGCAAAGGTGCGAAGTTCAGTATAATTACCGCCCTCTTTACCTGTGCGATGGTCACCGCCACCCACAAGAAGATAATTTTTGTAGTTGCGAAACGACATACCCTTTGTTGCCTCGTCAACATACATTCCGTCTATTTGCGTACCGTTTTTAAGAGCAATTACATAAGAACGCTCTTGATACATTTTCACAAAGTAACCGCCATATTTGTTCATAAAGGGAAAATGTGTTGCAACAATAAAGTATTCAGCCGTAATTTTATGGTTTTGTGTGAAAGCGTGTTTTCCGCGGATTTCAATAACCTTTGTATTCTCATAAATTTGCAAATTCTTTGATATATGCGACAAAAACTTTAAAGGATTAAACTGTGCTTGATTTGGAAATTTCACCGCACCCTCAATAGCTATTGGCACAGGAATTTCTCCTGTAAAATCAGGGTTAAATCCAAGTCGCACCAAAGCGTGAAGCTCGTTTTCAATCTTTCGCAAATTATTTATAGAGTACACATAATTAGATTTATTCTCAAAATCGCAATTAATATTTTCACACATTTTACGATATGTTTTTACCGCATTTTCATTGGCTTGTAAATACATTTGCGCTTTTTCAATGCCGAAACCTTTTATAAGCTTATCGTAAATAAGTCCGTGCTGAGAAGTAATTTTTGCGGTTGTATTTTGTGTTACGCCCTTGCAAATTTTATCGGCTTCAAAAATAGCACAGTCCACACCCTTTTGCTTTAGCATATAGCCACAAAGCAACCCCGCAATTCCGCCACCAATAATGGCGACTTGAGTTTTAATATCTTCTTGAAGTTTAGGAAATGTTTGAAAATCTGAATTTGCATTCCATACTGACAACATAAAAATCACCCATAATATTATGGGCAAAAAAGAATGAATAATGAATATTGAATAATTAATAATACAAATAAAAAAACAGGTCATAAGACCTGTTTCTTTTTTGGTGATCCACCGGAGATTCGAACTCCGGACACCTTGATTAAAAGTCAAGTGCTCTGCCAACTGAGCTAGTGGATCATATATTCCCGAAAATTTCGGGATTTTTTTGTTTTAATTAAGCGAACAATGAAACAACAACTGTAATTAATGCAAGTACCATAAATACTGTTGCAAGAATTTTTGTTAAAAATGCTTTCTTTGCTTCATCAGTTCTGCCCTTGTTCTTACCGAAGAATGATTCAGAAGAGCCACCAGAAATAGCGCCTGAAAGACCTTGTTGATTGCTTTCTTGCACCATAACAAGAAGAATGATAGCAAGTGCCAAAATTATAAGAACAATGCCAAATACGATTTGTAATGCTGTCATTTCTCGTAACCTCCAAACCTTCTAATATTTCACAGCCTTGATATTCTAACATAGACATATTAAAAATGCAAGTGTTTTTTTAAAAAAAAGTGGTATTTTTTTCAATGAATTTTTATATTATATTTTCATACAATATTTTTGCAGACAGCAAATGAATAACTTGCGTTTGCGAAACTGTCTGCCCGACCGTATTTTTACGGTCGGTTTTTGTATTATAACGGCGGGAGTTTAACCCCCGCCCTACCTAAATTATTCATCACTTTGCACTTTGCGCTTAATTGATACTGCGAGCCGAAACCCACACAATACTGCGAAAAATGCTACCAAAAATAAATTGAGTTATTTTTTTTGCAAGACAATGTGGGCAAGGCGAAGTCGTATATAGATACTACGAGCCGAAGCCCACGCAGTATTGCGAAAAAAGAACCAATTTAAAATGTTAACTGTTCGCCTTGGTCGTCTGCACTAAGTATCGCCCCTGCTGATGGAAGTGTTTTTGTTCTATAACGAGCAGGTTTTACAAATCTTCCCTCAGTATAGTCAGTTACCTCGTCAACACGATGACCTTTTTTAAGGCTCATTACAGCGACGCCCTGAGTATCTTTTGTAGTTTTTGCGGAAATCGCACCTGAGTTAAAGAGCAAATATCTACCTGCAGTAGACTTCATAACGAGTTCTTTATCTTGTGGCACATAAACTGCTGCTACAAGCGGACTCTTATCGGAATACGCTTTAATAAGTTTTTTACGATTTTGCTTTGTTTCGTATGCGGCAATATCTACCTTTGCAACCTTACCGTTTTGGAAGAAGAAAAGCATATAGCCCTTATACTCTTTAATTACCGCCATATAAATTGCAGTTTCATCAGGCTCCATTTGAAGCTTTGTTGCTACATAATCACCAAGTACACTTGCCTTAGTATCGTCAAACTCGTTGGCTCTTGTTTTATAAACCTGACACTTATTTGTAAAGAACATAAGCTCAGTACTATTAGTTGTTTCGATAGTGCTAATGATTTCATCATTTTCTTTAAGCTTATGCTCACCACTCATACGAAGTGAAAGTGGGGTAATCTTCTTAAAGTAGCCCTCTTTAGTGAAGAAGAGTGTTACAGGGTAGTCAGGAATTTCTTCCGCTACATCCTCAGCTTCTTCAATTTCTTGAGAATAAACGATTTCACTGCGTCTATCTTTACCGTATTTATCAATGATGACTTTAAGTTCATCAACAATAATTCTCTTAACACGAGCCTTACTTGCAAGAATATCTTCCATATCTTCAATTTGCTTTTTAAGGTCGTCAATATCTTTAAGGCGTTTAAGAATGTACTCGCGATTTAAATGACGAAGTTTGATTTCGGCAACATATTCAGCTTGGATTTTATCAATACCGAAGCCAATCATCAAGTTAGGCACAACTTCCGCTTCTTCTTCAGTTTCACGGACAATCTTAATTGCCTTATCAATGTCTAAAAGAATTTTTTGAAGACCTAACAAGAGGTGCAACTTATCTTTCGCCTTTGTTAAATCAAAGTAAACACGACGATTTACACATTCAGTACGGAATGCAATCCATTCAGTAAGCAAATCGGCAACGCCAAGCACTTGAGGTACACCTGCTATGAGCACATTAAAGTTACAAGAGAAGGTATCTTCAAGAGTTGTCATTTTATAAAGCTTTTGCATAAGTTTGTCCGCATCAGTACCGCGTTTTAAATCAATTGTGATTTTAAGACCTTTCTTGTCAGTCTCGTCACGAATATCACTGATTTCGCGGATTGCATTTGCCTTAACCTTTTCAATAACCTTATCAATAATTGCTTCAGCAGTTGTTGTTGGTGGAATTTCAGTAATATCAATACAGTTATTTGATTTGTCGTAAGTGTATTTTGCTCTTACCTTAAATCCGCCACGACCTGTGCGATAAATTTCAGCCATTTGGTCACGATTATAGATAATCTTACCGCCACCAATAAAATCAGGGGCTTTAAGAGTTTCCATAACATCAAAATCTTTATCTTTAATAAGGCCGATTGTAGTTTCACAAATCTCACGAAGGTTAAATGAGCATATTGATGACGCCATACCAACAGCGATACCAGTATTTGCATTCACAAGAATTGATGGGAATGTTACAGGTAAAAGAGTTGGCTCTTGCATTGTAGCATCATAGTTATCAACAAAATCTACTGTATCTTTATCAATATCTTTAAAAAGCTCACTTGCAATCGCTTCTAACTTTGCCTCAGTATAACGAGATGCAGCAAAAGCCATATTTTTTGAATATGCTTTACCAAAGTTACCCTTTGAATCAACATAAGGATGCAACAAACTCTCATTACCACGAGAAAGACGCACCATTGTTTCGTAAATAGCTGCATCACCATGAGGGTTAAGTTGCATTGTACGACCAACTATATTTGCTGATTTTACTCTACCACCGCTGAGAAGTCCCATTTTATACATTGTATAAAGAAGTTTTCTATGAGATGGCTTAAAACCGTCAATTTCAGGAATTGCACGGGACACAATAACGCTCATAGCGTATGGCATAAAGTTGGTTTCAAGAGTATGTGTAATATTTTGAGAAACAACCTCACCTGCACCAAGAATATGAGCATTTAATTGCTCTTCGGTGATTTCGGTTTCTACTGGTTTCTTTTTTCTTGCCACTTGTATCCCTCCTTTTAAGATATATCAGCTAAATCTATATACATATGACCGTTTTCGGCGATAAAGTCTTTACGACCTTGTAAGTCGTCACCCATAAAGAGTTCAAATTTTTCTTCCATAAGTGACTGAACGCTATCAGGTTCAACTTTAATAAGACGACGAGTTTTAGGATTCATTGTAGTGAGCCACATCATATCGGCATCATTTTCACCAAGACCCTTTGAGCGTTGAATTGTATATTTTGCATTAGCGAGTTGTGTTAACACATCAGCCTTTTCTTTTTCGGTATAGCAGAAGAAGGTTTCATCCTTTGTGCGAATTTCATAAAGTGGTGATTCCGCAATAAACACCTTGCCCTCTTCAATAATTGTTGGCATAAGACGGTGAATCATTGTAAGAATAAGTGTACGAATATGGAAACCGTCAACGTCCGCGTCAGTACAAATAATAACTTTATTCCATCTTAAATCGTTAATATTAAATGATGAAACATCTTTGTTTTTTTTAGAGTTAACCTCAACACCGCAACCAAGCACTTTAATAAGGTCAACGATAATATCACTCTTAAAAATCTTATCGTATTCACTCTTAAGACAGTTAAGAATTTTACCACGTACAGGAATAATTGCCTGAAATGATGAGTCACGAGCCTGCTTACAAGCACCAAGAGCTGAATCACCCTCAACTAT
>JAZLET010000194.1:0-11043 GCA_045615405.1 Candidatus Fimenecus sp.
TGCAAAAATTTTGGATTTGTAACCTTCATACCAACTCTAAATGGGTGTGCTTGAAATACTAAAAATCCGTTTTTCTTTGCCAATTCATAGAAGGTTTTACTGTTCATATTAAGCAAATTAGGGTGTGAATATAAAAATTCTTCTGTAATTCCATAAACAAGGTAATCGTTATCACCCTCGCTTGTGCGAAAACGTAATTCCATACCTAAAAGTACATTTATTCTTCCGTTAGCAGTTTTAAGTGCGGATTTATAACCGCGAAGAAAGAAATCAATTTTCTTTTTCCAAGATAAAAGCTCACGACCATATTTCATATATGTTGATGTGCTTAAATGGTCGGTTACAACAATTCCGTCATAGCCTGCCTTAATGTATTCTTCAACCGCGCGACTTGCCTTTACATTTGCGCAGTTACTAGTATCTTTTGTGTGAAAATGCATCTCATATAAGTACTTTTTCATGGTGTTCGCCTCAATTTAATTTGTATTGTATATATTATATACTCTTTTAGTTGTAAAGTCTATTTTTTTTTACATTTTTACAGTATTTTATATTTGAAAAAATGTTCATTTTGTATTATGATATATGTTAGATATTTTCGCATAAAAATTGGAGGCGAATTATGAATTGTAATTGTCAAAAATCTAATGATTTAGCACTTCTTGAACCATGCTTACAAAAGTATGCAACTGTGCCAGGAAGTTTAATCACTATATTACAAAACGCACAGGAAATTTATGGTTATTTGCCCATAGATGTAATTTTACATATCTCACAGCGTACTGGTATAAAAGTAACAAAAATTATGGGTGTTGCAACTTTCTATTCACAGTTCCGTTTAGAGCCAGTTGGCAAATATCTTATTATGCTTTGCCAAGGTACTGCTTGTCACGTTAATGGCTCTTTGCAAATTGAAAAGACAATCAATGAATATTTGGGTATTAAAGACGGCGAAACTACTGCGGATGGGCTTTTTACACTTAAAAATGTTGCTTGTCTTGGTTGTTGTAGTCTTTCACCAGTTATGATGATTAACGACGAAACTTATGGTTCATTAACTCCTGAAAAGGCGGTTTCTATTTTTAAAGAATTACAAGAAAAAGCAGGGGAGAAAGAATAATGAAAATAGCAGTCGGTCAAGGTAGCTGTGGTATTGCTGCAGGTGCACAAAAAGTCTATGATATTTTAAATTCCAATCTTGATTTAACAAATAATCAACTTACTGTAACTGGTTGTATCGGTATGTGTTATCTTGAGCCAATAGTTGATGTTTATGCAAGTGATGGGCTTCATAGATTTGTTAAAGTTAATAGTAATATTGCTGAAGTAATTGCTATTGCAATAAATAATAATGATTTATCATCAGTAAAAGAGTTTGAAATTAGTGATGACGATAAACAATTTCTTCAAAAGCAAACAAGAATTGCACTTCGTCATTGTGGTATTATAAATCCTGAAATTATTGAGGATTACACAAATGATGACGGTTATAAAGCTCTTAATAAAGTTCTCACAACAATGTCACCTGAAGATGTAATTGAAGAAATCAAAATTTCAGGACTTGCAGGTCGTGGTGGCGCAGGCTTTCCAACTTGGTTTAAGTGGAATGCTGCTCGTCAATCAGTAGGAGATAAGAAATATCTTATTTGTAATGCTGACGAGGGTGACCCAGGTGCATTTATGGACCGTGCGGTTATTGAGGGTGACCCACATAACCTTATTGAGGGTATGCTTATTGGCGCCTATGCAATAGGTGCTACTGAAGCTGTTGTTTATGTCCGTGCTGAATATCCACTTGCTATTCATAGACTGCAAAATGCTATTGACCAAGCAAAAGCAAAGGGATTTGTCGGTCAAAATATTATGGGTACAAAGTTCACTTGTGATTTTAGAATAAAAGCAGGTGCAGGAGCGTTTGTATGTGGTGAAGAAACTGCACTTATTGAGTCGCTTGAAGGCTCACGTGGTATGCCTCGTCTTAAGCCGCCATTTCCTGCACAGTCAGGATATTGGCACAAACCTTCTAACATCAATAATGTTGAAACCTTTGCAAATGTAAGTTGGATTATCTTAAACGGCGGTAGTGCTTTTTCATCAATGGGTACCGAAAATAGTAAAGGCACAAAGGTTTTTGCTCTTACAGGTAAAATCAAACGTGGTGGACTTGTTGAAATCCCAATGGGTAAAACACTTCGTGATGTTATTTTTGATATCGGTGGCGGAATTAAAAATGATAAGACCTTCAAAGCAGTTCAAATGGGCGGACCATCAGGTGGCTGCATCCCTGCTGAATTACTTGATACAGTAATTGATTATAAAGCACTTTCAGCTACTGGCGCTATTATGGGCTCTGGCGGTATGGTTGTAATGGATGATAGCACTTGTATGGTAGAAATGGCTCGTTTCTTCCTTGATTTTACCGCGAAAGAATCTTGTGGTAAATGTGTGCATTGTCGTCTTGGCACAAAGCGTATGCTTGAAATTCTCACAAGAATTACTGAGGGCAATGGTAAAGAGGAAGATATTGAACTTTTAGAAGAGCTTTGTCTTGCCATTAAAGATGGTGCTTTATGTGGACTTGGCCAAACTGCACCAAACCCTGTGCTTACAACACTTAAATATTTTAAGAATGAATATATTGAGCATATAGTTGATGAAAAATGTGCTGCTCACGAATGTACTAATCTTCTTCGTTATGAAATCAATGAAGAAGAGTGTCGCGGTTGTACCTTGTGTGCTAAAAAATGTCCTGTTGGTGCAATTAGTGGCACAGTTAAAAATCCGCACACAATTGATATGGATAAGTGCATTAAGTGCGGAAATTGTGTAACTGTATGTAAGTTTAACGCTGTGGAGGTGAAATAATTGAGTATTACATTAACAATTGATGGTAAAAAGTTAATAGCCGAAGAAGGTATGACAATACTCAATGTCGCTTCACAAAATGGTATTAAAATCCCAAACCTTTGCTATGATGGTCGCGTAGAGTTATATGGTGCTTGTGGACTGTGTACAGTTGAAGTTGAGGGTGTTCCTAAACTTCTTCGTGCTTGTTCCACAAAAGTTACTGATGGTATGGTTGTTCATACTCAAACTGAAAGAATTAAGGCGTCTCGTAAGGTTGCACTTGAATTATTACTCTCCGACCATACAGGTGACTGTATTGCACCTTGTAGTAAAGCTTGTCCTGCTGGTACAGATTGCCAAGGTTATGTTGGACTTATTGCAAATGGTGAGTATAAAGAGGCAGTTAAACTTATTAAAGAAAAACTGCCATTACCTGCGTCTATTGGTAGAATTTGTCCACATCCTTGTGAGAAGAAATGTCGTAGACAATATGTTGATGAGCCAATTTCAATAGCATTCCTTAAAAGTTTTGTTGCGGATATTGATATTAACGGTGAAACATATATTCCGGAAATTGAGCCCGACACAAATAAAAAAGTTGCAATTATTGGTGGTGGTCCCGCGGGGCTTACTGCAGCATATTTCTTACGTAAAAAAGGTCATAGCGTAACTATTTTTGAACAAATGGAAAAAATGGGCGGTATGCTCCGTTACGGTATTCCTGAATATCGTCTTCCAAAAGCGGTCTTAGATAAAGAGATTAAGCTTATTGAAGATATGGGCGTAACGCTTAAAAACAATGTAAATATTGGCAAAGATATTACATTTGAGCAAATTCAAAATGATTATGACGCTACTCTTGTTGCAATCGGTGCTTGGAATAGCAGTAAAATGCGAGTAAAAGGCGAAGATTTAGAGGGCGTATGGGGTGGTATTGACTTGCTCCGTGAAGTAGCACTTGGCAACAAAGTAGATTTAGGTAAAAATGTTGCTGTTTGTGGTGGCGGTAATACCGCTATGGACGCTTGTCGTACTGCAATCCGTCTTGGTGCTGAAAATGTTTATGTAATTTACCGTCGTACTAAAGACGAAATGCCTGCCGACCCTCAGGAAATCCTTGAATCAGAAGAAGAGGGTGTAATTTATAAGTATCTTACTAATCCAATTGAATTTACAGGTGAAAACGGTAAACTTAATGGTGTAATCTTGCAAAAAATGATGTTAGGCGAGCCTGACGAAAGTGGTCGTCGTAGACCTATTGCAATTGAAGGCGAAACCGAAGAAATTTCACTTGATAGTGTGATTATGGCAATCGGTCAATATCCAAATCTTAGTGGATTTGAGTCTCTTGAAGCAACTCGCAAAAACACAATTTTAGCGGATGAAAGCCGATTTACAACATCAATCTCAGGGGTGTTCGCAGTAGGTGATACAACGAATAAAGGTGCCGATATTGCAATTGCTGCAATTGGCGAAGCACAAAAAGCGTCAGTTGTAATTGATAGATACTTAAATGGTGAAACAGTTGGCTATAAAAAACCATATTTTGTTGAGCAAAATAGCAATGCTATTGATTATTCAAGATTTGAAAAATTAGAACGTACTAAAATGCCACATATGGCACCTGCTGATAGAAAAACTAACTTTAAAGAAGTAAACTTTGGCTTTAGTGAAGAAATGGCTAAAAAAGAGGCAAACCGTTGTCTTGAATGTGGATGTCACGACTACTACGAGTGTAAACTTATCTCTTATGCAAACGATTATGATGTTAACCCATCAAGATTTGCAGGGGAGAAACATAATAGAAATCAAGAAAATGCAAACGATTTAATTGCAAGAAATACTGATAAGTGTGTTCTTTGTGGACTTTGTGTTCGCGTTTGTGAAGAGGTTATGGGCAAATCTGCAATTGGTCTTATTAACCGTGGATTTAATACGTTCATTGAACCTGAACTTGGCAAACACTTAAAGGAGACCGATTGTATTGCTTGTGGTCAATGTGTCGCACTTTGCCCAACTGGTGCATTACGAGAAAAATCTGCATTTACAAAGAATGTGCCTGTTAAAGAAAACTCACAAATCAGTATATGTACAAACTGTTCAAATCTTTGCGATATTGATTATCGTTATATCGGCTCAACTGTAACTCGTGCATTACCAGTAAACAATGGTATTCTTTGCAAAGGTGGTCGTTTCGGTGTTCTTAACGATAAAACTGAAAATGTCGTCGGTGATTTATCAGTACTTGAAAATGGTAAATTTGCAATCGTTGTAGGTGGCAGATTATCAACAGAAACATTATATGTTCTCAAAAAGTATGCAGAAGAAAAAAATGCTGAAATCTTCACAATAGCACAAGAAACTGATGCTAATTACTATGCAATATCAAAGTTGGGTATTAAAACTTACGAAAATCTTGCAGATGATGTTGAATCGGTGTTGCTTGTAAATGCTGATGTTGATACAGATAAAGAAAAAGTATTTATTGAATTTTCACCATATTGCGAAACTGGAACATTCTACGATAAATATGGTAACAAGAAAATCCAAAAAGCAGTATTCCCAAATGAATACTTTTCACAGATTATCAATAATAAAAATCTTACTGCTGATGCCGAAAAAGCAGTAAATGCAACTCCAACAGGCAAAGTCACAAATGAAGAAATCATAAATGCAAGTAAAATGTTTAATTAATAATAAATACCCTTATCAGTATAGATAGGGGCATTTGTTAAATATATGTAAATATACTGTTATTTTATTGAATAATTATAATACTTGTGATATTATTTTATAGGTGAACGATATGAGAATTACTGAAAAACTTATGGTTAAAGACCAGTTAGTTTCATTTGAGGTTTTTCCTCCAAAAACTGACTCTGCTTTTGATAGTATTGAATGGTCAGTCCGTGAACTCGCCGCCTTTAACCCTGATTTTATGAGTGTAACTTATGGTGCAGGTGGTGGCACAAGTCAGTATACAACAAAAATTGCATCTTTAATCAAAAATCGTCTTGATACAACAGCTCTTGCACACTTAACTTGTGCATCAACTCCAAAAGATAAAATTGACAGTATTCTCAACACTCTTAAAGAAAATCATATTGATAACATTCTCGCTATGCGTGGCGATATTCCAAAAGATTTCGTAAAACCCGAAGGGGAATATTACATTTATGCAAGTGACTTGGTAACACATATTAAAGAATACGGATATTTTGATATTGGTGGGGCTTGTTACCCTGAATGTCACCCTGAATGTGATAATTTAGAAAAAGATATTGACCACCTTAAAATAAAAGTTGATTGTGGCGTAGATTTTCTTATTACACAACTTTTTTATGATAACGAGTTGTTCTATTCATTCCTTGATAAAGTCCGTAATAAAGGCGTAATCGCGCCTGTGTTTGCAGGAATTATGCCAATTACTAATATAAAGCAAATTGATAGAATCGTTTCCCTTTCAGGAACAAAGCTTCCAAAAGAAGTAGCTGATTTTCTTGAAAAATATAAAGACAATCCTGAAGATTTAGAAAAAGCAGGTCTTAACTTTGCAATTAACCAAATAAATGATTTGTTATATAACGGTGTCAATGGTATTCATATTTATACAATGAATAAACCGTATGTTGCAAGAACAGTACTAAAGGGGATTAATAGATAATTTATGTTCGGATATGTAACTGTTTATAAACCTGAACTTAAAATTAAAGAATATGAGGCATATAAAGGCGTTTATTGTACCCTTTGTAAAGAAATGGGAAAAGAGTACGGCATTCTTTCGCGATTCCTTTTAAGCTATGATGGTGCATTTTATGTGATTTATAAAATGGGACTGGCTAACGAGAATGTTACTGCTGAAAAATCCCGTTGTACTTTTAACCCTTGCAAAAAATGTATGAAGATTACTTGTGAAAGTAATATATATAGATTAGCATCAACAATTACAGTAGTTCTTGCATACTTTAAACTTATTGACAATCTTAATGATAGCAAAGGCGTTAAGAAATTGCTTTTATATTTGTTATTACCATATTTTTCTTATCTTAAAAGAAAAGCAAATAAAAAGCACCCTGAAATTTTCAAAACCATTGAAAGTGGTATGGAAGAACAACTTAAATCTGAAAAAGATATTAAGGCACCTCTTGATAAGTCTGCTGATGCTACCGCTAAAATGTTAGGATGGCTTTTTTCATTTAATGAAGGTGAAAGCACAAAAGATGGTGCATATAGTTTTGGATATCATTTAGGTAGAACGGTATATTTTCTTGATGCATTTGATGATTATGAAAGTGATATAAAAGATAACACTTTTAATCCATTTAAAAATTCTCAAAATCTTATTGATGTTGCAACTATGTCAATAAATTTATCAATAGGTGAATTGACACAAATATACGAAAAACAGCAAAAATCACAATTTAGTCCAATTATAAATAATGTTATTTATGATGGCTTAAATTATCAATTAGAACAAATAATAAAGAAATATAGAGGTGAAAAAGATGAATAATCCTTATGAATATTTAGGCGTTGGTAGAAATGCAACTGAAAAAGATATTATGGATGCATATCGTAGAATAGCAGGGGAGATTAACAATTCTTTGTTGTCTGACGAAGAACGAATTCGTCGTATGGATGAACTTAATAACGCTTATGATACTATTCTTAACGATTTGCGTGGAACCTCATCATATTCAAATAGTAATTCACAATATAATAATGATTATTCTCAATTTTCTGATGTTCGTCAAAGAATTAATAGTGGTCGTATTGATGATGCTGAAACTATTCTTGATGGTATTCCAGTTAATATGAGAAATGCAGAGTGGCAATATTTAAAAGGTGTTATTCATCAGCGTCGTGGTTGGCTTAATGAAGCATATAACTGTTATCAAAGCGCTTGTTCACTTGACCCATCAAATAGTGAATATGCAGCTGCGTTTAATTCATTAAAGAATAATGCAACTGGTGGATATAAAACAACAAAGCAAAACAACTCAAGTGGTTGTGATGGTTGTGATATTTGTACAGGTCTTCTTTGTGCCGATTGTTGTTGTGAGTGTTGTGGTGGAGATTTAATTCCGTGTTGTTGATATGAATAAGAATAAATTTAACTCATTTAAAATTGCGTTAGGCGGAATAATTTCAGCATTGTCAGTTGTTTTAATGTTTTTAACGGGTGTCATTCCAACACTAACTTATGCCATTCCTGCAATAACTGGTGGATTACTAATAATGATAGTAATAGAAATAAGTCCTAAATTTGCAAGTTTGGTTTATATTGCTGTTTCACTACTTTCTTTATTGATGGTTGCCGATAAAGAAGCTGCAGTTATGTATGCTATGTTTTTTGGCTATTATCCAATAATAAAAAGTTTTATTGAAAAGAAACTGAATGGAATATCCGCTTGGATTGTAAAGTATGCAATATTCAATGTTTCGGTTATATCGTCATATTTAATTGTGTCTAAAGTTTTTATGATTTCTTATGATGATATGAATTTTCTTGGTAGGTTTACAATACCCTTTTTGTTGCTAATTTGTAACATTGTATTTGCGATATACGATATTGCAATGACAAGGATAATATCAACCTATATTTATAATTGGAGAAAATACATTAAAAGGGTGTTTAAGTAGGATGCCGCGAAGAATACCAGATGGCTACGAGAAAAAGAATAGAATTAAATATAACTTTGATGAAGTTGCTTTAAAGGAAAAAACAAGCCGACCCAAAAAGAAAAAGCAAAACCCTCATGAAGGGCATAGAAATCGTGTAAGAGCACGATTTTTAAAAGAAGGCATTAAGAATTTTGATGACCATCAAGTTTTAGAATTGTTGTTGTATTATGCAATACCTCGTGGTGATATTAACGAGGTTGCACATGCTCTTATGGATGAGTTTGGTAATTCACTTTCAGCGGTTTTTGATGCATCTATTGAAGATTTGTGTAAAGTAAAGGGTATAGGTCAAAATAGTGCTGTTTTGATTAAGCTAATGCCACAACTATTCAATAAATACGAAACTGATAAATTGAAGAAGAAAGATGCACCTTTAAATAGTGCTGAATTAGTTGCTAAATATGCATCAAAATTCTTTAAAGGTTATACTGAAGAAAGATTATACTTAATGTGTCTTGATTCAAAGTGTAATTTATTAGATTTTAGAGAAATCAGTCAAGGAAATGTGAAACGTACCCCTATTGACATTGGTTTGATTGCAAAAACCGCATTTGAGAATAACGCAACGAGCTTAATTCTTGTACATAATCATCCATCAGGAATTATGGCACCGTCTAAAGCGGATGTTGATATAACAATAAGAATTGAAAGCATTATTCATGACCTGGGTATGCGTCTTAGTGACCACATTATTATTGGTAATGGCGACGATTATTTTTCATTTAGAAGTAGTGAAAAATGGAAATGTATATTTTGATGATTTTAAGGGGACAGTTAAAATTATGTCCCCTTATCTATTGACAATTAGTGAATAATTTCATATAATATCACAGTTGAATATTTGCCGGTGTGATGGAATTGGCAGACGTGCTGGACTCAAAATCCAGTGGTAGCGATACCGTACCGGTTCGACCCCGGTCACCGGCACCAAAAAAGCACTTATTATAAGTGCTTTTTTTATTGCTTTTTTTACTATAATATGGTAAAATTAATGTTATAAATTTGAAAAGGGGAGTCTTTTATGGATTTAAAGAAAATTATTGACAAAAAGAACGATGCTGCTCAGTTTATGATTGATGAAATCACTCATATCTGCACAAAGTTTGAAAAAAGAGCACCTGGCTCAAAAGGTGAACAACAGGCATGTGAATATATGGCAGACCAGTTGAAAGATTTAGGTTGTGATGAAGTTTATGTTGACGAGTTCAAAGAAAATCCTGATTCATTCTATGGTTGGATTTACTTTACAATTTCATGCTGTTTCTTAGCACTCGCATCATATTTCTTTGCACCAGTGCTTTCAATCGTGTTTATTGTGCTTGGTCTTATTCTTTGCGTTTTACAGTTTGGTCTTTACAAAAAGACAGTTGATAAGATTTTTAAAGAAGAAACTGGACATAATGCAGCAGGTTTTAAAAAGCCTACAGGTGAAGTAAAGAGAAGAATTATCTTCAATGGTCACCCAGACGCTACTTGGGAATGGCCATTCAAATACAAGTTTACATATCTTGGATTTGATATTCATATGATGCTTTGCTTTGTTGGTGCATTTTATACAATTGGTATAGCAATTGCTAACGTTGCAGGTGCTTTTGTTGAAAATCCTGCTCTTGCAACAAAGCTTGGTCTTGGCGGTCTTGTTTTCGTTCCATTCTGGTTTGGTCTTTATTTTATGTGGAACAAAAAGAGAGTTGTTGACGGTGCTAACGATAACCTTTCAGGTTGCTATATCGGTATTGCAATTCTTAAAGCGCTTAAAGAAGAAGGCATTGAACTTGAAAACACTGAAATTGGTGTTGTTCTTACTGGCTCTGAAGAAGCAGGTCTTCGTGGCGCTAAAGCATGGTGCGAAGCTCATGCTCATGAGTTTAATGATGTTCCTACATTCGTTTATTCTTATGACACAATTACACAGCCTGAATATATGCAAGTAAACTACCGTGACCTTAACTCAACAGTTAAAGTTGACAAAGATGTTTCTGACCTTTATTATGAAGCATGTCAAGAGCTTGGTATTCACTGTGGTAAGGGTGTTGTTCCTCCACTTGGTGGTGCAACTGACTCAGCAGCATTTGCACAGGCAGGCATGCGTTCAACAGGCGTTACACCACTTAATCATGCTCTTCCTGATTTTTATCACACACGCCTTGACACTCCTGAAAAACTCAATAAGGGCTGCCTTGCAGATTGTTTCGCAGCAAGCGTTAAGGTTCTTGAAATGTTTGATAACGGCGCAAAACAATAATTTTATAATAATTAAACTCTCCTATGAAAATAGGGGAGTTTTTTTATGTGTGGTTCCTGTGATTTCTATTCATTTTTTGTTAAAATATTGTTGAAATCAATAATCTGTTGTGATATAATTAATTGAATAATTTATGAAAGAGGGATTTTATGAAAATCAATGACCTTTTGCATAAGGTTTATGGCACAAATCCTAATGACACATCAAGTCTTCAACCTAAAGAAGCAATTGCATATGGTGTTGCAGGTTTTGGTCAAAACTTTATT
>JAZLET010000195.1:0-27839 GCA_045615405.1 Candidatus Fimenecus sp.
GTCAGGTGATGTTAGTGTGAGGTTAATATGAAAAGAAAAAATCTAATTATGACATTAACATTATCAGCGTTATTTTGTGCATTGATTTGTGTTGGCTCGTTTGTAAGAATTCCAATGCCTAATATGATGCCTATAACATTACAAACTTTCTTCGTTTTGTTAACTGCACTTGTTTTACCATTAAAGGCGTCAGTATTTGCAACTGCAACTTATATGGCACTTGGACTTATTGGTTTACCAATCTTTTCAGGTGGTGGGGGATTGGGATACGTTTTAATGCCTAATTTTGGCTTTATAATTGGTTTTGTGGTTACATCAGTAATAATGAGTGTTGTTACACAAAAAATTAATAAACGAGCATTTTGGCAGTATACCACTATATCTTTACTCGGTGTTACAATAATCTACATAATAGGCATTTTTTATTTTGCATTTATAACAAATGTTTACAATAAAAGCGATTATTCAGTAATCTGGTTTATTCAGACAGTATTCCTGCCCTTCCTTCCAAAAGAGATATTGTGCGTAATTTTAGCATCATTATCAGCATACAAAATAAGACCATATATAACAAAAATCCCACAGTAATGTGGGATTTTCTTTATCTTATTGTTTTATATATTAAAGGCATTTCATCGGGCTTTTCGGCACCTATTGAAAATGAGGTGTTGAAAAGCTTTTCTGCATTTTTAAGGCGTTCATCGGTTTCGGCATAAAGAACTGCGATTGTATCACCAATAGCTACTTTATCACAAGTCTTTTTGTGAAGAACAATTCCTGCACCATAGTCAATAGTGTCAGATTTCTTTTCGCGACCTGCACCAAGTAAAACCGCACTTTCGCCAACAATTTGAGAATTAATACTTTGAATATAACCGTTTTTTGTTGCTTTGATTTCAAGTGCTTTTTTACAGTTTGGTAAAAGGTCAGTATTGTCAATCATTTTAACGTTTCCACCTTGTGCTGCAACAAGTTCTTTAAGCTTATTAAATGCTGAGCCATCAAGTAAAGCATTTTCAGCTTTCTTGTATGATTCATTATATTCCCAATCGTAAGAAATACTTAAAATCGTAGCAGAAAGGACAAGGCAAAGTTCTCGTAATTGTTCGTCGCCCTCGTTATTGAGTATATTAACAACTTCTTTAATTTCAAGTGCATTACCAATATTTAACCCAAGTGGAATATCCATATTTGTGATAACTGCTGCCATATTACGACCACATTTATTGCCGATTTTTACCATCATTTCAGCAAGTTCAATAGCGCTTTCCTCGTCTTTCATAAATGCACCACTACCGCATTTTACATCAAGAACAATGTTTTTTGCACCCGCCGCAATTTTTTTGCTCATAATACTTGATGCAATAAGTGGAATATTTCCAACTGTTGCAGTAACATCACGCAAAGCATAAATCTTTTTATCAGCAGGGGCAAGGTTACCGGTTTGACCTATAAGTGCAATACCAATTTCATTAACTTGCTTAAAAAAAGCGTTAGTATCTAAAGATGTGTTATAACCTTCAATGCTTTCAAGTTTATCAATTGTACCACCTGTATGACCTAGACCACGACCGCTCATTTTAGCCATTTTAATACCTAAAGATGCACAAATTGGAGCGACTACAAGTGATGTTTTATCACCAACTCCACCTGTAGAGTGTTTATCAGCTGTAATTCCGTTAATTTCTGACAAATCAAGCATATCACCTGAATGAGCCATACTTTCAGTAAGATTCACAGTTTCCTCTTCATCCATTCCATTAATATAAATCGCCATAAGAAGTGCTGATGCTTGATAATCTTCAATTTTTTCTGTCGTGTATTCCTGAACAAAAAAGTCTATTTCTTCTTTTGTGAGTTTAAGTCCGTCGCGCTTTTTCTCAATAATATCGTAAATTCTCATATTATTCACCTAATTTTGATTTATCAAAAGTATGGGGGAGAAGTTCACCTAAAGTAAACTCTTTTATGTCATCTTCATTTTTACCCACATACACTTTAAAATCAGCATTACAAAATTCAGCTAACGCTTGTCTGCAAACGCCACAAGGCATTGCATAGTCAATAATATCACCATTTTTACCTCCAACAATACAAATTGCAGAGAATTCTTTTTCACCGTTTGAAATTGCTGAAAATAACGCAGTTCTTTCGGCACAATTAGTTGTACCATAAGATGCATTCTCAATGTTGCAACCTTTATATATGTTATTGTTTTTAGTAAGTAAAACTGCACCAACATTAAAATTTGAATATGGTGCATAAGAGTTTTTCATAGCATCTTTTGCTAAATAAAAAAGGTCTTTTTTGTTCATGAAATCACCTTAAATCAAAATTATCTAAAATAATCTTACTGATATGGTTATAGCCTTTGATAGTACCAAGATTTTCAGTATGGATGCCTTTTGAATATAGGATAAGAGGTACTTGTTCTCTTGTGTGGTCGGTACCTTTAAATCCTGGGTCACAACCATGGTCAGCAGTAATAATCAATAAATCATTATCTTGCATTTTAGGCAAAAATTCATTTAACCAAGCATCAAATTCAGTTATAGCATTTGCATATCCATCAATATCTCGTCTATGTCCAAATTTCATATCAAAATCAACAAGATTTGTAAATACAAGTCCAGTGAATTTTTTATCTAAAAGTTCAAGCGTTTTACTCATGCCTTCATAATTTGAATGAGTAAAATATTTTTCAGTTATACCACGATTTGCAAAAATATCTGCAATCTTGCCAACAGAAATAACATCAAACCCACTTGATTCTAATTCATCAAGCATTGTGTCTTTTGGTGGCTCAATTGAAAAATCGTGCCTGTCTGCAGTTCTTGTAAATGGATATTTACCATTAAATGGTCTTGCAATTATACGACCAACCGCGTGTTCGCCAACAAGTATTTTTCTAGCGATTTTACAGTACTCATAAAGCTTTTCAAGTGGCACAATTTCAGTGTGTGCGGCGATTTGAAAAACGCTATCAGCAGATGTATAAACAATTAATTTGCCTGTTTTAACATGTTCTTCTCCATAATCTGCAATAACCTGCGTACCTGAATAGGTTTTATTACAAAGAGTACCACAACCAGTTTGCTTTTCAAATTTTTCAATAATCTCTTTTGGAAATCCATTTGGATAAGTTGGCATAGGTTTATTTGAAATGATTCCTGCAATTTCAAAATGTCCTATTGTTGTGTCTTTTCCTGCTGATAATTCTTGTAAAGCACCAAATTTACCGATAGGTGAATCGTTATTTTTTAAATTTACACCATCAATATTACAAAGTCCGAGTTTTGTTAGATTTGGAATATTAAATTTTGGTGATTTTGATATACTTTTAAGTGTGTTTGCGCCCAAATCACCAAAACTTTCAGCATCGGGAGCATTTCCTATTCCAAAACTGTCTAAAACAATAAGAAATATACGATTATATTTCATTAATATCCACTACCTTGCTCGTTTTTTACGATTTTAACAATTCTACTTGTACCAAGTCGTGAAGCACCGAGATTTATAAAAGCATCAGCATCTTCAATGGATGAAATCCCACCAGCTGCTTTGATTTTTTTGCCATTAGTAGTGTATTTTGCAAAAAGTTCAATATCATGCTTGGTAGCGCCGGCAGTTGAAAAGCCTGTTGATGTTTTAATAAAATCCGCGTTTGAATTACTTACAATCTCACACATTTTGATTTTTTCATCATCGGTTAAAAGGCAAGTCTCAATGATAACCTTTAAGATTTTACCATTACATACATCTTTAATCTCGTTGATTTCATTAAGTATATTGTCATATTTTTTATCTTTTAACCAGCCTATATTGATAACCATATCAATTTCATCAGCGCCATTTTTTATTGCATCAGCAGTTTCGTAAACTTTTGTTGAGGTAGTTGAATAGCCGTTTGGAAAACCAATTACAGTACAAATTGTAAGTTTTTCTCCAACATATTCTTTTGCTTGTTTAACATAAGATGCAGGAATACAAACTGACGCGGTTTCATATTTTAAGCCATCATCACAAATTGCTTTAATTTCGTTCCAAGTTGCACTTTGGGAAAGTAATGTATGGTCTACCTTTGATAATATTTCTTTGATGTTCATTTTATTTACCTCCGCAAGTTTTGCATATAGCATAACCTTTGTCTATATAGTTTTTTAATTCATCACTAGAAAGTTTTACAGTCTTTTTATTTTCATCTTTAGTTCTTGAAACAAATGAGCAGCTAGGTGAATGTATTTTTTTGCTGCTTGTGTTAAGTATATATGTTTTTCTTGAAACGTTTTCATCGGTAAGTTGAGTTGCGGTTGCCGTACTATTTGTGCTTGCATTTTTCTTAGTAGTAGACTCAGTTGATTTTTCGGTTACAACCTCTAATTGAGGCACATAATCTTCCTTTGTTTTATCTTTTTCAGTGATAATTTCAATGAAAGTATCATCTTGAGTTTCTACCTCTAATTTTGTTGCACCATTTTCAGCAATCATTTGTAGATAATCATTAGTTTTATCTAACTTTACGATTAATACTACAAGTAATATGCACATTATAAGAAAATATAAAGGCATTCTTTTAAACGAAGATTCAACATCAGCTATTTTTTTAAAAAAATTTATAAATTTATTTTCAGTTTCCATATCAGCACCTCGCTAAATGTATTTTAACATTGTAGATTATAATTTTCAATAAATAACAAAAAGATTTTATATGAATATTATGAATTAAGGTGTGATTTCACCAAATAAAATAAAGGAGAAAAAATATGGAATCATTAAATTCAAATTGTAATTGCAAAACTATGCCAAAATTACCTTCTGATGTTGTTCTTGCAATGGCGTATGTACCATTTCAAATAGAATTAATCACTTATAATAGTAATGACGCATTGTGTAATGGTACGCTTTTTCCTGAATTAGATAAAAAATTCTATGGAGGTAAGTGCTGTGGATAAATGTAAACTTAAACGCGAAATCTCTGCAGTTCAGTTTGCTGCATGGGAACTTCATTTATATCTTGATACTCATCCTTGTGATGAAAAAGCATTAGAAATGCATAAAAAATATAGTGAAAGAGCTAAGGAGTTAGTAGAAGAATACGAGGAATGTTTTGGTCCACTTACTCATGAATCAGGGAGCGGATTAGCTTGGATTAAAAATCCTTGGCCATGGGAATATGTAAAGGAGTGTGATTGCTAATGTTTCAATATGAAAAGAAATTACAATTTCCTGTAAAAATTAAAAATCCTAACCCCAAATTGGCACAGGTTATTATTAGTCAATTTGGAGGTCCCGATGGAGAATTAGCGGCATCACTTCGCTATCTTTCTCAAAGATATGCAATGCCTTATCCAGAATTAAAAGGATTATTAACTGATATAGGTACGGAAGAACTTAGTCATCTTGAAATGATTGGTGCAATTGTATATCAACTTACTAGAAATCTTACAATTGAAGATATTAAAAAATCAGGTTTTGATAAATACTTTGTTGACCATACTACTGGTGTTTATCCAGTTGCAGCAAGCGGTACCCCATTTTCAGCAATGTATATTCAATCTAAGGGTGACGTGATTACTGATTTGCACGAAGACCTTGCTGCTGAGCAAAAAGCAAGAACAACTTACGATAACATTTTAAGACTTGTTGATGACCCTGATGTTCGTGAGCCAATTAAATTCTTACGTCAACGCGAAATTGTTCATTATCAAAGATTTGGTGAAGGATTGCAACTTGTAACTGATAAACTTGATAGTAAAAACTTCTATGCATTTAATCCAAGTTTTGATAAACATTGTAATAAAAGATAGGAAATAAATTAAAAGGTGTCTGAATTTCAGACACCTTTTGTTAATTATTTTGTTCATCAGTTGAATTGGTAGATGAATCTTTATCAAAAGTAACTATTTCTTCATTTCTTTCTCTCATTTGTCTCTCAATTTCATACTTTTGGGCTATTCGTACTTTTTGCCATAGATTAGTTTTTTTGTTTTTAAAGAATAACCATTTTCTTGTAATTAAAATATAGAAAATCAAAAGCGTTATTATAAAAAGTGATGAAATAATTATTGATTCTTGTAATCCTTGTGCTTCATATTTAAATGTGATTTCATGCTCGCCTTCAGTTACTTTTATTCCAATAAGAGCTTCCGAAATAGCAAGGATGTCATCATTCTTTATTCGTTTTCCATCAATATAAATGTTCCAGCCTTCATCATAGGGGATTGATGTGTATAAAATCTCATTTTCGTTTGCCGTAAAGGTGCCATTAATATAGGTCTCATCAAATCTTGTATACTGTAGTTGACCGTCTTTAAGTTTGTTATATCCTTCAACAAATTTTTCGTGGTCAACTTTAAATGCAACAAAATCAACACTGGCTGAATATGCATCTTCCTTTAATGGCATTTCAACTGAAATAATATCACCAGGTGAATGGCATCCTAAATCTAAAATGTAACCATCATTTACAGTCATTGTTGTTGTAAATTCAGGCGACAATACTGAAACAGTATCAAGTTCTCTTGAATAAACATAAATATATATATTAGATGTATCTTTAGCAGTAATATCTATAGTGATTGAACCGCTAAAATTACTGTCAATTTTGTTAAGTGGAAGAGTTTCACTTAAAATATTTAACCTATCAATAGAAAGAATATTGCCATAAACAATTTCATAGTCGGTTATGCGACTGTAAACACCTTCAATACCGGTTGCCATACGGAAGTATTCTTCTTGCGCCTCAACTGGATTACTATAAATTGATGCATCCCAATTAACAATTTCATCAGAAACAGGATAAGCAATGTTTAACATATAATTATTTTCATATGCTTTAAACGTTTCATTTTGTGATTTTAATGTGTAGTACTTGTTTTCGCAAATTTTACTGTTTTTATCGTAAATATATTTTAGAGAAAACATTGAGTTATATATTGGTGTTTGTGGATTATAGGTATAACTATTAATTTTATTACCATAAAGACCAATATATTTTTGAAGATTTGAAAGCTTTTCGTTTGCCATTGATGAAAATACAGAAGCACCATTGTAATCATACCAACAAGGGTCCATTCTTGACCGTATTTCCGACAATTCTTCGCGGTAAAATACTTGTCTATCACCATCAGCAATTTCATTTTGAATGGCTTTAAAATCGTCATAATCATAAGCAAAATTTTCTTTGGTTTGATTTGCAACATAATGGTCAGTGTTTGCGACAATAACCTCTGCAGAAACTGAAGAAAGAACAATAATAGATAAAACTAATGCTTGAATTTTTTTGCTTACAATTATTCCTAAGACTATTGTCATTAAAACTGTAAACACAATTGTAATTAATACTGTAAAGTCGTCAACATTTTTTGAGCCAAGTTCTTGCGCTAAAACTACAAAAGCTATAGTCCCAATACCAACTGCAAGAATTTGTTTTTTATTGTATTCGCTAATATTTTTTAATGCTTTAAATGCTAACACTAAAAGAATAAAAGAATAAATAAATGATTGTCTATATGGCAAATCATTAGGGAAATGAAAACCGTGCCAAAAGTAATTTATAAAGTTAACATTAAAACTGAAATACATTACAGCAAGAAGAACTATTGACGCAATTTTTTCAATTGAAGAAATTCGTTTTGAGAATAGATATAATGGAATAAGCATTACAGTTAACATTCCGCAATAGATGTTTGGTAACACATCTTCACCACTACTGCGGATTGTTGGTTCCAAACCAGCAAGATGGTTTGCTAAAAAATCAAAAATTGTAAAATAAGATTCATATTCATTTGGGGTAGTATCACCAGTTGCTGACGATGAATTAAGAATATACGCAAGGGGGATAAGCATAAAAATCAAAATAAGTCCCACTGCAAGTGATGAAAATGCAAATCTTGTACAGCATTTTATGAAGAATGAATTATTAATTTTTATGAATATTCCTTTTTCTTCAGTAAGGAATTTCTTCATATCCTTAAGATTTCTTGAAGTGCATACGTAATAGTAGATGAAGTATATACATGAAAATACGCAAAGCATAAATCCAATATAGTAATTTGAAAAAATAGCAAGAGCTAATGCAATAATATATGTTTTGCATTTACCACTGTTAATGATTCTTTCAATTCCTAAAACTATAAAAGGAAGAATATACATAGCATCAAGCCACATTATATTCCAGTAATAAGCAATAAAATATCCACAAAAAGCATACATAACGCCGAATGCAGCAACAATAAGTCCATTGCATTTTTGTGATTTTTTTAAATAATATGACATTGACATTGCGCTTAAAACAGCTTTTATTGCAATCATAGCAGCAACTGCTTCAAAGGTGTTTTTATGTCCAAAAAACAAAATAATAAATGAGATTGGACTTGATAAATAATTATAAAAATTGCCTAAAAAAGAACCGCCCAAACCACTATTCCAAGAGTAAATAAGTGATTCTCCACTTGTAATTCGGTCATGCAATTCGGAAAATAAAGGTCCGTATTGATGGTATAAATCCATTCTATAAATAATACCTTCACCAAAGGGTATTATTTCATAACAAAAATACACGAATAAAATTATAAATAATGATACTCCGCCTGAAACAAGAATGTATTTATTATTTTGTAAGAAAATTTTAATCTTTGTAGTCATTTTATACACCTTAAAATATATTTGAATTTAGTATATCATATCACCGTTTTTATTTCAAGAAAGTTTTGTAATAAATGGGGACAAGTAATCATAGTAATTATTGAGGTGATTTGATGGACAAATCTATTCAAAATAATTTCAATAATATCATTTCATATGTTTCTCCAAGAATTCAAATGTATTTGAAAAAAATAAGTGAAACAATGATAGAAAATATTCAAGAAATTAGATTAAGAATTGATAGACCAGTTGTAATTGTAACTCCTACAGGAAGCAGTTTCCTTACTGTAAGTGGAAAAACAAGTTTTATTCATTCAACAAACTGTGTAATTACAAGTGAAAACGAAATAATTGACACTGTAAATAAAATGTGTGGTTATTCAATACATAGTCATTATGAAGACATTTTAAATGGCTATATTACTTTGCCAAATGGTTCAAGAGTTGGCGTTTGTGGTACAGCAGTATACGAAAAAGATAAGGTTAAAAGTATAAAAGATATTAATAGTATTAATATAAGAATTCCAAGAATAGTTCAAGGTGCATCAGAACAAATATTTAATTCAGTATATAAAGGAATATTAAAAAATATATTAGTTGTTGGTCCTCCGTCTTCGGGAAAAACTACTATGCTTCGTGATTTAGCTTGTCAGTTGTCTTCAGGTAGAATGGGTAAATATTATAAGATTTGTGTAGTTGACGAGCGTAAAGAATTATTTCCATCACAACATGATGTTAAAGTTTTAGGTCCCAATACAGACGTTTTGTTAGGCTTTCCAAAAGGTAAAGGTATTTCAATGGCTGTTCGTACACTTTCACCGGATGTAATAATTTGCGATGAAATTGGAACTTTTGATGAGGCTAATGAAGTACTAAACGGCATTAATTGTGGTACTAAATTTGCTTTAAGTATGCACGCAAGTGACATATATGAATTACAAAATAAAAAAATATTTATGGAAATTTATAAGGCGAATGCAATTGAAAAAATAATATTTCTTTCAGGTGCTGAAAATCCTTGTAAAGTTAAAAGCATTACGAATATAAATGAGGTCTTTAATGAAAATAGCAATTGTTATTCTAATTTTGTTGATTTGTACGATAACGTCTCTAACATATTCCAAGCGAATTAAAAATCATACAATTGCAATTAGACAGTGTATTTTATTAATTGAAAACATTAAGATTTTGATTAGTTATAATAATTTAAATATCAGTGAAATTTTTAAAATTATTTGCAACTGCAATACATATAATCAATTAACTTTTTTGAATAGAATTTTTGATGGAATAGACGAGTATAACAAAACATTAGATGCAATTTTTTTATCAAATAATTTAAAATATGATTTTGATAAAACGGATATTGAATATCTAAAAGGATTTTTTTCAATGTTGGGAAAGTCAGATACCAACGGGCAGTTACTAAATTGTGATTTGTATAAAAATTTGTTTGAAAAAAAGTGTTTACAATTAGAATTAGAAGAAAAATCAAAATGTAAATGTACATCAATTTTAATATTTGGTAGTGGAATTCTCTTTTTAATTATTACAATCTAACGGAGTAAAAATGGATATTACATTTCTTTTTAAAATAGCAGGAATAGGTTTAATAGTAGCAGTGTTACAACAAATGCTTTCTAAAACGGGCAGAGAAGAGTTTGCAACTCTTACTGTACTTACTGGAATAATAGTAATTATAGCAATGCTTGTGCCACAAGTTTCTTCTGTTTTTGACGAGCTAAAATCAATATTTAATTTATGAGTGTTATTTATAAAATTTGTTTTATTGCATTGGTATATGTTTGCTTTGCAGTAATTTTAAAAACTTATAGACCTGAATATGTTTTTTTGATTCGTATATTTGCAGTAATTTTAATATTTAGTTTGTTAATAGATGATTTTTCGGCGTTTATTTCTAATGCATTATCTATTTTTTCGGTTTTTAACATTGATAACGAGCATATTAAACTATTATTAAAAGTAACTGGAATAACAATAATAACCGATTTTATTTGCGATACGCTTATAGATTCAGGTGATAAATCTTTAGCAGGTGTTATATCTATATCATCTAAATTTTTAATTATTTATCTTTCGTTACCAATATTAAATGGATTAATAATATTTTGTTTAAAATTTGTTGAATAGTATGAAAAGGTTAATTTTAATTACAATCGTTTCTATAATTATTTTGTCATTTTTTTCATTTGATACTTTTGCGTTAGACGATGAGTTTGTCACAGTATTTGATAATATTGATGAGCAAACTAAAGAATATCTTAACAATTTAGGAATTGATGAAATTAGTTTCAATGATTTATTTGACTTAAATCCTACAAGAATTATTGAGTTTTTATTTGAATTAAGCTTTAAAAAGGGAATAAGCATTTTTGAAAGCATAATAACCATCATAATAATTTTAGTAATTGTATCAATTGCAGCTTCGTTTATAAGAGAAACTAATAAAAATCAAAATTTAATTTATTTTATTGGAGTATTAACCGTTTTATCAATAATAATTGTACCAATAAGCAGAATGGTGATTGATGTATTAACCGGAATTAAAACTTCAATGATTTTTGTCAATTCCTATTTACCGGTAATGACTGCAATAATTGTTGCATCAAGAAATCCAAGCTTAGCAATTACATATAATTCTTTTTCTATTTTTTTATCTTCAATTATAACAATTGTGGCAGATAAATTTTTTATGCCATGTATAAGTGGAATTTTATCTTTTAATATTCTTTCGTCATTTTCATTTGAAAATTATCGTGAAAGAATTGTTTCGGCATTTAGAAGAATTATTGTTGTAATATTGGCGCTGTTTTCCACCATATATACAGGGTTATTAACAACGCAAAGTATTCTTGCAAGCTCATCAGATAACATAGCAATTAGGGGAATAAAATTTATTTCTGGTGCATTTGTTCCTATAGTTGGTGCTGGTGTTGGTGATGCCTTGTCGTCGGTTTTTAGTAGTTTTTTAATAATGAAAAATACACTGGGAGTTTTTGTAATTATTGTAATTTTGCTTATCAATTTACCAGTGATGATTGAACTGTTAATTTGGTATATTTCTTTACAACTATGTACAATAGTTTCATCTATGCTTAGTATTAATAACATAACGGACATTCTTGACAGTATTTCATCGGTGATTTCACTATTAAATATAATTTTATTTTTTATTACATTTGTCCTTGTTGTTTCAACAGGAGTAATAATTATGATGGGTAAATAATATGGAGTTCTTTAAAGTGTGGATTTTATCATTGTGCGGTGCAACAGCATTGACATCCTTATTTAAAATTTTACTTTCAAATTCATCACTTAATAAGGTTGTGAACATATTTTTTTCAATATTTATTTTGTTCTATACAGTTATTCCAATTCAATCGTTTTCAACTGATATTAATCTAAATTCAAATTTTAGCAACGAAAAAATTGAATATAGCGACATATATAAAAGTGGTTATGAAAAAATAGTTGAAGCATCAATTGTAAGTTTATGCAAAAATGAAAATGTGAATTTATTATATTGTGAGATTGAATCGTACATAAATGAAGATGGTTACTTATATGTTGAGCAAATTGATATTGATATTGATGATAATGAGAAAATAAATTCACTAAAACAAGATATTAAAAATCAATTGGGCTATGAGGTGAATATTACTTGAACTTTATAAAAACATATTTAGATAAATTTATCACAATAAAAGAAAACAAGAAAATGGCACTAGTTGTGGTTGCAGGTTTTATGGTAATAATATTAATTTTTATTTCAGAAATTAATTTCAGTGATAAAGAAAAGAAGAATGAAGTTAACAATGCATTTTCTAAATATGAGTATTGCGAGTATCTTGAAGAGAAAATCACTGATATTATTGAAGCTATTGATGGCGCAGGTAAAACAAAAGTAATGATTACTCTTTCGGAAACAACCGAGTATATCTATGCAACTAATGATAAAAACACTCAAAAAAATTCAAGTAATAATAACGATTCAACAAAAGAAAATGATTACGTTATAATTGAAAAAGATAATAATGACACGGGTCTTTTAATAAAGACTGTTGAGCCAAAAATTAGAGGAGTTGCAATAGTTTGTGAGGGTGGAAATAATACCACTGTTCAAAATCAAATATATTCAGCAGTGAGTGCAGTTTTAAATGTAAGTATGTCACGAATATCTATTTCAAAATTAACATATATGGAGGAATAAATATGAAAAGTAAAATTATTGGTAGAAAACAACTTTTGTCTTTTAGCTTAGTATTTGCATTAGCGTTAGCTGTTTTTGTTAATTGGTATTACACCAAGCCTCAAAATAACATTACTAGCCCTGAAGTAACAACTGAAAGCAATTTAGGTGATGCACAATATGTGAATTCTAATTCAGTAGAGATTGAAAACTACTTTGAGTCAGCTGAAATTAATCGTAAAAAAGCTCACGGTGAAGCGAAAGATTACCTTACTGAGATAATAAATGATGAAAATGCGGATTCAGAAACTAAGGTTGTTGCAAGAGAAAAATTAGCAAAGCTTTCAGAACAAATTAAAACTGAAAGTGACATTGAAAATCTTGTTACTGCACAAATTAACTCAAAATGTTTAGTGACATATAGTAATGAAACAATTGAAGTTATTTTGCCTAAGGGTACAGTTAATAATGAATCTATAATTAAAATTAAAGACATAATTCTTTCAAAAACAAAACTAACTTCAGACAAAATTACAATTATTGAAACAAAATAATGTATATAACAAATTTATATTCATTTTCTATTGAATTTTTGCGGATATAGTGATAAAATATACACAAATTCTATGTATATACATTTTGAACCGCAGAAAATTTAGAACGCTCCCTGTTTTTCTGACGGGGAGCGTATGTTTTTTTGGAGGATATTATGACAAGAAAAGAAGAAAGAGAACTTGCTTTTACCCTGATTTTTGAAAAAATATTTAATGAAGAATTATCGGTTGACGAGGTTATTGAAAACGCTGTTGAAGCACGATTAATTGAAGAAAATACTTATGCTTTTTCAGTAGCTCATCTCACATATGAACATATTAGTGAAATTGATGAAATCATTAATAATAATTCAATAGGCTGGAATGTTAATAGACTTCCTAAAGTATCACTTGCTATTTTTAGACTTGCTATTTGTGAGATTCTTTATGTTCCATCAGTGCCAAATAGTGTTGTAATTAATGAGGCTGTGGAACTTGCAAAAAAATTCGCAACTAAAGAGGATGCGTCTTTTATTAATGGTGTTCTTGGTAAGGTTGTAAAAGAGATTGATGTACAATGAGCTATCATTTAGGAATTGATACAAGCAACTATACAACGTCAGTTGCGATTTATGATAGTGGAAGCAATAGTGTAATTAGTTGTAAAAAACTCTTGCCAGTAAAAGAAGGTGAGAAGGGTATTAGACAAAGTGATGCTGTTTTTCATCACACTGTTCAGTTGCCACAACTGATTAATAAAATTACAACTGATTTTAAGGGCACTCTTTCTAGTGTGGGAGTTTCAATAAAACCTTGTAATGAAGACGGCTCATATATGCCTTGCTTTTTAACAGGAATTGCAATTGCTGAAGCTTTATCTTCGTTTCTTAAAATTCCACTACATAAGTTTTCTCATCAAGATGGTCATATTGTAGCCGCACTATATTCGGCTGAGAAACTTGACTTAATAAATCAAGATTTCTTTGCTTTTCATATTTCAGGTGGTACATCTCAGGTTTTGAAGGTATCCGCTGACCAAAATTATTTTACAACTCAAATTATTTCCGATTCTCTTGATTTAAAAGCCGGACAAGCTATTGATAGAGTTGGTGTAATGTTAGGCTTACAATTTCCTTGTGGACCTGAACTTGAAAAACTTGCTTTAAATAGTGAATTAACACTAAAAAATGAAAGGGTTTTTCGTCGCGATGGAATGTTTAGTCTTTCTGGTGTTGAAAACAAGTGTAAAAAGATGTTTGATGATGGTAAAAAACCTGAAGATATTGCTTTTTATTGCATAAATTATATTCGTTCGGCACTTGACGATACTGTAAAAGATATAATTAAAACATATGGAAATTTTCCTTTAGTATTTTCTGGCGGGGTTATGTCAAACTCTATAATTCGTAATGACTTTATGAGTAGATATGATGCATATTTTGCTGAGCCACAGTATTCATCAGATAATGCTTGTGGGGTAGCAATATTATCTTCAATTTGTAATAAGGAATAATTAAAATGCAATCACCTTTAATTTTAACTGTTACACAATTGAATACTTATGCAAAATCAATTATTGAGCAGGATGTTACTCTCAGTAATGTTTTTGTTGTTGGGGAAATCTCAAATTTTGTTGACCATTATCGTAGCGGACATCTTTATATGAGCATTAAAGATAGTCAGTCAGTTATTAGTGCCGTTATGTTTGCTGGAAATGCTTTAAAACTTAAGTTTAAACCTGAAAACGGAATGTCAGTTATTATTAGAGGTCGCGTGTCAATATACGAGCGGGATGGCAAATATCAGTTATACATTGATGATATGCAACCTGATGGTGTAGGTGCATTAGCGGTTGCTTTTGAACAATTAAAAGATAAACTTTCAAAAGCAGGTTTGTTTAATGCCGAACACAAAATGATGATTCCTGAGTTTCCTGAAAAAATTGGTGTTATTTCTTCACCAACAGGCGCGGCAGTACAAGATGTCCTTAATGTGCTTGGAAGACGCTATCCGGTAGCAAAAATTATATTTGCTGGTGTACAAGTACAAGGTGATAGTGCTGCTTTAACAATTATTGATGCTATAAAGCAAATGAACAATATAGATGTTGATGTTATCATTATTGCTCGTGGTGGAGGGTCGGCTGAGGATTTGTGGCCGTTTAACGATGAAAAACTTGCTTATGCAATATATCAATCCAATGTTCCAATTATTTCTGGCGTTGGGCATGAAACTGATTTTACAATTTGTGATTTTGTTGCTGATTTACGAGCGCCGACACCATCCGCTGCTGCAGAATTAGCAGTACCAGATATTCGTGAGCAAAAATATTTTATTTCATCATTAAAGTTAGCGTTAGATAATTCAATAGAAAATTGTATCAAAGAAAAGCAATATAATCTTGAGCAAGTTATTAAATCACAAGTATTGAAAAATCCTGAAAAAATTATTGAAAATTGTGAGTTGTATCTTGATTCATTGGTTTTAAGAATTAATAATAACTTTAAAGATATTGTTACAAAAAATGTAACAAATTTTTCTATGTTATGCTCAAAGCTTGACTCACTAAGTCCGTTAAAGGTGTTAGGAAGAGGATATTCAATAGTTAAGAAAGATGATTATATTGTTTCAAAGGTAAAAGATTTATCAGTAGGTGACAGTATTTCACTGCAATTTGCTGATGGTAATGTAAAAGCGGAAATTACTGAGGTGTAATTATGAATATGACATATGAACAAGCTACAAAAAGACTTGAAGAAATAGTTTCAAAACTTGAAGAAGGCTCTATGCCACTTGAAGAATCAATGAAGCTTTATGAAGAAGGTGTAAAACTTTCTGAATTTTGTATGAAAAAACTAAATGATGCTAAACAAAAAATTATTGATATAAATGAGGTCAAAAATGATGACTGATATTAAATCATATGTAGACACTCAGGCAAACATAGTTTCAAAAAGGCTTGATAATATTCTTACTGAAAGCATGCCTTCAACAGTACTTGATGCAATGAAATACAGTGTTTCTAATGGTGGTAAGAGAATTAGACCAATTCTTGCTGTTGAGTTTTCAAAGGTATGTGGTGGTAATGCAGAAGCTGCACTTGATTTTGGTTGCGCCGTTGAAATGATTCACACCTATTCATTAATTCACGATGATTTACCTTGTATGGATAATGATGATATGCGCCGTGGCAAGCCATCGTGTCATATTGCATTTGGTGAAGATAATGCTTTATTGGCGGGTGATGCTTTGTTAACTGAAGCATTTACAACTCTTGCTAGTGTTAAGAATATACGTACTGAATGTATTGTTGAAGCTGTAAAATATCTTTCAACCTTTTCTGGAATTAACGGTATGGTTGGTGGGCAAATTCTTGATTTGCAGTTTGAAAACTCTAATCCAACTACTGACGAAATTCTTAAAATGTATTCATTGAAAACTTGTGGTTTAATTAAAGCCGCTTGTGTTTTAGGATGCCTGTCTAAAAATGAGTTTAATCATAAAGAAATTGATGCCGCAATAGAATATGCTGAGAATTTGGGGATTGCTTTTCAAATTCAAGATGATATTCTTGATATTGAGGGTGATGCTATTTCTTTAGGCAAACCAGTAGGTAGTGATTCTAAAAATGATAAATCAACAATTGTAAAGCATTATGGTCTTAAAAAATCAAAAGAGCTAGTTAAAGAATATACAAATAAAGCAATTGCTGCGTTAACTATTTTTGAAAATGATACAAAAGTATTAGAACAAATTGCATTTATGCTTATTAATAGAAAAAACTGATTGGAGCAAATATTTTGGAAAATTTTGAATTTTTAGGCAAACTAAATTTGCCTGACGATTTGAAAAAACTGAATATTAATGAATTTGAAATTCTTGCAACTGAGGTAAGAAGTAAAATGATTCAGACCGTTTCACAAAATGGCGGACATTTATCTTCTAATCTCGGTGTTGTTGAGCTTTCTATTGCTATGCACAAAATATTTGATTCCCCAAATGATAAGTTTGTTTGGGATGTTGGTCATCAAATTTATGCACATAAGCTTCTTACGGGTAGATTTAATGAATTTGATACTTTAAGAACTGAAAATGGTATTTCAGGATTTTGTGCACCTAATGAAAGTGAACACGATGTTTTTTATAGCGGACATTCAAGCACTTCAATTTCAGCAGCACTTGGTATTGCTGAAGCAAATAAAAAACTCGGCAAAAATGATTATACAATTGCAGTTATTGGTGATGGTGCACTTACTGGTGGTATGGCTTATGAAGCACTTAATAACGCAGGTCGTTCAGGTACACGCCTAATTGTAATACTAAATGATAATGAAATGTCTATTTCGGAAAATGTTGGTTCAATGGCTCGTTATCTTGCAGTAGTTCGCTCAAAACCTGAGTATAACAAATTAAAAGCTAAAACTGAAAGAACATTAAATAAAATTCCTTTAATTGGTTCAGGTATTGCTCATCTTGTATCTAAAATTAAATCAGATATTAAGTCTTCAATGTATGAAAGTACATTTTTTGAAGATTTAGGCTTTAAATATATGGGTCCAATTGATGGTCATAATCTAGAACATCTTTGTGAAGCACTAAATAGTGCCAAACTTGTAGATGCACCAGTTCTTTTACACATTAGTACGGTGAAAGGCAAGGGGTATGATTTTGCTGAAAAATCACCAAGTACTTATCACGGAATTTCAAAATTCAATATTGAAACTGGTGAACCTAAATCTAGTGGAGCTAATTTCTCATCTGAATTTGGCGACGAATTATGCTTGTTGGCAAGCGAAAATAATAAAGTTTGTGCAATTACTGCTGCTATGGCACTTGGCACGGGTCTTAAAGATTTTTCTGAAAAATATAGTGAAAGATTTTATGATGTAGGCATTGCCGAACAACATGCGGTAACCTTTGCATCAGGACTTGCAAAGGGCGGAATGATACCAGTTGTTGCACTTTACTCAACCTTCTTACAAAGGGCGTACGACCAGTTAGTGCACGATGGTACATTACAAGAACAAAAATTGATTATTGGTGTTGACCGTGCCGGCTTTGTTGGTGAAGATGGAGTCACTCATCAAGGTATTCTTGATGTTCCATTTCTTAATAGTGTCCCTAACATAACAATATATTCACCGTTTACTTTTAACGTATTAAGAAAAGATTTACGCAATGCTATAGATAATGCAATTAATCTCACTATTATTCGTTACCCTCGTGGTGGTGAAATTACAATTCCTAGTAATTACTCTATTACAAATAATGATTTTGATTACTTTGATAATAACAGTAAAAAACTCATTGTTACTTATGGTAGAATTACTGCCGAAGTTATAAACGCAGTTGAAATATTAAAAGAAAACGGTGTAAATATTTCAATTCTATCACTAAATAAGATTAAGCCAATTTGTGATGATGTATACGATATTACTTTAAAATATGTTGAAGTTTATTTTTATGAAGAAACAATACGTTCGGGTAGTATTGGCCAAAGCTTTGCTGATGCATTATTTGAAAAGAATTACAATGGTGTATATGAGCATATTGCTGTTGATGATGCATTTGTACCACACGCGCCAGTTGGTTCACTTATGAAAAAGTATAAGCTTGACCGTGATTCAATAATTAAAAAGTTTTCGGAGTAATAATATGGCTGAAAAGAAAAGACTTGATACTGTTGTAGTTGATTTAGGCTTTGCTGAAACTCGCTCAAAAGCTTCAGCAATTATAATGTCTGGCGAAATCTATGTTAATGGACAAAAAGAAACTAAAGCAGGCTATGCAGTAAAAGATACTGATAAAATTGAATTTAAAGGTAAAAAAATGCCTTTTGTTAGTCGTGGTGGCTACAAGCTTGAAAAGGCTATGAAAATCTTTCCTATAAGCCTTGAAAACTGTATATGTATGGATATTGGTGCATCTACAGGTGGATTTACCGATTGTATGCTACAGTGTGGTGCAAGTAAGGTGTATGCCATTGATGTTGGATATGGTCAACTTGCTTGGAAACTTCGCACTGATGATAGAGTAGTTAATCTTGAAAGAACAAATTTTAGATATCTTACAAAAGAAACTGTAACTGATGAAATTGACTTTGCAAGTATTGATGTTTCTTTTATATCACTTAAAAAGATTTTACCTGTACTTTTTGACTTTTTAAAGCAGAATGGTCAAACGGTAGCACTTATTAAACCACAGTTTGAAGCAGGTAAAGAAAAGGTTGGTAAAAAAGGTGTTGTTAGAGATATCAATACACATAAAGAAGTAATTTCGTCCATTGTTGATTTTGCCTTTGAAACAGGATTTTCAGTTTTAGGTCTTGATTTTTCTCCAATCCGCGGACCTGAAGGTAATATTGAGTATCTTGTATTTTTATCAAAAGATTTAGAAAAGTTATTACTTGTTGATAATGATAAAATTAATGAAATTGCCGAAAAATCACATAATGAATTGAGTGGTGAATAATTTGAAAATAGGAATTATACCAAATTTTACAAGAGATAAGTCTATTGAAGTTATTAAAAACACAGTAGCGCAACTTGAAAAATTAAATATAGAATACTATTTTGATATTAATTCAAAACAATCTTTTCCACTAGCATTAAATGATAGTTTTTTTGTTGATGATATTTTTGAATTGGTTGATATAATAATTGCAATTGGTGGAGACGGCTCTTTTATTCATACAGCTAAGCAAGCTGCAATGCATAATAAGCCTGTACTTTGTATAAATGCGGGTAATTTAGCGTTTTTAGCCGGACTTGAAGGAAATGAGTTAAGTTTAATTGAAAAGCTTATTTCGGGCGATTATTCAACTGATAAGTGTATGATGCTTAAAGTTGTGCTTAAAGAGAACAACAACGAAAAATTATTAGGTCATTACCTTAATGATGTTGTAATAGCACGAGGTAATGAAATTAGCCTTATAGATTTAGACGCTTTTTGTAATAATAGAAAAATCAATAGTTATCGTGCTGATGGTGTTATTGTTGCAACACCGACTGGTTCAACTGCATATTCGTGGTCTGCTGGTGGTCCTGTTATAGACCCAGATTTAATGTGTATTACTCTTACTCCAATTTGTACACATTCGCCACTTAATCGTACACTTGTATTTAATGAGTACTCAGAAATATGCATTAAACCTACGAATGATAGCCAAAAGATATGCATTTCAGCTGATGGTGAAAAAACAATTGAACTTTTACCAAATAGTGAGATTATCATTTCAAAATCTGAATATTATGCAGAGTTTATTAGAATAAAATCTGACGAGTTTTTTGATATACTTAACAGTAAATTAACACAAAGGAGAATCTAGGTGAAAAAGAATAGGCACGAGTTAATTCTCAATTTTATAAAGAACAATAATGTTTCAACACAAGAAGAAATTATAAAAATGCTTCTTGAACACGGCTTAACTGTAACTCAGGCAACAATTTCTCGTGATATTAAGGAATTAAAGCTTGTTAAAGAGCATTACGGTAAAAATAATGTTAAATATGCTGTAAGCACAAAGAAAGATAATAATGATAATATTAAAATGATTTTTGCACGTTCAGTGCTTTCTGTTGAAGTTGCAATGAATCTTATTGTAGTAAAATGTTATCCAGGTACTGCAAATGCTGCTTGTGTTGCGCTTGATGGCTTACATATGAATGGTGTTGTTGGTACAATTGCCGGTGATGATACAATTTTCACTGCTTGTTCTGATATGGAAGTTGCTTTTAAAGTAAAGAATGCAATTGAGGAAATGCTAAAGGGTTGATTTTATGCTTACAAACCTAAAAATATCAGATATTGCTATTATTAAAGAGGCTGCTATTGATTTTGATAGCGGTCTTAATGTGTTGACTGGCGAAACTGGTGCAGGTAAATCAATTATTATTGATGCTATAAATGCAATTCTTGGCGAAAGAACATCTCGTGAATTAATTAGAACCGGTAGTAATAATGCAGAAGTTTCAGCTTTCTTTGAAAATATAAATGATGATGTAATAGCAATTCTTAATGAATTTGGCATCGCTAGTGAAGACGATAAATCATTATTGATTTCACGAAAAATTTCACTTGATGGAAAGAATATATGTAAAGTTAATGGTGCAAGTGTTACTGTTTCAATGCTTAAAAGAATTGGACAAGCTTTAATTAATGTACACGGACAATTAGATAACCATAATCTTCTTAATGAAGAATTACACTATACATATATTGATAGCTTTGCCGAAAATACTGATATCTTTGAAGATTATTTAAATGCTTATAATGTGTATTGTGCATTAAAACGAAGATATGATAATTTAATAGTTAATGAAAGCGAAAAAGCGCGAAAGATTGACCTTTTAACATATCAAATCAAAGAAATTGAAGATGCAGATATAAAAATAGGTGAGTGGGAAGAGTTAGAAAAACGCAAAAAAATCCTACAAAATGCTGAACAGTTAATTTCACTTGTAAGTAACGCAGTTGAAATTATAAATGGTAATGATAATTTTTCAGGTGTTGCAGATATGCTTAATACTGCGTCAGGTTCACTTGTAAAAGCATCTTCATTTGATGAAACTCTAAATGATATTTCAAATTCAGTTGCTGAGATGTCATATAATATTTCGGATTGTGCTAGTGAATTAACCAATTTTTTATATTCACTTGATGTTGACCCTAACGAACTTGATATTATTGAAGAAAGATTAGATGTTTTATTTAAACTTTCCAAGAAATATGGACAAACCGAAACTGAAATTCTTGAGTTTTTAGAGAATGCTCAAAAAGAATTAGAAGACATTACTTTTTCTGATAAACTTAAAGAACAACTTGAAATTGAGTTAAATTATAAGTATGATTTAATGGACAAGGCAAGTCGTAAATTAACTACAAATAGACAAAAATATGGTGAAATCTTTATAAATCAAGTTAAAGATGAACTTAAATTTCTTGATATGTCGTCTATATCATTTAAAATTGTTCAAAATAGAAAATCATTTGATGAAACTGGTGCCGATGAAATTTATTTCTTGATTTCCGCTAATGCAGGTGAAGAGCCAAAACCTCTTTCTAAAATTGCATCTGGTGGTGAATTGTCAAGAATTATGCTTGCAATTAAGAATGTTTTAGCATCAAAAGACAATGTGCAAACGCTTATTTTTGATGAGGTTGATACAGGTGTAAGTGGACGTGCAGCGCAAAAGATTGGTATTAAACTTAAAGAGGTTTCTAAAAATAGACAAGTACTTTGTGTAACACATTTAGCACAAATCGCTTGTTTTGCTGATAATCATTTTTTGATTTCAAAATCAGAAAGTAATAACAAGACTTATACCAAAGTTGAAAATCTTGATAACAATGGTAGGGTTCATGAATTAGCACGAATTATTGGTGGAATTGAAGCAACTCAAGCATCGCTTGTTGCTGCAAATGAAATGATTGAAAATGCTAAAAAATATTGACATTTTTTAAAAATTGTGTATAATTATTTCAATGACTTTGAAGCGAAGAAGTAATAAGACCTTTGTAGTTAAAGAGAGTGTTCGGTTGGTGTAAGAACATACACAAAACTTATGAAATACATCGTGGAGTTGCACTCTTGAAATAAGAGTAGAGAGTGTCGGGTGTACCCGTTATAGTACAGAGTAATGTCAGTTACTCGTTGAGGCTGTATTCGTGAGAATACAGTAAACTGAGGTGGTAACACGAAATCTTTTTCGTCCTCTGCATTTTGCAGGGGACTTTTATTATTTTAGGAGGATATTATGAAAGTTTATGAAGAACTCGTTGCTCGTGGTCTTATTGCACAGGTAACAAATGAAGAAGAAATCAAAAATCTTGTAAATGAGGGAAAAGCAGTTTTCTATATCGGATTTGACCCAACTGCTGACAGCTTACATGTTGGTCACTTTATGGCACTTTGCCTTATGAAAAGATTACAAATGGCGGGTAATAAACCAATTGCACTTATCGGTGGTGGTACTGCTATGATTGGCGACCCATCAGGTAGAAGTGATATGCGTCAAATGATGACAAAAGAAACAATTCAGCATAACTGCGATTGCTTTAAAAAACAAATGAGTCGTTTTATTGATTTCTCTGAAGGCAAAGCACTTATGGTTAATAATGCTGACTGGCTTTTAGACCTTAACTACATTGACGTTCTTCGTGAAGTAGGCGTATGTTTCAGTGTCAACAGAATGCTTTCTGCTGAATGCTATAAGCAAAGAATGGAAAAAGGTCTTTCATTCCTTGAATTCAACTATATGATTATGCAAAGTTATGACTTCTATGAGCTTTTCCAAAAATATGGTTGTAATATGCAATTCGGCGGAGATGACCAATGGAGCAATATGCTTGGTGGTACTGAACTTATCCGTAGAAAACTCGGTAAAGATGCTCATGCTATGACAATTACACTTCTTCTTAACTCAGAAGGTAAGAAAATGGGTAAAACACAGTCAGGTGCAGTTTGGCTTGACCCTAATAAAACATCACCATTTGATTTCTATCAGTACTGGAGAAATGTTGACGATGCTGATGTTCTTAAATGTATTAGAATGCTCACATTCTTACCAATGGAAGAAATTGAAAAAATGGATTCATGGGAAGGCAGTCAGTTAAATACTGCAAAAGAAATCCTTGCTTTTGAACTCACAAAGCTTGTTCATGGTGAAGATGAAGCAAATAAGGCTCAGGAAGGTGCGAGAGCACTTTTCTCAGGCAAGGGTAATACAGAGAATATGCCAACAGTTGAACTCGCAGCGGACGATTTTAAGGATGATAGCGTACTTGTTGCTGATATTATGATTAAAGCAGGTATTGCAAAGTCAAAAGGCGAGTGCCGTCGTCTTATTGAACAAGGTGGCGTATCTGTTGATGATGAAAAGGTTACAGAGCCATTTAAATCACTCTCTAAGGCGGATTTTGAAAAAGGATATGTAATCATTAAGAAAGGCAAAAAAGTCTTTTATAAGGCAATTTTAGCGTAATTAAATGTAATATAAGTATTTTGAATGACGAGGGAAGTTTCTCTCGTCATTTTTTATATTGATTTTTATTTTAAATAGTGTTAAACTAATATTGCCAAACCAATTGAATATTAAAATTAGGGCGATTATTCTTTTATAGGAATATTATGCTTCTATTTGCATAATCACATAATATGAGTTTGATAAAAATGCAGATTCTGACAATGTGATTGTGCTTAATTGCCCTTTTATATTGAATTGGTTTGGCGACTATCGGAGTTTGCGTTTTTTGTGCGGCTACTTCGGTGGTCGCACTTTTTATTTTTTGGGGGAATAAAAATGAATAATGTGTGAGCATATAATAGATTTAATTCTTTGTTAAAATAACCAAACACTAAATCTATTTCTTGTTATGTTTTAATCTTGCAATATCTTTTTTAAATGTATAAAATTAAATTGATGAGTTATAACAACGAATTATGTTTAAGGAGGTCTTCAAATGAAAAAAACGTTTAGCATTATTTTATCTATATTTTTATTAATTACTGTCATGCCAACATCTTCCTTTGCAATGAGTGCAACATGTACTTGTGGGAATGAGTATGACGATAACGGATTTTGTTTGAATATAGAATGCAATGGGTATCAACCCGCAGTAGAAACGATAGATAAGTATGATATTAACGATGATTCTATCTTTGATATAGTTTATGAAATTTCAAATGCAGGTCAGCTTTATTGGTTTGCGGAACAAGTTAATAATGGTAATAACGAAATCAATGGTATTGTTAGAAAGAATATTGTTGTCAATACGGGAGATTTAAAAAATTATGATGGAGAAAGTGCAAATGATTGGAAAGTTTGGATTCCAATAGCATATCCTGATGAAGACCGTGCAAGTTATAATTTTAAAGGTACTTTTGATGGTAATCATTATGATATAAGCGGTCTTTACTATAATGATGCAACTAGACAAGGCGTAGGTCTCTTTGGTGTTGTTGAAGGTGTTGTCAAGAATGTAGGTATTAAAAATTCATATTTTCATGCTAAAAAAGAAGTCGGTGCAATTTGTGGTGCATTGCAAGGTGAAATAGATGAAAATAAATCTAAAATTGAATATTGTACTAGTGATGCAACTGTTGTTGGTGATGAAGGATATGTAGGTGGTATATGTGGTGCATCAGGCCACATAATAAAAGGTTGCTATAATTCTGGCTCTATAACATCTGTAGATTATTCAGCGCAATATACTGGAGGTATTGTAGGATACAGTGCTTATGTTGGTAGTTTATCATACTGTTGCAATGGTGGCGAAGTTGTTGGTTTTTATTACACCGGCGGCGTTTGTGGATATAATGATAAATACGACATTTTAGAGTGCTATAACCACGGCAATGTAACAGGATATTTAGTTGGCACTGGTGGTGTTTGTGGAGTAAATAATGCAAAAACAATCAAGTGTTTTAATACAGGTGATGTATTAGGTGATGAAGGTGTTGGCGGAATTTGTGGTAGTCACGAAAAATCTATTGAAGATTGTTATAACACAAGTACAATTACATGCTTTACAGGTTATGCAGGTGGAATCAGTGGTATGACAACAAGTTCAATCAATAATTCTTATAATATTGGTGAAATAGTTGTTATGTCTGAAGGTGTGGGATGTTTTGTTGGTGGTATCTGCGGTAATGCCGCATCTGAGTCTTTACTCAATTGTTATTATCTATCAGGTTGTGCAGTTGATGGAGCAGGTGTGACACAAAATGGAATAGGCGTGTTAGATTTAGGTAATTTTGCTGAAGATGGTATTGGCACAATCAGCAAAACTGTAGATAAATTTGAAAATGGTGAAGTTTGTTATCTTCTTAATGGTGAAAAAGCCGGTACAGACGAATATGTGTGGGCACAATCAATTGGATATAATAAATACCCTATGATTGGCGGCGAACCAGTTTTCTATAAAGAAAGTGAAAACAAATACTTTAATTTAGATTTTAGTCTTTTTAGCATTTCTCACCAACCAACAGCAGAAGAACCTTATGTTGAACTTTATGAAGATTTTAGAGCACAATATCAGTGGTATAGTATTGAAAAAGATTTAATAAAAATCACTGAAGATAACGCTGAAAAGGTTACTTCGTATGGAGGTAACGAATCTTTCTATGATAATGAAATAGGCTGGACCGCTGTTATGGATGAAGATTTTGGTCCACATGATTTTTCGTACTTTACAGTTGAGCTTGAAGCTGGAGATACGTTATTTGTTGAGTTAAGTGATGATAAAGCAAATTATGTAAGAGCTTTTAATTTTGATACTTATGAATCTGTTGGAGAGTTAGTAATTTCAGGTAAAACCACATATAGTTTAACTGTTGAAACGGCGGGTAAATATAGATTCTATGTTACTCATATGAGCAATACTGTAACAGTTAATGCTTTTGTTGGCGAGATTAATTACAATAAAGTTGAAGGTGCTACAAGTTATTCATATTATCCTACGGAACCAGGTTTATATGCTTGTTTAGTTACTTATGCCGATGGTTCAACAGAACTTTCAGAGTTTTTTGAAGTAGCAACGAAAGAATCATTTACTGGAATTAAGGATAATCATTTTTACATAGATGATGTAATGCAAAAAGCATATCGTCTAGTGGAGTTTAATGGTGACTTCTATTTTATTGGTGATAGACACGAAATTGTTAAGAACAAGAATGTTAATCTTACTGAGGCAAGAATAAATGGTCTTACTTATGCTGATGGAACACCAATCGTTGCTGGTTCATACGAATTTGATGATAATGGCAAAATGATAATGCGTGAAGGTGTTATTGGTAATAAAATTTATAAAAACAACACCTTGATAAAAGCATATCAACTTGTTGAAGTTGATGGTGATATTTATTACATAGGCGATAGACATGAAATTATTAAAGGAAGAAAAGCTTATGTTAATGAGGCGAGAATAAATGGTCTTACTTATGCCGATGGTACACCAATTACACCGGGTTATTACGAATTTGACGAGAATGGCAAAATGGTTATTTTAAATGGTGTTGTTGGTAATAACATTTATAAGAATAATACTAAATTAAAGGCATATCAACTTGTTGAGGTTGATGGAGACTTCTACTTTATTGGCGACCGTCATCAAATTGTTAAGAATAGAAAAATTTATCTCACTGATGAGAGAATTAATGGTCTTACATATGAAAACGGAAAACCAATCACGCCAGGATTCTATGAAATTGATAGCAATGGTAAAATGATTATTGTAGAATAATTGATGAAAAAAATAAAGGCTTACTGAAACTAATCAGTAAGCCTTTATTTTTTGTTATATATTATTATGAATTAAGTGCTGAATAAACTGCATCACCATCGTGACTATAAACAAGAACTGAAATATCAACTTCAGAAGTTGTAATCATTCTTACTTCAATGCCTGTCTCAGCGATTGCAGAGAATACTTTTGATGCAACACCTGGACAA
>JAZLET010000196.1:0-3013 GCA_045615405.1 Candidatus Fimenecus sp.
TTGGCCTCCGACTTAGAGTATTCGTGAAATCTCTTGGTGGTGAAGCAGAAGTTATATCAATTGATGAAAAGAAAAACTCTGTTCAGGTACAGTCAGGTATGATTAAAATGAAAGCCGATATTTTAGATTTACGACTTATAGGTGCTAAAAAACAACCTAAAAAGCAAAATAGTGGAATACGCACAGTCCATACTGGCTCGTCAAATGCAACGGCATCATCAAATTCAAGTATTGACCTTCGTGGCACAACTGTTGAAGAGGCTATGCTTGACCTAGACAAGTTTATAGATGGTGTACTTCGTACAGGACTTAACCAAATAACTATAATTCACGGCAAGGGTACAGGTGCGCTTAGAAAAGGTATTCATGTTTATCTTCGTAAGCATCCTAATATTCGCACCTTCCGTGTAGGTGTTTTTGGTGAAGGAGAGGAAGGAGTTACCATAGCAGAATTAAAATAAAACATATTGCAAAAAATAAAAAGATATGGTAATATGTTGTAGATAAATAAAATAACCGAAAAGGGGATTTACATAATGACTAAAAAAATTATTATAGCATCAATCTTAATCCTTGCAGTTGCTATTATTTTCACAGCTTGTAAAAAAGATGATTATGAGGTTAGCTTTACTGTACCAATGGAGAATGGTGAAGATATTACAGTATTCCAAGATGAAGATGGTAATGAGTTTGTTACTAATACTGATGGTGATAAAATTCCAGTTACAACTGATGATGAAGGCTTTTATGATGATATAACTTCACTTATTACAGAAACAACTACAAAGAAATCATCAAGCAATAAAACAACAACTACAACAAAACCAGCTGATGATAAAACAACTACAACAACTACAACAAAACCAGCTGATGACAAAACAACTACAACTACAACTAAACCAGCTGACGATAAAACAACAACTACAACAACAGTTCCTGACATTAATTTTGGCGACAAAAATAAGACAGATGACTCTGTTGAGTGGTCGGATATTGTAAATGCAGGAAAAAATTAAAAAACTGCTTGACAAACAAATAATATTTTAGTATAATAACGCCCTGTAAAGCGAAAATGCTTTACAGGGTGTTTTTTAGAAAGGCAGGTGTCAGTTGTGGCAAATAATATTGAAATATCAATGCTTCTTGATTTGTATGGCGAAGCCCTTACAACAAAACAGCGTGATTATCTTAATTTTTACTATAACGACGACCTTTCTCTTTCTGAAATTGCTGAAAATGAAGGCATTACCCGTCAAGGCGTCCGTGACGCTATTAAAAGGGCTGAGGCAGTTCTTTATGATATGGAAACTAAACTTAAGTTTTCACAAAAACTTGCAAGAATGCAAACAGGTCTTGAAAGCATCATAAAGTGTGCCGAAGACATTAACGAATATAATCTTAATCACGGTCTTTCTCGTGAAATTAATGATAATACAGTCAAGATTAAGTCAATAGCACTTTCCTTGACAGAATAGGAGAAATCATGGCATTTGAAGGTTTATCAGATAGACTTGAATCCGCCTTTCAACGACTAAAAAGTAAAGGTAGTCTTACTGAAAGCGACGTTAAAGAAGCAATGCGTGAAGTGCGTCTTGCACTTTTAGAAGCTGACGTTAACTATAAAGTTGCCAAGGATTTCACCGCCAAGGTAACTGAAAGAGCTATCGGTGCACAGGTTATGGAAAGTTTAACCCCTGCACAAATGGTTATTAAAATAGTTAACGAAGAGCTTACCGACCTTATGGGTGGTACCCAAACTCGTCTTGCTTATGCAAGTCATCCACCAACAGTTATTATGATGTGTGGTTTACAGGGTTCAGGTAAAACAACTCACTGTGCAAAAATTGCACGTAAGCTTAAAAGTGAAAATCATAGACCTTTGCTTGTAGCGTGTGACATTTATCGTCCTGCTGCTATTAAGCAGTTGCAGGTTGTTGGTGAGCAGGTTGACGTTCCTGTTTTTGAAATGGGGCAAACCGACCCAGTAGTAATTGCTAAAGAGGCTATTAAACTTGCAAAAGATAAGGGCTACGATTATGTTTTCATTGATACTGCAGGTCGTTTGCATATTGATACTGAGCTTATGAATGAGCTTAAAAACATTAAAGCAGAGGTTAAACCTCACGAAATTTTGCTTGTTATTGACTCAATGCTCGGTCAAGATGCAGTTACAGTTGCAAGTACATTTAATGATGAACTTGGTATTGATGGTCTTGTCCTTACAAAAATGGATGGTGACACCGGTGGTGGTGCGGCACTTTCAGCAAGGGCAGTTACAGGCAAACCAATCAAGTTTGTTGGTATGGGTGAAAAGTTAGACGAGCTTGACTACTTTTATCCAGACCGTATGGCATCTCGTATTCTTGGAATGGGTGACGTACTTTCACTTATTGAAAAGGCAGAAACCGCTCTTGATGAGAAAAAGGCAAGACAGCTTGAAGAAAAACTTCGTAAAAACAAGTTTGACCTTGAAGATTTGCTTGACCAAATGGAGCAGGTACAAAAAATGGGTAGTATGAAAGACATTCTTTCAATGCTTCCTGGTATAAATAAAAAAGTCAAGGATGTTGACGTTGATGACCGTCAGTTAGATAGAATGAGAGCAATCATTCAGTCAATGACAGTTAAAGAGCGTAGAAATCCTGATATAATCAATCCATCTCGCAAACGTAGAATTGCTGCAGGTTGTGGAATGCAAGTTGAAGATGTTAATCGTCTTCTTAATCAATTCCGTCAAATGCAAAAAATGTTTAAACAAATGAACTCAGGCAGCATGAAACGCAAAATGAAGCGTATGGGTTTTAATGGCGGCAACGGCCCAATGGGTGGCTTTGGCGGCTTCCCAATGTAAGTTAATGAACACTGATTAAAACACAACAGTGTTTAATATAAAATTTTTATATATTTTGGAGGAAACAAAAATGGCAGTTAAAATGAGACTTCGCAGAATGGGTGCTAAAAGAGCTCCTTTCTACAGAGTAGTAGTTGCAGATTCTCGTTACCCACGTGACGG
>JAZLET010000197.1:0-30313 GCA_045615405.1 Candidatus Fimenecus sp.
TTGCCTTAATTGTTTCTACAATTGGAATAATTAAGAATGCAAGACCAAGAGAAATTAAATATTCAACAAGTGAAAGCTCAGTAAACTCAAACATATTTGCAAGGAATGGAATTTCAACAACTGCAGTTGTAAGAAGGAATGTGCCAATCATAGCGCCGTAAAATGCTACGTAGTGGTGTCCCTTAAAGAGCATTGCCACTGCTGAGCCACGTTGTGAGCGCATATTAAATGAATGGAAGATTTCGCACATTGCCATTGTGAAGAATGCCATTGTCATACCATCTGCACTATCTTCAATTCCAAAGAATCTAAATTGTGCGCCTGTGTGAAGTGTTTCAATATATTCACCAATATAGAATGCAACAACTGTAAGCACTGAAACGATAACACCTTGATATGCACAGTCAAAGCCAAGACCACCTGAGAATACGCCATCGTTTTTGCTTCTTGGTTGTCTTCTCATAATATCGTCTTCAGGTTTTTCAAGACCAAGTGCAAGTGCTGGGAAACAGTCAGTTACAAGGTTAATAAAGAGCAAGTGTGGTGCTCTTAAAATTGTAAAGTTCATAATTGTTGCAAAGAAGATTGAAACAACTTCTGAAAGGTTTGAGCCAAGAAGGAATTGAATTGCTTTACGAATGTTATCGTAAATTCTACGACCTTCACCAACCGCTGCAACGATTGTTGCAAAGTTGTCGTCAGCAAGAACCATATCAGCAACGTTCTTTGTAACGTCAGTACCAGTAATACCCATACCAACGCCAATATCAGCGCTCTTGATAGATGGAGCGTCATTAACACCGTCACCTGTCATAGCAGTAACGTAGCCCTTGTTTCTCCAAGCGTTAACAATTCTTGTTTTGTGCTCAGGTTGAACACGTGCATATACGCAAATTTTTTCAACGATTTTTTCAAATTCTTCATCTGAGTACTTGTCAATATCAGCACCCATCATTGCTTGACTATCATCAGTAAGAATTCCAAGCTCACGAGCAATTGCTTTTGCTGTGTTAATATGGTCACCAGTAATCATAATTGGCTTAATACCAGCACCACGGCACTCAACAATAGCGTCTTTAACTTCAGGACGAACAGGGTCAATCATACCTGTAAGACCGATAAATGTCATATCAAATTCAAGTGCTTCAGCCTCATAAGCTGTTGGAGCTGAATCATAAACCTTATATGCTGCAGCAAATACACGAAGAGCCTTATTACCCATTCTTGTATTTTCTTCCATAATCTTTGCGTAGATTTCGACGCTCATTGGAAGAATTTCGCCGTTAATGTCAGCGTGTGTGCACTTCTTAAGGATTTCATCAGGAGCACCCTTTGTGAATTGAACAAAACCTTCGCCCTTTTGATGAACAGTTGACATCATCTTACGGCCTGAGTCAAATGGAACTTCGCCAACACGAGGAAATTTAGCTACAAGGTCAGCCTTTGGCAAATCAAGAGTTGCTGCATAGTTAATAAGAGCAACTTCATCAGGTTCACCTGTGCCTTTGCCATTTTCGTCAACTTCTGCATTTGTACAAAGAGCCATTGCTGTTGCTAATTGTTGCTCGTTAGGAGCGTAATGGTCAACAACAGTCATAACATTTTGTGTAAGAGTACCTGTCTTGTCAGAGCAGATAATTTGAGTACAACCAAGAGTTTCAACGGCTGTCATCTTACGAATAATAGCATTTTTCTTTGACATATTTGTAACGCCAATAGAAAGAACGATTGTCATAACTGCAACAAGACCTTCAGGAATTGCTGCAACCGCCAAAGCAATAGCTGCTATAAATGAATGGAGTGCAACATCAAAATACTCTGTGCTACCACCAATAATAATTTTTGAAATAATGTTATATGCAAAAATAACTACACAAACACCGATAACGAGCTTTGTAAGTACCTTTGAAAGCTGTTCAAGCTTGATTTCAAGAGGAGTTTTACCTTCTTCAGCAAGAGTAATAGCATTGGCAATTTTACCCATTTCAGTATCCATACCAGTTGCAACTACAACCGCTTTACCACGACCGTAAACAAGAGTAGAGCCCATATATGCCATATTCTTGCGGTCGCCAAGAGCAACCTCATCACTTTCACCTTTACCCATAAGAGCGTTAACAAGCTTTGTTACTGGCACTGATTCACCTGTAAGTGCTGCCTCTTCAATTTTCATACTTGCGCACTCAAAAATACGACAGTCAGCAGGAATAGCATCACCAGCATCAAGCAAAATAACGTCGCCTACAACTAAATCTTCACTCTTAACAGTAACAATTTTACCGTCGCGAAGCACATTAGTTGTTGCTGCTGACATTTTTTGCAACGCTTCAACCGCCTTTTCAGCTTTACTTTCTTGAACAACGCCAAGAATAGCGTTAATAAGAACAACTACAAGAATAATGATTGAATCAGTTGGCACATAAACACCTGTAGATGGGTCGTGCTCAATGAACTCTGTTACAGCGGAAATTACTGCTGCAACAAGCAAAATGATAATCATTGGGTCCTTGAGTTGGTCAATAAAGCGTGAGAACATTGAAACTTTTTTAGCTTCCGCCAACTTGTTTTTACCATTTTCTGCAATTCTTTTTTCAGCTTCAGCTGTTGAAAGACCATTTGGTGAACTGTTGACTGCTTCAAAAACTTCATCAACCGCATGGAGATAATGTTTCATAAAGACACCTCTTTTTATTTCTTTGCATTCGCAATAAAATTATACATACTAAAAAAGACCTTTAGCAGTACTTTTTCTGCCGAAGGTCTTGCCACCCGAAATAATCAGGTACGATAACCAGCCAAATTTGGCGGTTGTTGATTACCGTAAAAAAGCTACTCCCCTTGGGATTACAATAATTTTATCACAATTAGAAAAAACTGTCAACAATATAATAAATTCACTACATAAGAAAAAATAGTAAAACTCATTGACAAAATTCGCATCAATACTGTAAAATAATGTTGTATTCTTTCGCATAACATAAAAGCGAAATGAAAGGAATAGTGTCTATGGATTCAATTTTAGAATTTTGGGGTCAAATGACAGCCAATCCATTGCTTTTTATCGCGGTGGCACTCACTATGGGTGTTATTTTGGTAAACGGTTGGACTGATGCACCTAATGCTATTGCTACTTGTGTTGTTACAAGATGTATGTCACCAAGGGCAGCAATTCTTATGGCAGCGGTTTTCAACTTTCTTGGCGTTTTTTTAATGACCCTTATTAACGCTACGGTTGCTGAAACAATTACAAAAATGGTTGACTTCGGCCCCGACCCTGACAAGGCAATTATCGCTTTAAGTGCAGCATTATTTGCCATTGTACTTTGGGCTACACTTGCTTGGATATTTGGTATTCCTACAAGTGAAAGCCACGCTTTGATTGCTGGTCTTACTGGTAGCGCCATTGCTCTTCAAGGTAGCTTTGAAAGCGTAAATGGTAACGAATGGGTTAAAGTAGTTTACGGTATTTTTATTTCAGTTACTCTCGGCTTTGGTCTTGGTTGGATTGTTTGTAAACTCGTTACAAAACTCTTTTATAATGCTGACAGACCAAAAACTGAACCATTCTTTAGAGGTGCTCAAATTGTCGGTGCCGCTTCAATGGCATTTATGCACGGCGCACAAGATGGTCAAAAATTTATGGGTGTTGTGCTTCTTTGTGTGTATATGTCACAAGGTCAAGGATTACCTAAAGACATTGACATTGCAAACGATTACCTTTGGCTTATGATTATTTGCTCAGCAGTTATGGCAGCAGGTACTGCAATGGGTGGTAAAAAGATTATTAAATCAGTTGGTATGGATATGGTTAAACTTGAAAAATATCAAGGTTTCTCAGCTGATATTGCCGCTGCACTTTCACTTTTGATTTGTTCAGTATTTAGCCTTCCTGTTTCAACAACACACGCAAAGACAACATCAATTATGGGTGTTGGTGCGGTTAAACGAGTTTCTGCTATTAACTTTGGCGTTGTTAAAGAAATGGTGCTTACTTGGGTGCTTACATTCCCAGGTTGCGGTTTAGTTGGTTTCTTAATGACAAAATTATTTATGTTTATATTCACCTGATAGAAAGGATGTTTTAATATGGCAAAAGGCGATAAATTTTATTTTGAAAACTTTGTAGAGTGTGCAACACTTGCAAAAAAGGCAGCAAATTATCTTGTTGAATGCCTTAAAAATTATGATGCTGAAAATCTTCCAACAATGCTTAAAGAAATGCATGATTTTGAGCATAGTGCAGATAAGAAAAAGCACGAAATGAACAGAGCTCTTGCAAAAGCTTTTGTTACTCCTGTTGAACGCGAAGACCTTGACATGCTCAGTCACGAGCTTGATAACGTATTAGACACTTTAGAAGAAGTTTTACAAAAAATGTATATTTATAATGTTAAGGTTATTGAAACACCTGCTGTTGAATATGCAAACAACATTGTAAAAGCATGTGAATTGCTTTGCGATATTATGGCAGAATTTGAAAACTTTAAAAAGTCAAAGAAAATTCATTCACTTATTATTGAATGTAACGACGTTGAAGAAGAATGCGACAAGTTATATCTCTCTTCTATGCACAATATTACAACAAATTCTACAGATACCCTTACCACTATTGCATGGTATAAAATTTACGATTGCTTTGAAGCTTGTGCCGACGCATGTGAGCACGTTGGCGAATGTGTTGCTTCTATCATTATGAAAAACACCTAATAAAATCAGTAATAAAAAGCGGAGTGAAATCCACTCCGCTTTTTGTTTTGGCTCAAAAAGTTGCTTTTTTGTCAAAAATATGCTATTATTGCAAAAACAAGGGAGAATATGGCATATGGGAAAATATGAGTATGTTGGGTGTTTTTTTGACTATGATGAGTTGTTTGAAAAGGTGAAAAACATTCGTAAAAATCCATTAAAAAATACAAAAACAAAGCCACACATAACCTTTAAATATGCTCCAATTGATGTTTTTCCTGAACTTTTTGGGGAAGAAATTGAAGTAGAAATAATCGGTTATGGCAATGACGGCGATAACGAAGGTGTTTGTGTAATTGCAACAAGCAAAAATAATGTTCTAACACAAATGATACAAGATATCCAAATTCCACACATAACCTTAGCCGTCAGTGACAACGGACTAGCCGTCAACACTAAAAACTTAGTCTTTCACAGCATTACCCCTATAAAAATAACAGGCAAATACGACGGACATATTGATGATTAATAGAGGTTTTAAAATGGTTGATTTGAAAATTCCACACGGCGTGGATAGAGTGCGTTTTTCTTGCGCATATCTATTTCGTATAAAAGTAAACGGTAAATACTTCTTGGTAAAAGATGAACAGGGTCGCCCCACATTCCAACCAGTGGGCGGGGCATATAAATATTACGACACTCCAAAAATATTCAACGAAATTGAGTTTGAAAACTGCAATAAATTTGCTATTAAAGATGACCTTGAAAAGGATTTAAGATGTTTTATTCCAAGAAAAAACGCAAGAAAATTTGCGAAATGGTATAAGCGTAATGAAGAACGCGAAACCATTAAAGATGTTTTTAGAGAATTTCAAGAAGAGGTTCTTGATATAGTTGAATTTTCTAACGAAAAAGTTTTTGATTCTCTTGAATGTCGTTTTTGTGGAACTCATATTGATCGTGAGAAGGCTGATTCTCATACATTGCAAATAAGATATGCGGACATTATTGAAATCATTCTTAACGATGAACAACGACACGAATTTCAAAAATTAATAAACACCCATAGTACACAATATCGTTTCGCCACAGAAGATGAAATCTACAAAAAGGGTCGTATTGATGGCGGCTGCCAAAACTCTACTATTTCTAATCATTCTTATAAAATTTTACCAGCAACCGAAAAAGACGCAAACTTTAAGAAAAACCGCAATTCAAAGAAGACATATATCGTAAAAAACCCTTGCACTGATTCCAATTTGCCAACTATAAATTGGAATGATGTTGCAAACTATGATATTGAAAAACCATTTACCTTTATCAGTTATCAAAGGCTAAATGAAAGAAGCGTTTTTTATTTTTGTAAAAAATACGAAAATATTCTTAACAATCTTTGGCTTGACAGGCGCGTTGTCGGAGAAAACTGGCACGAAGATATGATTAAGGGACTTAATTCAAAAAATTGCAAAAAAGCAATACTTTTTATCAACAATCAATATTTATGCCACAGCAACCCATGTTACAAAGAAGCAAAACTGATTTCAGAAAAGAAAATACCACATATTATTGTTCTTGTTGGTCTAGATATTGACGATGTGCTTGAAATAATATCTGATTGGAGTAAAGATAACAACGCAGACAAAACAAAGCTTATAACTTTCAAACAGCTTTTTGGTTATGACAATGATACCCACTCAATCAATACTTCTACATATACACTAAGCAATGAAAGTGCCGACCAAATTATTCAAGTAATAAAAAATCTTGAAAGAGAAAAATAACAAAAAGCGGAGTGAATTTCACTCCGCTTTTTGTTTTGTTATTTATGCTGCCTTATATGGCGTTGTAGGTGTCTTAGGATAGTCCGCTGTATCCCATGTGCGACTCTTTCTCATAAAGTCGTCTGTTACCAATAAGTAATCAGTAATATTTGCGCCACCATCATTCCATGTGATATCCATTTGATACCAGTTACCCTCAAGGTAAACCAAATTCCATGCATGGCCCTCATTATTTGAGCACACACCAACCTGTATGTCACATTTTATGCCAAGTTCTTCTAAAATTAATTTAGCTGCACAGGTATAGCCTTCACACACCGCTATGCCATCCTTTAATGCACCATAAGCTGTATGGGTCATCGGTGCATATGGCTCACTTGATGGATATACCACCTTGTCGCACAAATATTTATTCACTGCGCAAATCAACTCGTAATCAGTTGTACCCTTTTTACGAATCTCATCTGCAGCCGCTGTTACAAGCCGTGGTGTTTCTTCTTTGATTCTTATTAGCTCTTCACGAGTGAATTGATAATTAATTTTAACAAGAAACTTATTTAACTGATTACCCCACGTCCAGCTTTCTACACCACACGCATTTATTGGGTCTTTTCGTTGAATATCACGATAAACATCTTCTAATGCAGTAGCTAAATCAACGCTATATCCATTTTTTAAAGTAAACTCTAGATAAAGACTTGTTGATGCATATGCCTTATGGAAAGCTTCAACCAACTCATCATAATTTGAAACCTCGCACACAACCTTCTTGGGAGGTATAACTGTTTCATTTTCCCCAGTTTCATTAGAATCGTCTTCTTCAGCATCTTGTTCAGCATCTTCATATTCATCATCCGTCATACCAGTACCAGTTGGTTGATAATATGAACCTGAATACTTATCTATAAGGTCATCAAGGATTTTATCGGAGCCTGTAAAAAAATAATCTTCTTCAAATTTACCATTAGCAAAATTATCTGCACCTTTATCCATTAACATTGGTGCATCACCTGTACAACCACTAACAAGCAACACTATTGCTAATATTAAGGCTAATGAAGAAATTAATTGTTTTACTTGTTTCAATTTATATTCACCCTACCATTGATTATATCGTCTACCAATATTTGCATAATTGTAACTGCATTCATATGACTACCTTCAGTTGCTTTTTCTTTGAAATAGTCATAAATCAAACGATAGCCTCTACCGTATTCATCATCCATCTGCCATACAATTGAATGCAAACGCATTGCATAATCATTTTCATGCATTTCTTTCATAGTTTCAATTTCTACATATGTTGCATGACCTTCTAACAACATAAGGAACAGTTCTTCACGGCGTTCCCTAGGCAATGCTCTTTTAAGTTCCTTTAGAGGAAGATTGTCGTGCTGCCAAGAATGTGTAAGTTCATGAACTAATGTCCCTCTCATTGGAACTCTTGGGCCACGAGCCTCAAGCCATAGCTGATGACCAAAATGACGATAGAAACCGAGCACACGAGCGCCACCATATCCACCAAGTTCTTTTCTAATTTCATCCGCAGACTTGAATTTAACATTAATATTTTTCCTCAACTCAATTCTATAACCAGTTTCAAGGAATTCAACTGTCTGTGCATACAATGTCTTTATTTCATCACGCTGTGTTATTTGATGGTCACGACAAGAATTACACATTGAACGCTTATCATCAAATTTTGATACAAACAACGTACGTCTGCCACAAAAAGCGCACTGCTGTGAAGCTTCAACTTCCACAACGGATGTTTCCATTTGACGGATAAGTGGAACTTCGCCTGTAGCCTTAACAAGGAAATTCAATAATTCCTGCAAAGCAAAGATATCTGGTGTTTTATCTTGTGCAAACGATAAATATGTACCCCTTGTTGTTTTTTCTTTCTCTGTTCCTGACGGTTCTAAATACCATTCAAGATATTCACGAACAATTCTAAAAATGCTTTCATAATTGTTATAAAGCAATTTTACCATTCCCTGCTCAACACAAGAGAACTCAACAATATACACGGTTTCGGCACCTGCATTGCCTTGCTTCTCATTATAAGTATATGGAATCATACTTTGTATAATATTGTCAATATTACCATTTGCACCATCGTTAATAATTCTTGATACATTAACCTGACCTTCTTGCACTGGCACTACTGCGAACAAATTGTTGTGTGTATGTGGGAACATAGTTTTAAACATATCATTCAAAATGAATGCAAGTGTTTTTGCAACACGTGGCGATGCCTCACCGACAATGTTCTTTGAAATATTAATTTCAAGAATATTTGCTTTTTTAGTTTCATGAACAGCATCCTCACATAAATCTTCAACTGCAAAAATTCCGTTTTCAGAAATGCGATAGCCATTATTACTTTTCCAGTAGCCATAAATATCACGAGTTACATTTGCCGTTGCAATGTTAAAGTCAACAAACGTATTGTCAACACAACTATCGGTTACCGAATATTTATCAAAACTGAATTTTGATATTGGATAATATTCGTAAATGTATGGTTCTGGCTGCTGAGTTGCAAAAATTGTTCCATTCTTGATTGAATTTATTTTGTATAACAAGCCGTCATACACTAAAGATTGACCACGCAAATAATAGTTGTATACATCTTTTTGAAGAATGTTAAGTTCAACTGCTTTATCATTACTGATTTGTAATACTATACGTTTAACAGTTTTCATAATACGATTAAACGCTTCAGTATCACTTAAGGTTACGATTGTTTCTGTAACAAAGCATTCTTGATTTGTTGACATTCGTTTTCGTTGTTCAAAATGGAAATATTCAAAAATGTTATATCTTTCTGGGTCGTTAAGAACAGTAGTTAAGCAAGCCTCAAGCACTGCTTCAACAGTAGTATAGTTCCAGCCATAACCCTTACTCTTTTTAAGGATTTCATCCTCAGTTAATCCCTTATCGCTCATATCAATAAGCAATTCTATCATATTGCTTGAATCCATTATGCGTCTATGTGGAACAAACGCTTCAAACTCTTTGCTGCCTACATATAAAGAATCGGCATTAAATTTGTCTGCAAAAAACTCTCTTAAAAGATAGAATGGCGAAACCACATGTATAACAGAACCTTTTCTACCGCCATATTTTGACCATTCCCACAATGTTCCAAGAAAATTATAGCTTTCATCATAGCAAATGATGGTTTTAAGGTCTTGAGCCTTAAGCGCCTCTGCTTTATCACGTCTTACAACAGTACTAACATTTGCACCATTTTCTAAATACTTGACAACATCTAAAGTGTTTACAGTCAATGCTTGATAATATGCTTCATCAGGTCTATCTATTGATTGAACAATGTTAACCTTAGGGAAATCATATTTTGCAGCTACCAACGCCAACGGCAAAGAAGTACCAATATGTGCAGACATATCTGTACCCACACTTAATACGCATTGAAGTTTATGGTAGCTTTCTTCCTCCCACAACATAACATAAGTCTCTTTAAGACATCTTGCATTATTAAATGGCAATAGTTCTTCCTTTATTGAATTTTCTACCGCTATTCTTATATTATCATTATCAGTATCAGTAATCAAAACATATTGTAATTGCTTTGTATAAAGTTCAAGTTCGTTAAATAATCTTGCAATGCGAACCTCATCCTGCACAACAAACTTCTCACCCGAAGTAACAACTACACATTTTAATACCGCTGAAAACTCACGACGTCTTTCTAATAATCTTAATTCTACCAAATCGTCATATGAACATACCAGCATATTCATTGGAGCATCTTTATTTGCAGCATCAGCTGTTTCAATTTTCCAAATTGTACTAATATTATTCAAGCGTTGCATAGCTTGTACAAATATGCTACTGTATTTTTCAGCTTCTTTTCTATCCTTACAAAGAACCAAAGCTGTACTACCTTGTGACAAAACATAATTGAGATATGCGGTCAGGTAAAGCAAAAACTCACCTTCACCCTTATCGCAAACATTTATAGAATGATTATCAACAAGACATGCAAGTGCTTTTTGATATACTTCAGTTTGAGCAACATTGCATTCACTTAATAATCTTGATAATACATTTAAAATATCACTGTTTTCACAGTCGTCAACTAATTGATTACCGAGGTCATTTGATAAGTATCCACCATTTCTTTCAATGTGATTAAGTTTTGTACTGCAAATCAAAGAGCCTGTACCCTTAAACACCGTTTCGTATATTTTAGGCATTTCAGAAATTTCGCCCTCAAGCGTATCCGAAATATCAGTTGAACCAAAAGTACCTGTTTCAAATACAATATTCCCTTCAAGGAAAAACTGTATTTGCTCAGTTACAAGGAATGCTGCAAAAGGTACCCAATACCATGCCTTAGATAATTCTCTAAGCAAAACATTCCATGGCGCACTACCCCAACAAATAGAAACAGCTAAAAGAATAATTTCGGCTATTGCTAAAAAGGCAAAAACGCGTTTCATCGCCTTTGCCCAAGAGCCAATACAATGTCCTTTTTCGCTCAATATAATTTGTGAGCCCTCAGTATCATAAAAGCTTGTTACGATTTTATGGGGAATGTAAAGTAAAATTTTCCATCCTGTGTAATCTTCTGGCTCTAAAAAATACAAATTCTTTTCGCCAAAAGTATTTTTTACTATAAGCATCCCTATAATTGCGCCAATAAACACAACCAAATTCATACCCAAAACCACAAGAAGCATATATAAAACTTCAAATGCTCTATTTGGTAAAATGAATGAAAATACCTTTGCTACAAACGGTAGATTTATAAGCCAATCTAACTTATTAATCACTGATGCGGATGAATAATAATTCATCCAAATTAACTCCATAAACAACAAAACGATAACCATTCTAAAATGCAAATATCTTTTGTTTTTTGGAAATGCCATTTTTGTTACAATCTTGTTCAGCCCGAAAAATGCAAGAAACATTACTATAAGAAATATGGCAAACAATACTAATCTCATATAGAATCTCCTTGTCCTTGTGGCCAATACAAACTGCAATCCTCAACACACTTTATCTTGTCTTTAGAGTAAAGCAATTCACCCACAGTATAATTTTGCTCGTTAAAAGAATTTCTTCTACCAGCATTGCTTCCTAATTCAATTAAACCACTAAAAGTTTTTAACTTATCTAAATGGTCTTTAATTTGTGTTTTATGCCACAAGCAGCCTCTAATAACATTTCTGCTTGTTTCAAACGCATCACTGTATAATGTGTGATATTTAATTGAGCTATCCAACAAATTTAACGCATTTATGTAATCTTTAAACTGCTTTGCCTTTGTATAGTAGCCAGGTATATATATATTCATACTTGCAATCAATGCTTTTACGCTTTTCTTAATCATTCTACGATAATAAAAACGTGGAAACAACCATGTGAATGTAAGCAAAACAAAAACTACACCAATGTAAGCTAAATAGCCAATTAATGTTGTGCCTTTAGAAAATACAAATGGTTGAAGCACTGTATAATGCACAACAAACAACACTAAAATTGCAAGTACCGTTATTACAAAATTCACCGCCGTTGATGCTTTTAGGCATCCTATTAGCTTTCTTATTTCCTTATCTCTATGTTCTAACTCGGTTTCCATATTGATTTGGTCCTGAAATCTTAATGACGGTGTCATTTGTGGATTTTTCATTTGTTCTAAGCACTTATCTCGTCTGCCTTCAAGAGTAGCAATATGCTCCTCCGTATGCTCATCTGCAAAAAACAGCTGATGTTCCCAACGAAGTGCTTCTTTTTTACGTTTTTCAATTCTATCGGAATATTGTTTACTAAGGCTATTAGCATAAATTTGAAGATTTGTGCCTAAATCGTTTAATCCTGTTTTAACTGCGTCATACGTCTCAAGCCATCTTGTTCTTATAGAATCAAAGTTCATGCCATTGCTCATAAAGTCCGTCAACAACTTTGTAAGGTCTGTACGCTTAGACTCATCTTCAAAAAGATTATCCTTGTCCTTAATGTATTCTTCTTTTTCTTTTGGGATTACAGGCAAGCTTTCGGTTGCATAAATAGGTGCGACCGCATTTGTTTCTAATTGCTTATAAATGCTTTTAAGCCCCTGTTCATACGCTGCAAGCATATCAGAATATTCTTCTTCCAAATTTTCATTAGCTATAACTTCATCCCAATTTTGTTTACAACGGCTTGCCAAAGATGGTACAACATCAGATGTTCTATCCACCTCAACGCTCTTATTAATAAACTCCACCACTCTTAAAAGTGCTAATCTATTTTGACGTGGTGAGTGTTGTAAATCTCTTGGAATAACAATTTCCATAACCTGATAATTGGTGAAGTATGCCTTTAAGAAGGATGAAAACGCAGCTTTAAATATATCTTTTTCAAGAGGCATATCTTCATCAATGAACTTTTCTACTTTATCTTGTTCATGAATAAACTTTGCAATAAGATATTTCGTAGCCTCATCGCAATCACCGCTTTGCTTGAACCTTTCAAATGCTTGCTTAAGATTATCAAGGCTTAGACTTCCTTCACCAACTAGCCCCATTTTTGAGAACAATAGCATATAGTCCCTTGTTATTCTCTCACCTGACATATAGCCGTCGTCTTCTATTACATTTTTTGAAGCATCCGACTCATAAAGCATAATAAGATTCAATGCGCGTTCAACGGTAGTTGAAACATTCATGTGTATGCCTTCGTTATGCAATTCATAGCTTAACTTTGTTAAACGATATAAAAGTGTGTTTTCCCACTTAGATGAGTCTTGTTGCCACATACTACGCATAGCAACAATAAACTGATATTCTTTAAAGTGATATGGATATTTATTCAAATAGGATCTAATGTCTGAAATGGCACGCTGAAGCGAGGTGTCAGCTGTTTCAAACAGCTGCACCTGATTCAACTTGTATTTCTTTTCGCTTTGAAGCTTGTAAAAAAATATATCAAAATATGACATATTCAAGCACTGGTCAACATTAATTAAAAAGCGAAAGCATTCATCCATAATTTATTAAATCTCCCTTAACCATGATAAACTTTTTCTAACAACTTACCATGCTCTTCTTTTATTTTTCTTTCACCATAAGATAAACTAGCATCAGACTTTTTGCTTACCTTACAGTTTTCGTAAATTGCATTTAAGATTTCATTTGTTGCCTTGTTAACTAGTTTGGTGTTTTTATCAAAAAGTGTTCCTGTAAATTCCCAAAGCACAGCTAATAAACCTTCAAATAATTTTGCAAATTTAACATCATCCATATGGTCGCGAATCTCTAAGAAAATGTCATAGATATTTAACTCGCCCACATCTTGATTGCCTTCTGGTTGAATTAAATCTCTAATCAAATCAACATCCAAAATCTTCTCTTTTAATTCTTCAGCAGCATGATATCCTTTTTCTTGAGCTGCATAAAGTTTAGCTCTTTCAAGGAAGCGAGCCTTCATATTACGGTTAAAATCAATTGATTTAAATAAATCAATATATCCGCTACCAATACGATTACCACAAGACTTAATTTCGCTTGAAACGCGTAATGTATGGTCAACCCAAATATTTACTGGCTCATTTCTACCATAGTTATCATCACTTTCAATCAAAGTAGCATAATCCATACCAACTGCATAAACAAACGCCTTGTACTTTTCTTTATCACTCTTTTGACGTTCTGGTTCTGTCATTGCAGGAATATAACCCTCTTGATGCCAATTACGATTAAGATGTGGATTAATAACAGTCTTAAATGCATCTGGATTAGTTGCATCCAAAACATGACCGCCAATATTAGCTATACGCTTAAAGTAATATTTAGCATTTAAAGATTCTGGATTGTATTTAATAAGGTCTTCTATATCAAATAAATACTGTGTTCTTACACAAACATATTCATTTGGAAGAAATGCCTCATTCATAAGCACCTGTGCACGATTATTGCCAGTAGCATCTGTCATCTCTGGGCAGTAAGTGTCTCTTGTCAAATCAGCAGATGGTACACCGCCTGTTTTTTCAGCACTTTCAGGGTGAACTGCAAGGAAAACTAATTCAGCAACATCAGTCATTGCAGAGCTATTAACTGCAATGAGCGGAGCTGCCATTTTTAAAGCACCTGCAATTCTTTCTTTTGTATAAGCAGTTGTTTCTTTTTTAAATGTTTCTGGGTCGCTAAGAAGCTCAGTCTTACCTGTTTTAAGCTCGTATTCTTTAACAAGGGCTTGCTTCGCTGTAAGATTTATAATTGAAGCATCATCTTTCATTACCGATGTACGCAAAGTATCAAGAACTGCTGTATCAAAGAGATTTGTAAGATAAGCCTTTGTTTCTTTTGCACGTTTTTGTTTTTCATGTTCCGATTCATTTGGAAGTGCAATAAATTCTGCTGATGTTACGCGGAAAATATTCATAAAGATTGTCTTCTTTGCATCATCTGGCAAAACAACCGGAGTCTTTGCTGCAAACTCATTTGCAATTTTCCTAAATGCTTCACTTGAACAATATATTCCTTCTTCACCAAGTGGTAAGGTTAAAGTTTCAAGGTCATGAATACGTTCATTGTTAATTTCAATAACTGAGCCAATGCTATCAAAAAAGACCTTATAATTAGCAGCTAAAAGGTTAACACGTTTAAGAAGCTCTTCACATACCATTTGTGTTAAGGTTCCTTCCATCCACTCAGATATACGATTCTTTTGGGTTTCAGCTGTTAATGTAAGTAAACCGGTAAGTTTCTTTGTTTTCTTTGCATCTGAAGAGAAATGTTTATAGAAAACATTTCCATTATCTCTAATGTTTTGTAAAGCGGAATTAGGATTTTGTGTGCCTTCAGTTTTTGGGTCAAAGTCAGTATCATCCATTGGGTAAAGATTAAGACCCTCAAGATTTTCTTTACAATTCGCAATTTCAGCTTCAAGCAAAAGACTTAACTTGTAGCAGAAGTAACGAGCTGTAACTGGATGCAACTTAGAAATCCATTTGTAAATTCCAAGGCCTGTTTGTACACTAGATTCCATACTAACTACACTTGCTGGTAAAAGTTCATTAACAAGAGTACTATAATTAGTTGAAACAGTGTCTCTTGCAATTTTCTCAAAATCTTCAAGAGCATTTTCAAGAGCTGTTATTGCAGTTGCAGCTGTGGTAAAATCTTCCATCTTTCTCACATCAAGTGAGCATGCTTTTTTACAGCTAACAACCACATCTGAATTACACACATCTTCTATACGTTCAAGAATTTTTGAGAAGAAGCTACGAGCAACGCTTACCTCTTCTCTTGTTTCAGGATTTTTAATAAACGCTTCTGAATACAATTCTCCAAGTGGAGCATTATTTTCTTTTACTGCTTTTTCAAAGTTTTCACAGTAATTCTTTGCCATTGTTGGAATAATTGCATTACCATCGGTCTTTTTCTTAGCTTGTGCTAAAATAAGCGCCTCTTCACATCTTTGGTCAACTAAGCGCCATTCTTTGTTTACCAACTCTCTCGCATTAGATAAAACAACATATTCTCTTGCTAAGTCAACAGGATAAACTAAACGACACAAGCCTGAGCTAGCATAGCGACTCATACCATTTGTAATAAGCTGTGGAAGTGTAAAGTTATCTTCAATTGATAATGAATTATTAACAACTGGCGTAAACAACAATGTAAACAAAGTGCGAGACATTAACGCTTCTACTGTTCCAATAGAAACATTACCAAGGCTTGAATTACCATTACTGCCTTCAATGAGATACAAATAGTCATAAGGAATAACAGTTTCTTTTTCTTCAAGGACAGCCTTATCCTGTGCGCTTTGTTCGTCAAATACTTCCCAGTTCATATCCTTTTCAGTTGCATTCATATCATCAAAATATTCTAATCTAACTTTTTCAACCTGGTCAGGATACATCTGAGACATATACATAGCATTAAGTTCTTTAAGGCAAGAATACGCATTTACGCTTACTGCCTCACGATTAATTTCAGATGTTTGTACAGGACGAGTAACATCCGCACCCATAAACATACCGCGAATAATAACATTATTAATTCCCTGTGTATTCTTAAGAAGATTGCGAATATAGTAAGGCAACTGCAAGAACATACCTGCACCTGTACCACCAGTAATTGAACCAGTGATAACTACTGCCAATGTTTGCATTGTGCCATCAATACGTCTTGTTGTAATTCTATTAATTTCATCTTCAATAGGTCTAAAATCGCCACGTTTTTGCGCTGCTAACGCTGCCAAACGTGAAATTGTTCTTATTTGACCAGCACCTGCTGATAAGCCACGTTGAATAAGCAATCTATGTACTGGAAACCATTCGCAAAATTCTGGGAATTCACGCAAATAGTCCTGAACTGTACGATTGTCACTGATGCAAATTGTTTTAAGACCTTGATTTTTAACATTTGTAAGGTCGTTCACATTAGTATCAATACCTACTGCGCCCACATATTGCTTGTCTTCTTCACTTAATAAATTGTTCAAACCTGCTGTTACGCGACAGCCAACACCGCCAAGACCGATAACCAGTGTAGGAATTTTATTTGTTGCCATTTAAATCATTTCCCTTCTATTTCCATAAATTTGTAAATTAGCTTAACCAAATACACCAAATATTTCTATCTGTTTTTGCTGTTTTAAAATAAATTCGTTGGTTTTCATTTGTACCCGTTAAAGAGAGTTCAGAAGCCACTCTATCACCATTTTCGCATTCTGTCGTCTTTAGGTTTCTAACAATTCTTCCAAGTTTTTGCAATGGATTTGCCGAATCAGGTCCATAAGCATAAACTGTTTTAGCAACTGACTTGTCAGTCACTATAATCACACGGCCCGCTTCCGCTACAAGCTCTAAATTATGGAATTTACAACGACTTGCGCGACCCGGTACAAATAATCCCGTAGTCATTTTTAATTTTTTAAAGTCAAAAGCATTTTGTGAAAGGCCTTTTCCCTCATCAATCAGTTTATAAAGTTCATAATTTACAACTTCACCGTGGAATTTAGGCTTAAATATCAAATGCAAGATATATGCTAATATCAATAAAATCAATATAAGCAACGGTAAATCTAACCAATCTAGAATTGATGGTATAACAGTAAATCTACCACATGAGGTTACAGTATTATCAGTGGAAAGAGCTACATCAACCGTATACTCACCTGCTAACAAAAGGAATGCTACAAATGGCATATTTTCTTTTGGAATAAGTGTAAAACTACCATCATCATTCATTTTTATACTACATTTAATTTTCCATTTGCCGAAACGGTTTAAGAAACCCTCTACCCCACTGTCGTCACATTCAACATTAGTTATGATTATATTGATACCTAAGTCTTTAATAGTATCAACAGCAAGTGGAATTCCGTCGTTCATAACAACAAATGTTACCGCTGAGCCTTGTATGCTACCATCGTTTAAGCTACCTCGGTTGTACTCTAATGGTGAAGGTTGGTCAACAGCAATAGTTAAGTTATATACCACTTCAATAATATCAAAAGCAACTTCAACAACTAACGGCGAATATCCCGGCAATTGTAAGTAACCACGTATTACATTCTTACCTTCTTGAATTTTAATTGCATTAAGTTCTGTTCCTGATGCAGAATCTATAACATTTCCATCAACCTCGTACTCCATTCCCCATGAAACGCCTTTAGGAAGGTCATCAATTGGAATAACTGTATCTGTTCCAGAAATCACAGGTTTAATAGAAGCATCAACTACATTATCCTTTGCTATTTTTGAAATGTCGTCTATAAGTTTTTTGTCTTTATGTAGCTCCAGTTTCAAATTTATTGCAGGCTCATACTGTACCAACAAATCATTTACGCTGACATTCTCCGTAAATGTAACCGTATATGTTCCGCTTGGAATTACCTGATTATTACCAGCCGACTTATTATTAACTACACCAGCGTTTCCAAACAACTTTAAAGCATCTTGAGTAAATGCTAACGAAACATTACGCTCTATATTAAGCTTTGTTTCACCAACAACAGCACTTTTAATTTTTGCATTGGATTGCTGAGAAAGAATTGAAATACTGTACGCTGGTAATCTTGACGAAAATGTAATAGTTTTATCATCAACCTGCTTCAAATTTTCAACATCTATACGACCAGAAACAAGGCTTGCCATATTGAAAATAGCTTTTTCAACTTCTTTATCGTCCTTTGCAAAGTATGCATACAAGCCGCCCTTTTCATCAGCCGTTACGTCTGTGTCATCGCTACCCATTCTTAAATAAACAACATTCAATGAGGAACCATTTGACATTTTGTCCCCCTTGAAAGAATCTAGCTTACTTTGAACAGTCGTATTGCTATCATCAAAAGTAATTTCACCATCAGTCATAACTACAAGCCAGAATTGTACATTTGCATCATCTTCCGCCACGTTATCTAATGCTTTTTTCGCAGTGTCTAAGCTCTTGCCTGGTGTAACACCATCTTTATTCCAGTTACGCATATCCTCTACTGCTTGGTCAATTTCATTCAGCGACTTTTTATATGACTTGCCAGGCTCACTCATATAAGTAATGTGTAACTCATCACTTTGGTCAAGAAATGCAATTAATGCCTGAGTTGCATAGTTAGCATACGCCCAACGATCGCCCTTCATGCTTCGCGAGTCGTCATAAACAACTGAAACTATTTTTCTCGGACGAAGTGTTTGTGTTTCAGCATATACCGGTAAAGTTGTAACAAACATAGCCATTAATATGCATATTGCACATACGATACTTATGGTTTTTCGTAACAAAAAATTCCCCTCCAAAAACCTTATGTTTCCCAACATCTAACGCATTGATGTTATTCCCTTTAATTTTACATTTTTCTTTTATTATTGTCAATTAAAATAGGCAACATATTTTCAACTTTATTTTTAGTAATCTTGCGAAAAAACACGATTTTATTAGTTGTTGCAGTTTCTTTTTATCCACATCATTCACTTTAACAAACGATACGCGTATTACATACTAAAAAAGATTTTATTTACCATTCAAACACATAAAAGTTCAGTAATGTATAACTGTATTTTAAATTGAAAAATGCAAGGATTTTTGATATAATAAATTCAAATCAAAAAAGGAGAAGGAAATATATGAAGTTTATACATCTTTCAGACCTTCACATTGGCAAACGTGTTAATGAGTTTTCTATGCTTGAAGACCAGGAATATATTCTTAAAGTCATTCTTGGAATTATTGACGAGGAATCACCTGATGGCATTATTATTGCAGGTGACATTTATGATAAATCCATACCATCTGCCGAGGCGGTACAGTTGCTTGATGACTTTATTTACCGCCTTGCCGAAAGAAAAATTCCTACCTTTATAATCAGCGGAAATCACGACAGTGCTGAGCGTCTTGCTTTTGGTGGTAGGCTTATGGATTTAAGCGGAATTCATATAAGTCCTGTTTATGATGGCAAGGTAATTTCACATATTCTCAATGATGAGTACGGCAAGGTTAATGTGTATATGCTTCCATTTGTAAAGCCTGTTCACGTACGCCGATTTTTCCCTGATGCTGAAATTGAAAGCTATACCGATGCAATAAAGGTTGCAATTGGTAATATGAACATTAATGAAAATGAGCGCAACCTTATCATTACGCATCAATTCGTTACAGGTGCTTCAAGAAGTGAATCAGAGGATGTTTCTGTTGGTGGCAGTGACAATGTAGACGTTACTGTTTTTGACCCATTTGACTATGTAGCCCTTGGGCATATTCACGGACCGCAAAAAATGAGTCGTGAAACAGTACGCTATTGTGGTACTCCGCTTAAATATTCTTTCTCAGAAGCGAAACACAATAAATCCGTAACAGTTGTTGAGATGGGTGCAAAAGGCAAAGTAAATATTAGTACAATTCCACTTACTCCATATCGTGATATGCGCGAAATCAAAGGCACTTATGATGAAATTGTACTTAAAGAAAATTATGAAAATACAAATTGTAACGACTACATACACATCACCCTCACCAACGAAGATGACATACCAGATGCAATGAATAAGCTCAGGGTAATTTACCCTAACCTTATGAAATTGGATTACGACAACAGTAGAACAAGACGCAATCAGCATATTACTGGTGCAGAAGATGTAGAATTAAAATCACCCTTTGATTTATTTTCAGAGTTTTATGAAGCTCAAAACAATCAACCTATGACACAAGAGCAAAGTGATTTTATACAAAATCTTATTAATGAGATATGGGAGGACGAAAAATGAGACCATTAAAGCTTAAAATTTCAGCATTCGGCCCATATGCTGGTGTTACAACCATAGACCTTGAAAAGTTAGGTGAAAACGGTATTTATCTCATCACAGGTGATACGGGTGCAGGTAAAACAACCATTTTTGATGCGATTACCTATGCTCTTTTTGACGAGGCAAGCGGTAACAATCGCGACCCATCTATGCTCCGTTCAAAATATGCCGAGCCTAATACTCCAACTGAGGTTGAGCTTACGTTTAAAAATGCAGGTAAAGTATATACTGTAAAAAGAAGTCCTAGCTATGAAAGACCTGCTAAGAGAGGCGATGGCACAACAACACAAAACGCTGATGCGACTCTCACCTACCCTGACGGCAGAGTAATCTCACGCACTAAAGAGGTTACTAATGCTATTCGTGATATTATTGGTGTTGATAGAAATCAATTTTCACAAATCGCTATGATTGCACAAGGCGATTTTCTTAAACTTCTTCTTGCGGAAACTAAAGAAAGGCAAGAGATTTTCCGTGAGATTTTCAAAACGAAAGTTTATCAAATTTTGCAAGAACGCTTAAAAAACGAATCCGGCACTTTGGCAAAAGAATACGAAAAAGCAAAAGAGAGCGTCAACCAATACATCAGCGGTATTTTGTGTGACGAAGATGATGTTCTTTCTATTGATGTTCAAAAAGCAAAATCTGGTGAAATGATGACTAACGATGTCATTGAACTTATTGAAAGACTTATTGAAAAAGATACCAAACTGTCAAGCAATGTACAAAAAAGCATTGGCGATATTGAAAAAAGCATTGATACAATTAATGGTAAGCTTATTAAGGCTGATGCTTATTCAAAAGCGGAAAAAGAGCTTAAGGAGGCTCAACAACAGCAAACGGAGAAGTCCCCTTCTCTTGATGTTCTTTCAACAAGAGTTAGCGAATTAAAAAAACTAAATCCAGCACAAGAAGAAAAGCAAAAAAAGGTAACTGAAATTGAAGCTCAATATGAAGAATACGACCTTCTTTTGCAAAAGCGCAATACTGTCGCTTCGTTAACTGATGAAATTGAAAAAGCAAAAAAATTATGTAAAGCTAACAAAGAAAAACTTGCTATTTTAAGTGATGACATTAAATCACTTAAAGAAGAATTAAGTACAATCTCTAATGTTGGCGAAGAAAAGCAAAAGTTGCTTCATGCAATAGAACTAAAAGAGACAAAAATACAAGCTATTGAAGCATTGCAAAGAAAACTAAACGCTTTTACTGAATTAGAAAAAGAGCTTAAAGAGGCTCAAACTGAATACACTACTGCAGCACAAACGGCAAAAGATAAAACCGAACACTACAACAACCTTAATAAGGTATTTCTTGATTCTCAAGCTGGAATTCTTGCCGAAACACTTAACGACAATATGCCTTGTCCTGTTTGTGGCTCAACAAATCATCCTGCAAAAGCAAAAAAGCCAGTTAAAGCACCTACTGAAGCCGATTTAAAACAAGCTAAATGGCACAGTGAACAAGCAACTATGTTTGCTACCAAATTAAGCAGTGAAGCAGGAAAAATCTCAGGCGAAGTAACATCTAAAAAGAAAGACCTTGTTTCAAGTATTAACGAGCTTTTAGGCGAGGTTGAATTTAGTTTAGCCTATTTTGAATCTGAAAACTTGTTAAAGACTCTTAGTGACGAGCTAGCAGGTCTTGAAGAGAAGTTAACACAAACTGAAAAATCAATACAACGAAAGGAATTCCTTGAAGAAGAAATTCCAGCAAAGCAAGAAGCTATTGACACAACAAAACAATCAATAGCTGAAGAAGAAAAAGAAATTTCAGCAAAGCAAGCAACCCTTATAGAAACTGAAAAACAAATTGAAAATATTGCTAAAAAGTTAAAATTCAATAACAAGGCGGAAGCTGAAGAAATTGTTGCACAGCTTAAAGCCGAAATCCAATCACATAAGGTTGCTCTTGAAAATGCCGAGAAAGATTTTAATACTCTTCAAAACGAATTAGTTGAGCTTAAAGGCAAAATTCAACAATTAAAAAAGCAGCTTGAATCTAAAGAAGATATTGATATAGAAAATCTTTCAATAGAAAAGTCAGCCTTAATTGAAAAGAAAACTGCACTTAGCGAAAAATCCGAAATAATAGCAACACGTATTTATACTAACAGTCGTGCTAAAGAAAATATTAGTCAAAAGTCAACTGACCTTACTTCTATTGAAGAAAAGTGGACTTGGGTAAAGTCACTTTCAAACACTGCAAACGGTAATATTTCAGGCAAAGAGAAAATAATGCTTGAAACATATATTCAAGCAACCTTCTTTGATAGAATCATTGACCGCGCAAACACAAGACTTATGGTTATGTCAGATGGTCAATATGAACTTGTACGCCGTAAGGAAGCATCAAATCACCGCAGTCAAAGTGGTCTTGAGCTTGATGTTAAGGACTACTACAATGGCACTATTAGAAATGTCAAAACATTATCAGGTGGTGAAAGCTTTAAGGCATCACTTTCACTTGCTCTTGGTCTTTCTGATGAAATTCAATGTAACGCTGGTGGCATTAAGCTTGACACTATGTTTGTTGACGAAGGATTTGGCTCTCTTGACGACGCATCTTTGCAACAGGCAATAAAAGCATTGACAACACTTTCGGACGGCAATAGACTTGTTGGTATTATTTCTCACGTGTCAGAGCTTAAAGAAAAAATTGACAAGCAAATCATTGTCACTAAAGAAAAAACAGGCGGAAGTAAGGTTACAATTGTGGTGTAAAACTACATAAAAACTTTATTATTTCATCCTTGTATTTAAGGCTTATTTTATTGAAAAAACATTTTTTCTGTGATATACTTACCTTAAACAAACTCTCAATAGGGTGGATTAAAAATGAACAATTCAACTGAATTTCAAAGCCGAAAATTAAAAAAAGCAACTAACCGCGAAGAATTAGACCAATATCTTAAAGAATTACCAAAAGAAAATTTTGGCAAACGCTTTCAGGAATTAGAAGAAAAATATGGTAAAAAACGCGGTGAAGTAATTGCATTAACAACAATTAGCAAATCAATGGCTTATGATATTATTAATGGGCGTCCCTCTAGAAAGCATCAAATTATTCAGCTTGGATTAGCCCTGGGCGTCAATTTAGATGAAATGAATGAATTGCTCAAATTATCAGGTCATAAAGAGCTTTATGCAAAATTAGAAGAGGATGCTATAGTTATATATGGTATTAACAACGGCTTAAACCTTTGTGAAATTAATGATTTGTTAATTGAAAAAAAATGTAAAATGACATTTGAGGAGAAGGATGATAAACATGCCAAGCGAAAATAATCTTGCATTAGACATGATGATGTCGCAAGTCACTCATCAAAGTTATATAAAGGGAAACGACAGCAATAAAGACACCATACTTAGTAAGGTGTTTTATGATAGAATTGAAACTACCTGCATCTTAAGAGTTTGCAAAGGTAGAGATTTATCTGCTATTTGTGAAGTACTTAAAAATATTAGAAATCCTTATCTTACAATGGTATATGATTATGTTTATGCAAACGGTGATACATATATTTTAGAGGAGTATTTGGAAGGCACTTGCATAGAAGACATTATTGAACAAGAAGGTGTCTTTTCAGAAAAAAAGACTGCTGAAATAGTAATTGATATTTGTAAAGGCTTAAGCGAAATGCATCAGCAAAAGCCACCAGTCATTCACAATGATATAAAACCGCTGAATATTATGATATTACAAGATAATCGTGTTAAGGTATTTGATTTTGATATTTCACGCACCTATAAAAAGGGTGCAAAGCAAAATACAGAAATCATCTTAACCGAGGATTATGCATCACCTGAACAATACGGTTATGGTCAAACAACACCAGCATCCGATGTTTATTCATTAGGTGTAACTATGCATAAAATGTTAACCGGCAACGTTCTTTCAAATCAGCGTCAAACAACCTACAAGGGAAGTCTTAAAAAAATTATACAAAAATGTATACACCAACTTCCCGATAAAAGATATCCAAATGCCGACGCTCTTAAAAAAACTTTAGAAAAATATTTACAAAGAAGAAAACGAATTCTTTGGTATTTTCTTGGTATTTTGTGTTTGGTTGCAGTCTTGGTAGTTGGCATAGTTTTTGCTCTTGATTCTTCATCTAAAAGCAATTCCAATGATATACAGTCTCCTGGAATTTCCTCAGATTCAACAACAAACGCGTTTAATGACATAAGCAATACACAAGGCAATAACGAAAATACAACAACTAAAAAAATGACCACCGCAAGAAATAATGTAGGAAATATAACTTCAATGGTGGCGCTAAAAGATAACACTGTTGTCTATATTGAAGAAAGCGAAGGTCAACGCCACCTTAAGTCATCAACCAATATAGATGTAGTATTATCAACGGACATTATAAATCCTCAACTAATCTATAATCCTTTTAAATCTACGCTTTACATTGTTGGGCTTACAACCTCAGGCGCAGCCCTTTATGAAGTAGACTCTTCATTTACAATTGGAGCAACACCTGTATACAATGCAATAGATAGTGGAAAATCATATGGATTTACAGGAATCTTCTTTTCCGATGGAGTCTTATATTGTGACGCTTTTAACGATAATTTAATAGACTCTAACAAATGGTGCTCGTTAGGTGAAATCAGCACTAAACCTGATGCGATTATTGGTGATAAAATCTATAAGTTTGATATACTTAAGCAAAATTTAGACGAAATAAACACAAACGGTGACATGATTAACTATTATGCCGTTCCTGGACAAACAAAATCAACATTTTTTGATGGCAATAGCCTTTACATTGCTGTAGAAATAAACGAAAAAAATTATATTTATGAATTTAATGGTCTAGAATTTTTAGAGGTTGTTTGTTTGGATGATTATCTTTATTACTCAGATTGGAACTATAACTCATTCTGCGTTACACAAGATAAGGTTTGGCTTTATAATGGTAGCAGCGAAATTATTAATGAAATACCATTAAAATAATCTATTAAAAAAACAAGAAAAGTGAGCATATAACATCAACGATGTATATGCTCACTTTTTTTATTTAACTTTCCACAAATAGTGGAAACAATTCAAAAATGTTTGTGCTATATTAAAGATGCAATCAAAAATACGTTTCGCAAATTTTTCCACTTTTAGTGGACGAAAAAACAAAATCAATCGGTTATAATCAAACCATAAAATCAAAGGAGAACAAAAACAATGAAACGAGTTGCAATTTTTTTAGATGGTGCAAATTTTTTCTATACACAAAAGAAGTTAGGCTGGAGCGTTGATACCGAGAGACTCTTAGAGCATTGCAAACAATATGGTGATATTGTTGAAGCAATCTACTATACAGGAGTATCAACTGATAGCAGCCAAAGAAAATTTTATGACAAATTGGCATATATTGGCTATTCACTAGTAACCAAGCCGGTTAAGACCATATACGACCACGAAAGCGGTCAGACAACACAAAAAGCAAATCTTGACATTGAGATTGTCTTAGATATGTTTAATATGATTGACCGTTATGACATGGCGATTTTAATCAGCGGTGATGGCGACTTTGAACGTGCACTACAACTGTTAAAATCACGAGGCAAAGAAGTTAAGGTTATTTCAACACGTGGATGTGTTGCAAGTGAATTAGTACATGCTACTGGTATTAATTATGTTGATTTTCTTTCAATCCGTTCAAATATTGAGCGCAAGTTAGAAGAAAGCGCAGCATAAAAATAACACTATAAATTTTAAAGGAGGCAATAAAATGTTAATTGCTGGACTTACAGCGGCACTCACCGCTTCAAAATGGGTTATGATTGGTAAAATCGCAACAACTATTGGGTCATGTTGTCTTACAATCTCACCCGCAATTAAAAATATCAAAAACGATAGAAAGTGAGGTGAAGAAAATGTTTCAAATTATAGGCGCTGTACTTACTGCAGTAGGCTCTATCATTATTACTGTTTTTGAAAATAAATAAAGGAGACGAAAAAATGTTAATCGCTGGACTTACTATGGCACTCACCGCTTCAAAATGGATAACAATAGGTAAAATATTGTCAAGCGTTGGAGCGTGTTGTCTTACTGTTTCACCTCTTATAAAGGAATCTTCACACAAAGAGCTTCGTCGCACAGACAAGCAACTAAATGAAGATTGCACCGTTACAAAAAGGGATGAAAAAAGTTATCAAGTCAAGAAAAACATACCTTTATCCGCGGCAATCAATATAGCCGATAGCACACCAGGTGTATATGTGCTTAAGCTTAATGGACAAGTCATGAAGTGTGGTCGCGCCTCTTACGACAAGGGGAGCTCTTGCGGTGTAGCCTGGCGTTTGCGTCAGTATTACAACTTAAATTATGATGACCGTGCACGTGCAGGTGATTTTTGGTCGGTAAACAATGAAAACCGTGATAAAATAACCGTCGCTTGGCAATGTTGCCCCGCAAGTAAGTGCCACGAGCTTGAATATAAACTGTTCACAAAATACGGAAAAGGCCCTTGGGCGCACCGTGCACCTGCTAATAATTCAGAAGACAGCTGGGACTTGCTAATATGATTTTAGATAAAACAAAGCGGAGTGAAATCACTCCGCTTGTTTTGTTTTTGAATGTAGCACAAGGAAACGTCCCCTGTATTAATTCTTATACATCATCTATGTCATCAAATAAGTAAGGGCTTTCTTGATATTTACTTTGATAATAATCGTATAATTGTTTACATTTTTTAGATAAAATTCTAAACTGTGGTGGAATCATTTTGATTTCGTATAATGTAGATTCGTGATTGCTTCCTTTCAGTTTTTTCATACCGAAAAGTTTACAAAATTTTTCACCATTGTGCGTTACCGCATCCGCAATCATCCGTTTTATGTAAACTTCATGTTCACCTAAATAGACAAACTTATTGACTATGGCATTCAGCAACTTCATAAAAACATTCGTATTTTGATAATCCGGATGTATCACAATAGAGGAAAAATACAAGCTGTAAGGGAATGGCATATCATAACTCAAAATCATATCAGCTGTTATACCTGTATCAATAAAGTCGCCGTTCTTTATTTTCTCATAACACTCATCAGTTACCGGCGAAATGTTAACATATGCAATAACTTTGTCATTGGCTTCATCTTTTGCCATAACATAAATATCCGGATTCACACAAAACCACTCTTCACATTGAGTTGTGTCCACATGGTATACATCGTCATATACCAAAAGGTCTAATTCAACCGCCTGCCTAATATCATCTCGTGTTATTTGCCGACCAGTGATAATGGAAATATTTCGGTCAGTAATCGCTTCTTCAATATCGTCACAATCTTTTGATTTCTTAGGAAGTATGTTTTTTATATAAGTGCAAATTTTTTCTATATTCTCATAGTAATCAAAGTTTTGCACATTTCTAAGTGTTCTTGGCAGTTGTGCGGGAAGAACATCTGCAGTCAGCGTGAATAAATGTGCATCTGGGCGAACTCCAGACAAATAGTCATTATAAAAGCTGTTCCACTCGTATTGTACCCACTGTGTTGTGGCATACTCCGCCTTTGTGAGAACGACCACCAAAACACGCGCGGTATCCAATGCATCATCAATATCATTCTTGTATTGAGAGCTACCAATTTGTTCTAAAGAGTTTTCAGAAAAGAACACTGAATACCCCATACTTGTCAATCGGTGATATAATTCATTTGCTATTTCAAAGTCTCGCGTAATTTCACCATTCATATCTGTGTGCTTAAATGAAATAAAAACTTCATAATTCATAAAACCACCTCAACTCTATATAAATTTTCACATTAAATACAAGCGAAACGAAACAATATGAATATTATAACATATTTAACTTCAAAAGTAAATCTAAGCAATATAAATTCCTTAAAACTAAACAAGTTGCAAGCGGATTTAAAAGAAAAAACGATGATAAGAGAAGGGTTGTTATTCCGAAAGAGATTCGTAGGACTATGCGAATCCGTGAAGAAGACCCGCTGGATAACTCATTGACACCCCAAGAAAAGTTTGCGATTGCAGTACATAGTATTTTGAAACGATATAAAACAAGGGAGGTGAAATTCACCTCGCTTGTTTTATGAATAAGAATGTGATATAATTGTAATAGAAATATATGGAGGAGATTACTTATGCGAGATAAGCATTATAAAACGCTCATTAATGTTGTAAATGATTATCTTGATGACGCAACTGTTTATTTTTCATTCTATAATGCTAAATTTAAACAGACGGCAAAAGAAACTAAAAGTCGTGCATACGGTGGCTACGAAGTAGTTCGTTTAACAAAAGATTTTGAAAAAGATGTTAGTTGTAAGTGTACCGAACTTTTAGAAAAAATAGAAATATTATTTAATAATTCTGGAAGAAAGCTTGCCGCCGAACAATATAACGATTTGATAAATAAGTGCACAAAAAAATTTAACGCTATAATCGATAACTATTGGTCTGTATTTCAGGAGGAATTTGAGAATATAGAAACTTGTGAAATTTCTTTTAAGATATTAAAGGAGAACATCACTTGTAAAATAAACAACTACATACGGGCGTTTAAATGCCTTTGCAACACGAAAATTGACAAGGCTCTTTTGTGGACTGCAATAGGAACAGTTTTTGCAGGAATTTCTTTGATATTATCGGTCATTGCGATTATTGTATCTATATAATTTCTAAAAGCAGAGTGAAACATCACTCTGCTTTTACTATACATTCTCATTATATTATTACAATTTCATCATTCAAAATATCGCTTGAATGATGAATAATAAATCCCGAAAAGAATAAGAATATGTGTAAATTTTCTAACATACCATTTTGCAAACCACAATCTTCGAGAAAAGCCTTTGATAAGTTTTTCAATTCTTGTTCCGAACCAATATCACCACAAATTTCGTTCGCATATTTCTCAATCTCGTTATACATTTCTCTAAATAGAACTGTCATTTCATTCTTTTTTTCATTTGGAATAGTATCCATAAAAATTATTAGTCCATCAATGGCAGATTGAGTAATTATCTTGACATCAGTAAAAGTGTGTTGTTGTTCCAAAATTTTGCTCGTAAGAAAAAGCAAATATTCTAAACAGAACATATAATTTCCAAATGTCATTTCCACATTAAGTTCTTCAAACAAACTATAACTTTGGTCAGCCGTAGTCAAAAGCATTTGACTAAGTACCCTTTCTCCAAATAATTCTTTACTAATTTCTTTTTTCTTCTTTTTGAAAAACCCCATTGCTTTTCTCCAATCATTAAAATCGTCACCTACATTATATCACACTATTGTCAAAAAGTAAATTCACACAGTATAAATTCCCTTTAATCACAAATAATAGTATCAACATTGAAATTAAAAGGAGTTTTTGTATATATGAAAGCAACAGGGATTGTGAGAAGAATTGACGATTTGGGAAGGGTTGTTATTCCGAAAGAGATTCGTCGCACTATGCGAATCCGTGAAGGAGACCCTTTAGAGATTTATACTGCGTCTGATGGGGAGGTTATTTTTAAAAAGTACTCGCCTATTGGTGAATTATCGGAGTTTGCAAGTCAATATACTGAGGTGCTTAACAGGGCAACAAACTTG